>CAZPWQ010000009.1:0-52373 GCA_964590495.1 uncultured Balneolaceae bacterium
CATATACAACCGGGAGAAGTAGTCAACCTTCTGACACTCAAAAAAGATATGTCGGGGGATGCAACGTTTGCACTGGTCAAAACATCCGATATGGAAGTGATCCGAATGGTTTTGCCGGAGGGAAGAAATATTTCGGAACACAGCGTAGAGGGTGAAATGTCGGTGCAGTGCCTGAAGGGACACACGGAATTTACGGTCGGTGATAAAATACATGACCTCACCGAAGGAGACTGGCTGTACCTGGAGCGGAATGAATTATTCTCTTATCGTACTAAAACAGAGACGATTCTATTGGTTACGATCTTATTTGTTAATTCCGGATCCTGATTCTTTACATTGTACTTTGTTTCCAATTTCTAATTCATAATATTAGCTGTCTAAAAAATCGATTAAAGTTTGTAAACTTAAAGGCACAGATCTCCAAGGTTTTGCCCCGAAGGGATCGCTTTGCGAGAAACCCTGGAGGCCTCTTCGGAACTAAATACAACCACTGAATAATTACGAATGCGATGAAAAAAATTACTACATCCCTCCTTGCGTGTCTGATTGTTGCATTTGCAGCAGAAGTTTCAACTGCGCAGGATTCGAACAACATTTTTAAAGAGCAATTTAACGGACAATTCAACTATTCATCACAACGCCTGATTGATTTAGCCCAGGCTATGCCGGCAGAAAAATTTTCCTGGAGTCCGGACGGTGAGGCCTATACCTTTGAACGTGTTTATATGCATATTGCCCGCTACAATTACCTCTATCCGGAAACTTCGCTTGGAATTTCTGCACCTGAAGATATAGACCTGGAATACCTGGAATCCATCACCGGTAAAGAGGAAGTCATTACTCAGCTGGAACGATCGGTCGACCATGTGAAAGAGGTGATGAAACAAATGCCGGATTCAAAACTCAACGAAGAGGCGGAGCTCTATGGACGCACTGTTAACGGACAGGCTGTTTTGATGCAGTTGATCACTCATATGAGCGAACACGTGGGACAGGCGATCTCCTACGCCCGGATGAATGACGTTGTGCCGCCCTGGAACCGGTAGCTAATTCCCCGTCCGGCCGCCTGCCTGCACGAAGCCATTGCTGAAGATGTTAACTTATTTATGGATGTTTCGGCGTAGGCAGGCTGGCTTCGCGGTCGGGCGGGTTTGACAGGGCTGGTTGCCTTTCCCTTTCGAATTCCAATCCCTGCCCTTTCCTATCCACCGGACGGCAAAATCAGCCGCCCGATGGAGAATTTACCCCCGTTACGTCATAATTTTATGACAAAAACTACCCCTTCTAATAAAAGCAACCCATTCCCCGGCAACCGGAACATATCGCTGCTATAGTTGGTTATATTAATCAACATCTTTCCAAGAGGGAAAGAGAGAAAATCTGATCACCTGTTTCTTAAAGATTCGGCTCAGTGGTACAATATAAATCTTTTTGTATTACCCATCGCACCTGCGATATTGCATGATTCCAACATAAACTTTCGCCGGAGTAACCAGGAAATTATCATGAGAGATTTCGCTTCAAGAAAAGCAATTGTAACCGGCGGAGGTTCCGGCATCGGAAAGAGTATTGTACAGAAATTTTCCGATGCGGGTATCACCACTGTAACGGCAGATCTCAAGGAAACAGAAAATTTACCTGGCATTTTTCTTCCCGTAGATCTTACTCAGCCTACACAAATTGATCAGTTTTGTAATGAAGTGATTAAAACTATCGGTGATCCGGGTATCCTGGTTTGCAATGCCGGACGCGGAATTCATGAAAAACTCACAGAAGGCGATCCGGATACGTGGGAAAATATCTACCGGTTGAATGTATTCAGCAGCTTTCGCCTGATCCGTGCATTTGTACCGGCAATGCTGGAAAATAATTGGGGTGACGTGGTATTTATCTCCTCCGTTTCTGCAAATCATGCTTACGAATACGGAGGAATTTATGCATCCACGAAGGCGGCAGTTGACCAAATGGCGGAAACGCTGCGCCTGGAAGTACAGCCTGCGGTAAGAGTCACCGTTGTACATCCGGGTGTGGTGGATACCAACTTCTTTGAAGATATGATCCACGGCACGCAAACTCCCGAGGATATCGGCTGGGGTGCTCTCAGTCCGGACCGGGTAGCGGAATCCGTATTGTTTGCCGTAACACAACCCAAGGGAACTGCACTGAATAATATTGTGATCAGGCCGGCAGGTCAGCCTATGTGAGATAGTAGTAAGCAGTAGAAAGTTTTTGTCACTGCATATATTAACATTAAATACTATTCATTATGAAGAAAAAAATATTGATTACCGGGGGAGCCGGTTTTATCGGTTCTCATATAGCCGATGAACTTCTGTTACATGGTTATCAAGTAAGGGTATTGGACAATCTCCTGGAACAGGTGCATGGACCCGGAGGCGAAAGACCGGACTACCTGAACAAGAATGTGGAACTGATTAAAGGAGATGTGAGAGACAAAAAGGTTCTTAAATATGCCCTTGAAGATATTGATGCCGTCTATCATTTCGCAGCCCGGGTGGGTGTGGGACAAAGCATGTATGAAATCAAGGAGTATATGGACGTCAATGATGTCGGTACCTCCACCCTGCTGGAAGTATTAATTGACAATCCTGTTGACCGGCTTATTGTAGCTTCAAGCATGAGTATCTATGGAGAGGGCTTATACCAGAATGAAAATTCTGAAATAATTCAGAATGCCCAGCGCAATAAGGATCAGCTCAGCAAGGGGTTGTGGGAACCCCAGGGTCTAAACGGTGAAGCACTTCAGCCGCTGCCGACACCTGAAACAAAAAGTCCTTCCCTTGCATCCGTTTACGCCCTGTCAAAATATGATCAGGAGCGTCTGGCCCTCATCACCGGACAAGCTTATGATATTCCCACCGTAGCTTTGCGCTTCTTTAACGTTTACGGTTCACGGCAAGCATTGTCAAATCCATATACCGGGGTACTGGCGATCTTCAGTTCCCGCTATTTAAATAATAAGCCTCCCCTGATTTTTGAAGACGGTTTGCAGCAAAGGGATTTTGTACATGTAAAAGATGTAGCCAAAGCGTGCCGGCTGGCGCTTGAAGTCCCCGAGGCGGCTTACGAGGTATTTAATATAGGCAGCGGAAAATCATATACCATCAGGGAAATAACGCAAAATATAGGTGACACTCTGAATAAACCTGATATCGAACCTGAAGTTACGGGAGAATACCGCGCCGGTGATATTCGCCACTGTTTCGGGGATATCTCCAAAGCTGGATCCATACTGGGATATTCACCCGGTATCACTATGAAAGAAGGTATGCGGGAATTGGTAACATGGCTGAAAAGCCAAACGGCTGAAGACCATGTGGACCAGGCCAAGAAAGAATTAACTGAGAAAGGACTGACCGTCTAACCTCTCACAAAAAAATATTTAGAAATGCTAATCAATTGTACCTCGACATATTGCATGGTTTTAGAACAGAGGAGGCAAAGGGCAAAGCGCATAGGGCATAACAGAAATTGCTCCTGCGCTATGCGCTATGCGCTATGCCGTATTAAATCTTTGAACCTGATCCTGTTAACCTTGGAACAATAGGAGCAGCTGAAGGGTTATGAACATACCATCACTGAGAGAGAAGAGAGTACCTTAAAAAATAACTATTCATCACAACAAAAAAACAGCTACATGATAACATCAAGAGAACATCAGCTGGAGTTAGGTTTGCTTGAGTGGTTTCATCTGAACGACAAGAAGCATGTTGAAACGGCCATTCAACAAGTACAGGAACTTGGTATAACAAAGCTCAGAACCGGAATATCATGGGCAGATTATCATACTCCTGACGGAGAAAAATGGCTGGAATGGATGATTCCCATCCTGGCTGAACATGTGGATATTCTTCCCTGTCTGCTGTATACACCACCTTCAATCGGTATTTCAGAGAAGACCTCCGCCCCACCCCGGAATCCCATAGATTTTGCAGTTTTTACATCTGGGATACTCCAAAAATTCGGAGATTATTTCGAATGGGTTGAGTTGTGGAACGAACCGAACAATCCGAGTGAATACGATTTTCGTCTGGATCCGGGTTGGGATGTTTTCTGTGAGATGATAGGACAGGCGGCCAAAGAAGTGAAAAAGTACGACAAAAAAGTTTTACTCGGCGGTATGAGTCCGGTTGATCCCGGCTGGCTCGATTTTATGTATGAAAAAGGATTGATGAAAGATATTGATGCAGTGGGAATACACGGATTCCCTGACACATTTGATTTCGACTGGCCGGGGTGGAAGGCTGTTGTACAACAGGCAACAGAGGTGATAGATAACAATGAAGGAGACCAGGACGTGTGGATTTCAGAAGCCGGATACTCTACCTGGCAGAATGATGAAAATGAGCAGATCAAACAGCTTTTGGACGTAATGAAAGCACCCGTGGATCGCATTTACTGGTACTGCCTCAATGATCTCGATCCGGAAAGACCTACTATTGACGGATTCCATGCAGATGACCGCGAATATTATTTTGGAATGGTAAACAACGTCGGCACTCCCAAACTGCTTTATCGTATTCTTAAAAATTACGGATTAAACCGGCTGGATGAATTTGATTGGATAACCAAACCTTATATCAGCATCCCCGACAAACGGAAGAGTATACTGATTACGGGCGGAGCCGGTTTTATCGGTACGAATCTTGCCGACCGCTTTTTAAGGGAAGGGAATCCTGTAACAATCTTTGATAACCTGAAACGTCCGGGAGTTGAAACAAATCTCGAGTGGCTTAGAGATACCCACAGAGGTAACCTTAACATCAAAATTGCTGATGTTCGTAATAAATATGAAGTCGAAGATGCCGTGGATGCGGCCGATTTTGTGTATCATTTCGCAGCCCAGGTAGCAGTAACCACTAGTTACCGTCAACCGGTCCGGGATTTTCAAACCAATGCCGGGGGCACGCTAAACGTACTAGAGGCAATACGTAACTCCTCTCATCAGCCGCCTATCATCTTTACATCTACCAATAAAGTCTATGGCACACTGGACGGACTTGATATCATTCCCAACGCTCAACAATACAAACTGAAAGAGCGAACACTGGACGAAAATCAAAAGCTTGATTTCCACAGTCCCTACGGATGTTCCAAGGGCTCGGCGGATGCTTACGTCCGGGATTATGCCCGGCTTTACGATCTAAAAACAGCGGTTTTTCGCATGAGTTGTATATATGGTCCCCACCAGCTCGGTACCGAAGATCAGGGATGGCTGGCTCATTTTCTTATCCAGGCGTTGAATGACGAGCCGATTACCATCTTTGGCGATGGAAAGCAGGTCCGCGATGTGTTATACGTTGAAGATCTGATTGATGCCTTTCAATTGGCGTATGAGCAAATTGACAAACTTTCAGGCGAAGCATTCAATATCGGCGGAGGACCGGATAACAGTACCAGCCTTATTGAATTCATCCGCCTCCTGAAAGATATGACCGGCAAGCAGCTCCCATGTCATTTTGAAGAATGGCGTCCCGGTGATCAAAAGTATTTTGTGTCCGATACCCGAAAATTTTCATCAATTACCGGCTGGAAGCCGGATTACAGTATTTCCGAAGGGGTCAACGAACTGTACCGGTGGCTGCTTACAACGGATCTGGTCAAACCCCTCAAACCAGCTGTAACTGCTTAAAACATATTGCCCATGGCTATACAAGAAGCTGAATTAAAAAAAGAAAAGAAAACCAGGCGGATCATGCAGTCGGCGGCCATTGTTGCACCTCTTACCTTAGAGTTAAAAGAGACAACAATTCCCGAGCCCAAAAGCAATGAAGTACGAATTCGTATTGAGGGATGTGGCCTGTGCGCCTCCAATATTCCCCTTTGGGAAGGCAGAACATGGTTTTCCTACCCGGCAGAGCCTGGAAGTCCGGGACACGAAGGCTGGGGGACCATTGATGCTATCGGAAATAAAGTAGAGAATCTGGAACCCGGAGAACGAGTGACAGCTCTGTCCTACCTCGCCTATGCAGAATATGATATTGCAAAGGAAGCACATGTTGTAAAGCTACCGGAAATGCTGAACGGACAACCCTTCCCCGGTGAACCTCTCGGATGTGCTGTTAATATTTCCAGAAGATGCCGGATAGAAGACGGCATGACAGTAGCCGTTATCGGAACAGGGTTCCTGGGCTCACTCCTGGTTCAGCTGGCAAAAAATGCAGGAGCAAAAGTCATTGCCCTATCCCGGCGTTCTTCTTCCCTGAAGATGGCAGAACGTTTCGGTGCCGACGAAGTTCTGAAATTGGATGCAACCGAAGATACTGTAAAACGAGTGGAGGTATTTACGAATGGCGAATTGTGTGACTGCGTAATTGAAGCTACCGGTAAGCAGGATCCGCTGGATCTCGCAGCCAGACTTACAGCTTTCAGAGGCAGACTGGTAATAGCGGGATATCATCAGGGAGAAAACCGGAAAGTTGATATGCAGTTATGGAATTGGCGTGGCATTGACGTCATCAATGCTCATGAACGGAATCCCCTGAAATATATCGATGGGATGAAACAGGCTGTGAAAGAAGTGGAGAACGGAAGTTTGAATCCCTTTCCCCTTTTTACCCATGAATATCCCAAGGAGGAAATCCAGCAGGCATTTAAGACACAACAACAGAAACCTGAGGGCTTTACCAAAGCACTTATAAATTTTTCCTGATATGATAGATACAATAACAAAGACCAAACCCAGGCTCGGTTTTGCCGGAGTAGGATGGATCGGTAAAAACCGGCTGGAAGCAATCCATGAAAAACATATTGCTGAAATGATGGCAGTTGCCGATCTTGATGCTTCGGCTTTGGAAAAACTTATTGGTGAGCTGTCGGAACTACAGAAATTCAATTCATTCCAGTCGTTGCTCGACAGCGATCTCGACGGTATCGTTATAGCAACACCCAGTGCCTTGCATGCCGAACAGACTCTGGCAGCCCTCAACAGTGGAAAAGCAGTATTCTGTCAAAAACCCTTAGGCAGAAATGAGCAGGAAACCCGTGAGGTGGTAGAAACAGCCCGGGCAAACAATCTGCTCCTGGAGGTTGATTTTTCCTATCGCTATACCCTAGCAATGCAAAAGCTAAAGGAAGCAGTTGAATCCGGAAGACTTGGAGAAATCTATGCCGTTCATCTCACCTTCCATAACGCGTATGGACCAGGCAAATCGTGGTATCAGGATGCCTCTTTGTCCGGCGGAGGCTGCCTTATGGATCTCGGTATTCACCTGGTTGATCTTCTTTACTGGGTACTGGATGATCCCACGATAACCGACCTGCAATGTCGTCTCTTCAGTCAGGGGAAACCGTTAAAAAAGGATCAACTGCAGGTCGAGGATTATGCTGCCGCTCAATTGACATTGAATGGAAACACAGTTGTTCAACTGTCCTGTTCATGGAATTTACCGTCGGATAAAGATGCCATTATTGAAGCTTCCTTTTATGGCGAACACGGTGGTATTACTTTCCGCAATACAGACGGCTCATTCTATGACTTCATAACAGAAGAATATAACGGCACATCAACCATCATACTGGCTGAACCACCCGATGACTGGAGCGGAAGAGCTGCTGTCCAATGGACGGAAAAACTGGCTGAAGAAAACAAGTTCAATTCTGCAGCGGAGACTTATGTCGATGTTGCACACACACTAGACCTTTTATACCAAAATTGCACATTATGAAAACTTTACCCAACACAATTTTAATGACAGCCGATACTATCGGCGGAGTATGGACCTACGCGCTTGAACTAACTCAGGCTCTACAGGAATATAACATAACCGTATATCTGGCTACTATGGGCGAAAAACTCAGTGAAAGCCAATGGAGAGATGCCAAACTGTTACCAAACCTTGTAATAAAAGAAAGTAATTTCGCCCTTGAGTGGATGGACGATCCATGGGACGATGTTGAAAAAGCCGGAAATTGGCTGCTCGACCTTGAACAGCAAATTCAGCCGGATATCATTCATCTTAATAATTACGCTCACGGATCGCTTCCCTGGAATGCCCCTGTACTGATGGTCGGACACTCGTGCGTTCTATCCTGGTGGCAGGCAGTAAAAAATGAGGAAGCACCCGGCAAATGGGACAGATATGCGGAACGCGTCAAAGAAGGACTGCAGCAAGCAGATTGCGTGATCGGAGTCACGAAATATATGCTGGATTGTCTGAAGGAACACTACGGACCCTTTGTTTTTTCCGATTATATATATAATGCGCGGGACAAAAATTCTTTCTATTCATCAGCAAAAAAACCGATCGTATTTAGTATGGGCCGTTTATGGGACGAGGGGAAAAATATATCTTCCCTGAAAGCTATTGCAGGCAATCTTTCCTGGCCGGTTTATATAGCGGGTGAACAGAGTGATTCCACTGCTGTACAGTCGCCCGATATAAATTACCTGGATAAGATAAGTTCATCAGAAGTAGCTGAATGGCTGAGCAGAACAGGCATATATGTCATGCCCGCGCGTTATGAGCCCTTTGGTCTTTCAGCCCTTGAAGCTGCCCTTTCCGGTTGTGCTCTTGTTTTGGGAAACATCCCCTCTCTGAGAGAAGTGTGGGATGATGCTGCCATGTTTGCGGATCCGGACGATACCATTGCGATTCAGCACCAAATTCAAACGCTAATACAAAACGCTGCCAAACGTCAGGCCATGGCAAGGAAAGCTATTCAGCGCGCACAGCTTTATACCAACAACCGTTTTGCCCGGGAATACGCAGGAATATACAGACGACTGTCCCGCGCAGAAACGGTAAAAATGGTGGCTGAATAGTTTCTGTGAGCCTTTACTTCCCCTTCCACCAACTGGCGGAGACTTTGGGGAGGCTGGTGACACGCAGAAGAAAGTCCCCCTTAGCAAAGGGGGAATTAAAGGGGGTTGTTTGACCATCTTTGTCAAAGATATGGAACTTGAATTCAACTATACCTTCATTGTTACAATTATTGTTGTTGCGATGATTAAGCCGTTACCATAGAAACAACCCCCGCGGCTAAAGCCGCACCCCCTTTTTTAAGGGGGAATATTCAATACCAGGCAGTCGGTTAATAGTTTTAAATAATTATTGAAAAAGCATCAAAAGAATTAAACAATAAACTATTTCATACAATGAAAATACTTCTGTTCTATCATTCGCTCATATCGGGCTGGAACCACGGCAATGCCCATTTTCTGAGGGGAATAACTACAGAACTGTTGAAAAGAGGACATAATGTACAGGTATTTGAACCCAGAGACGGGTGGAGCTTCAGGAACTGGTTACAGGAGTGCGGCAAGGAGGGTTTCAAAGAATTCAAAATAGCCTACCCGCACCTGACAACCAATTTTTATGATGATTCCACCAATTTCGACTCCGTTCTAAAGGATGCAGACCTGGTGATTGTTCATGAGTGGAATGATACCGAACTGGTAAAATTACTCGGCGAATATAAACAAAAACATCAATATCGCCTGTTATTTCACGATACCCATCACCGTTCTGCAACTTATCCGGAAGAGATTGAAGAGTATGATCTTTCCTCATACGATGGCGTTCTTGCGTTCGGTGAAGTTGTTAAAGATCTCTATATCCAAAACCGGTGGGCGGAACGGGCCTGGACCTGGCATGAAGCCGCTGATACATCCCGGTTCAAACCTGTTGAAAACCGCGACAAAGAGGGCGACCTGGTATGGATCGGCAACTGGGGAGATGATGAACGAACCGAAGAACTTATGGAATTTCTGATTGACCCGGTCCGTAAGCTGGGCTTAAAAGCCAAGATGTATGGAGTTCGCTATCCCAAAGAAGCATTACGGCTTCTGGAAGAATCCGGTATTGAGTATGGTGGATTCCTTCCATCCCACCGTGTACCGGAAGTATTCTCCAAATACAAATGTACGGTTCACGTACCGCGTAAAGCTTATGCAAAGGCATTACCCGGGATCCCGACCATTCGACCTTTTGAAGCCCTGGCCTGTGGAATTCCTCTTATCTCCTCCCCCTGGCGGGACACAGATAATCTTTTCCGCACCGGCAGAGATTTTATGATGGTACAAAACGGTGATGAAATGATTGTGGCAATGAAGAGAATAATGAAGGATGAAGAAAAAGCAACATCTTTGGTCTGTAACGGACTTGAAACTATTCACAGGCATCATACATGTGCGCACCGGGCGGATGAACTCATGGAAATATATAATCAGCTTGCATCAAAAACTGAAGAATACGTAAATCTCAAAACACAAATATGAAATCTAAAGAATATACTATCGCTTTTCTGGGCTCGAGTCTTGTTTCAGCCTACTGGAATGGAGCTGCTACCTATTACCGTGGTATCATCAAGGCTTTGCACCGGCTTGGCCATCACATAACCTTCTTTGAACCCGATGCCTTCGAACGTCAGGAACACCGGGATATTCCCGATCCCGACTGGGCGGAGGTATCGGTATATCAGCCAAATGAGGAGGATGTAAAAGAGGTGCTCAGACAGACACAGAAGTATGACATTGTAGTTAAAGCCAGCGGCGTGGGTGTTTTCGATTCACTTCTGGAGGAAGCGGTCTTGAATAACCGGCAGCCTGATCAGAAAGTTATTTTCTGGGATGTAGATGCTCCGGCCACCCTGGCAAGCATGGAAAGTAATCCAGATGATTCGCTAAAGGAATTGATTCCGGATTACGACCTCATCCTGACCTACGGGGGCGGACAGCCGGTTATCAACGCGTATGAAGCTTTGGGTGCCCGCCGCTGTATACCTGTGTACAATGCCCTGGATCCCGATACGCACCATCCGGCAGAAAAGAAAAATAAGTTTAAATGTGATCTGGCTTTTCTGGGTAATCGTCTGCCTGACCGGGAAGAGCGGATGGATGATTTTTTCTTCTCCGTTGCTAAATCAATGCCTGGTATAGAATTTATTCTCGGTGGCAACGGATGGGAGACCAAAGAGATGTCCGGCAATATTAAATATCTTGGACATGTCTACACAAGAGATCATAATGCTTTTAATTCCTCCCCGCGGGCAGTATTGAATATCAACAGGGAAAGTATGGCGAAAATAGGGTTTTCTCCCGCTACGCGGGTATTCGAGGCAGCCGGGGCAGGTGCCTGTTTGATTACTGACTATTGGGAAGGCATCGAATTATTTCTAGAACCCGGTGAAGAAGTGTTGGTGGCCCGCAGCGGACATGATGTTGCCGATATTCTGAACCATCTGACACCGCGAAGGGCCGGTGCCATAGGAAAAGCTGCTCTGAAAAGGATTAAATCTGAACATACCTACAGGCATCGTGCTCAAAAAGTAATTCAGGCTTTGAACAAATCTTTTGAAACCACAAAAACTTTCACAGTATGAACAGTGAATCCCTCCACATAGTAATAATCGGTCTTTCACTCAGCTCTTCCTGGGGTAACGGACATGCCACTACATACCGCAGCCTGGTGAAGGGACTGAGCCTGGAAGGACACAAAGTTGATTTCCTGGAACGGGATGTCAGCTGGTATGCCGAAAACCGTGATCTGAATTCTTCACCTTACTGCAGGCTTCAATTTTATAAAACAACAGAAGAACTCCGGTCGAATTATACAAACCTTGTCCAAAAAGCAGATTTGGTGATTGCCGGATCATATCTAAAAGATGGAGTTACAATAGGAAAATGGGTAACTGGTCTGGCACAGGGTATAACAGCTTTTTATGATATTGACACGCCGGTAACCTTGTCCAAACTGGAGCAACAGGATTACGAGTATATTCATCCCGCTCTGATACCGGAATTCGACCTGTATCTTTCATTCAGCGGTGGCAGGATTTTGCAAAAACTGGAAGAAGTCTACAAGGCACAATCAGCCAAACCGCTGTACTGCTCGGTTGATCCGGATCTTTACCATCCGGAATCCGCCGAAAAACAGTGGCAACTTGGGTACTTGGGAACCTATAGTGACGATCGACAGCCTGGCTTAAATAAACTGCTTTTGAAAACAGCAGAAAAGCATCCTGACGAAAACTTTGTTGTGGCAGGGCCTCAATATCCGGCTGATGTTAACTGGCCGCAAAATGTGAAGCGTATAGAACATCTGCCGCCGGCAGAGCACAGGAATTTTTATAACCGGCAGCGCTTTACCCTCAATGTCACACGTTCTGCAATGATCGACGCCGGATTAAGCCCAAGTGTTCGTCTTTTTGAAGCGGCAGCATGCGGAATTCCTGTCATTTCCGATTACTGGGAGGGACTTGAAACTATTTTTATGCCCGGCGAGGAAATTTTAATTGCCGAATCGACAGAAGACGTACAGCGTCATCTAAATGAATATTCCGATGAGGAGAGCTGGGAAATGGGACTACAAGCACGACAAAAGGTACTGGAACAACATTCCTCCCGGGAAAGAGCAAAGCAATTAACCGGGTATATCAGAGATCTGAAAAAAGTAGCAGTATAGTTTAGTTATTGGTTATTGGTTATTTCTGCATGTTGATATTCCATGAAAACCAATAACAAGATTTTTAAAATTTTGTGGAGATTGGAAACAGTTAATCACAAGCATCCAACAATAACCAAGGTGTCCTGCTTATTCACCGCAGGTATCCTTTGGGAAAAAGGAGTTTGTAGAAATAGAAATATCTTGAAGCATTATTCACATGACTGACAACTCTCATATTCAAGAGCAGATCAAAAATCTGGGGCCCTGGTTTCACAATATCCACCTGCCCGATGGAAGTCAAACGGCACCGGATCACTTTTTGGGTGACTTTCCTGCCTTTAAATGGGAAGAGATAAAAGATGTTATTCCAATAGATTTATCCGGCAAAGAAGTACTGGATATCGGCTGTAATGCTGGTTTCTATTCACTGAAGCTTGCCCAACGGGGGGCACAGGTGACGGCTATTGACCTGGACCCGAGATATCTTAAACAGGCAAGCTGGGTTTTTGAACTATATGATTTATCAGAAAATATCACCCTTAAACAACAACAGGTTTATGATCTTGCAAGAGAGAAAAAGCAGTACGATATCATCTGGTTTATGGGGGTGTTCTATCATTTGCGCTATCCATTGTTGGCAATGGATATAATAAGTAAAAAAGTTCGTGAAATGTTGATGTTCCAAACACTCACCATGCCCGGCGACGGTTCTTACAAACCGGCTGAAGATTATAAAATCAATAACAGGAAGCAGATGCTGGAACCCGGCTGGCCGAAAATGGCATTTATAGAACATAAGTTTAACAAGGATCCTACCAACTGGTGGTTTGCCAACAGAAGTTGCGTTGAAGCCCTGTTGCGTTCATGCGGTTTTAAAATCGTCGAACAACCGGGTAATGAACTTTATCTTTGTAAACCTGATAAGGATAATGCAAGGGTGATCGAAACCTGGAATGAATCGGAATATCTATCGGCTATTCAACGAAACTGGCAGAATACGTATGAGAAAAAAGTCCGTTAATGAATGTTTATAATGCGTTAACCTCACCAGGTGAGGCTTTTAGCCATCTCCCATTGAGGGGAGATGATGGGATGGTGTTGTTTCACTATCCCATCTGAGGGGTGATATTGGCTTTCGTTTCCATATTAACAACCTAGCTACCAAATGTTCCTGACGGAACATGGGTTAGGTTGTGATTTTTTTCTACCGACCAAACGTTCCTACGGAACGCGATTTGTCATAGTTCTATTCGCCAAACGTCGGTAAATCAGATCCACGAGAAGATATTGTCACTGTTTCAATCCATCTTCCGATAGGAAGATCTGGTCGGTAGCCTAACAGATGCCCCACCAACAGACACGTTCCGTTAGGAACATTTGGTGAGCGGTTAACGAAGGGGAAATTCTATGTATTTGTTTATTTTATATATTTTTTCCCAGGTTTTTTAATAACATTTGCGACTAGTCAAGCGAACTCAGCAACCGGGTGAGTATGTTATAATTTTTATAAAGTGAAACTTTTGGGAAATTCTGATATTAAAAACAAAAGAGATAGAATCCCAGGCCCTGATTTTCATGACTTTTGATCTTAAACCCGCGGATTCAGAACATTCGTTTGAATTTCCGCCTTATAAAAAAGAATTGATAAACTGCCCGCTTTCATCAAAAGTTATAGAACAAATAATGAAATTAGCCGGAGGTGAGGAAGGGATACCAGTTATCTCGCGAATTTCCACCCTTTCCGGGTACAGCAATGATGTTGTTCGCATTAACCTTGAAAATACCCGAAGTCTGATGGTTAAACGGGCAAGATTCGATTGGGTGAGGCCGCATTTTGAGAGTTCCCGCCGTGCTTCCAGGTTAATACGTCAAAATAGCTCCCTTCTTGCACCGGAACATCTGCCAATATCAAAGGGAGCTGATAATGCTCCCCTCCTCGCTTATTGGTACATACCTCTGCCTACCCTGAAAATGCTGTGGCCCGATCTTTCCACTACACAAAAGAAAAATGTGCTGCGAAGTCTCGGGCAGATGCTCAGAAAAATACACAAGATCAAGGTTGATCAATATGGCTTACTTAATGATAAGGGTAAAATTCATACATCTCTTTCCTCATTTATGGAAAGTGATCTTCTGGAGCGACTGAAGCCCGCTGTATGGGCTCACTGGTCTGATGCTGTGCCCCTGCTGAATCGTTTGGCAAAGATGGCCGGAGACATCCCGCATAAGAGGCCCGCACTTGTACACAATGACCTGCATTTGGATAATATCCTGTGTAAAGTAGAGAATGGAAACGTAAAATGTGTAGGAGTACTGGATTTAGAGGCAGCAGGAGGCGGAAGATTCGAGTCGGATATTGCCAGCGCCATAGTTTTACACGATCCTTTTTTCTCCCGTGAAGACGAGGAGATTGTCTGGCTTAAAGATTTCGACCATTATCTGACGGAAGGCTACGGCAAAATTCCGGATCCTGATCTAATCCGGTTCTTTAAAGTTTATCACCTGCTTAATATAGGCTTCTTTTTTGCTCACAGCGGTAAGGATGAACGAGCCGGCCGGATTGTAAAAGCTGTGCAACGACTATTATAATCTGCCTTGTTATCTTTTCCTCACTTATTTATTCATTTTTTTTGAAGTATGAATCTGAACGATAATTGATCCAAATATGAACAGATACCAGTATCATTAAAACGGCTGTAGAAAATGTATCTGAAGTAACCGAAAAAAATGCCAGGGAAAAGTAGAAGATCATGCCTTGAATATTGCTTTTAAACAGGTGGTAGTAGTTTCTCATTTTATTCTTTTTTCAGTGATTTCAAATGGCAGTTCGAATGGAGAGAAAGCTCTTAACCACGATAGACCCGTTGAAAGTGCCACACTTTGATTGATCATCAGGATTCCCAGGATTTTCTTAATTCCCATATCACGGTAAACCTTTCGATAAATCATCATTTTCATAAGGATCATCAGAAAAAAATATATCCAGAATATCATAATCAGTTGTGAACTTATTCCCACGAGATGCATGAGGGCGAATAAGACCAGGGCAATAATCTTAAAATCAATCCACGCCGTGAGCTGAAGAACAATACCGGCTTTCTGTTTCAGGTTCAGAAAAGTTGACTTAACTAAATCTCTAAAATGTTTTTTTAACACCTGTATATTTCCCGTCACCCACCTCTTTCGCTGCTTTTCAAAGGATTGATGGTCAAATGGAGTAAAACAACTTCCCATCTCTTTATTCACAAAAAGAGTTTTATATCCCGCAGATATTAAGCGTACACCAAGTTCCGTATCTTCCGTAATTGTATCTCCTTTCCATCCCCCGGTTTTTTTCAGTGCTTCATGGCTGATAAAAGAAAGGGCACCGGTAGATAAAACACAGTTAAACCGGTTGGCCATGTTCATAAAGATCCTGAAGTATGAGTTGTATTCAAGGATCAGATCGGATTGGGGCTCTAAATTCCGGTAAGACTGGGGAAATTGCAATAAGTCGACTTCCTTTTCCAGAGCAAAATAAAGGCATGAATTCAAAACTTCAGGAAGTACAGTGTAATCGGCATCAACCATCAGGATGAATTTGGTACGTTCATCCGTATGCTCCAGGCATTTATTCAAGGCACCGGCTTTAAACCCTTTAAGCCTGGGAATGTGGACAAAAGTGATTCTGCTTTTGGACCGGCAAAATTTTTCCACGGGTTTCCACGTCTCTTCCGTATCCGTGTTGTTATCCAGTACTATAATTTCATAGCAGCTGTAATTTATCTTCAGCAACGACTTGATCGTTTTAATTACCAACTCCGGCGGCTCATTGCTGATTGCCAAATGAATACTTATAAATGGCTTTTCCTGAGGAGCATTCTTAAAATCTAATTCAACATCCCGGTATGGATCATAAGATGTAAAATAAGTTAATCCATACTGAAGAACTCTTGTGAAAAAGGTTATTCCCAGATATGTTAAAAAAATTGTTCCTAATAATGAATAGCCGATCATTAATTGTAATTTCTCTCTTTGACGGTGGTCAACCGGATGATATTCTTTCTAATATATACACAACCAAAACTTAATAGTTCCTGGCTTGAAGCTTAATTGATCTTGCCTTTTACTGTTTAAAAATAAAATCAATTGAATCAATTACGTTATTCTTCCTCCCTTTTGTCCTCCTCTGTTATAACAAGATTGGTTGGCGTCTCTTCTTCTTTGGGTGATAATATGTGAATTATATCAGTCACGGCATTAAACAGCATTAGGATTACAGTAATAACAGCCCCACCCAGCATAGAAGCCAATGCCAGTATGGCATAATAAAAATACCCGATAAATTTTGTTGGATTCGATGTAGGTTCCGATTCAGAGATAGGTATATTCAAAAGCAGGTAGATGAGTATAGCCCCGATAAAAGTTAGGGTATCAACCCATGCAATTTCCTCGACACGTTTGTAATGCGCTCTTTTTAACTCTACATCGGAATTAGAAGTGAGACTGATCAGAGTAAGCATCAGAGCAAGTATATTACCGGTAGCCAACGTAATTGTCCCGCTGAAAGAACGTGTTGCTGATATCGCTACTTCCAGTAACCGGTAAGCTTCTGACCCGCTTGCTACGCCAACAATTGACGCACCCGTAAGAGTAATCACGGCTGCAAGCCCGCCCCCGACAAATGCCCGTTTGGTGTCAACATTAACATTTCTCCACTTAAAGAAAGAAAGTCCTTTCGTTTTATCGGAAGACGGTTGTTCCTCACTATTCACGATGAATATCATTTTAATTTAATAGGGGCTATCCCGACAGGTAATCCGCAGCCAGAGTAATTATACCATCCTATTTCGGTATTTGTGTTTTACCATGGTAGTTAAGCCGCTCGTTGACCTCTACAAAAAAGCTCCTTATTTAGTGATTTCGCAGGGCGTCAATTAATTCATCTTTGTTCATATTTGATCGGCCTTCAATACCAACTTCTCCTGCTTTATCGTATAGCTCATCTTTGGTCCATTGCTCATATTTTTTATGCTTTCCACCTTTTTTTGAGCTGCTTTTATCCGAATTCGCAATACGGGCTGCTTTCTCCTTGCTCATACCCTGTTCTCTCAGTTTTTCATACTGTTCTTCATCTTTTATTTGTTCTGATGGCATGGTATTCACCTCTCTTGATTTGAATAGGTAGTATTTCATTGTTTATAGGAAGTAAGTTTGTTTTTTGTTTCAGTATAAAGCCAATTCCCCGTCCGGCCGCTGGTTTTGCGGTCGGGCGGGTTCGACAGGGCTGGATGCCTTTTTCTCTCAATTCCCAAACCCAGCCCCTTCCTACCCACCGGACGGCAACATCAGCCGCCCGATGGGGAATACTTTTAAGGAATTTTTGTAAGGTTTTTAATTCTGAAAGTACTTACTACAAAAGATACTTTTCACACTAACTCAAAAAAATGAAATTCGAACCAGATCAACTGTACCACCTCTATAATAGAGGAATTAATTCTCAGCGGATTTATTACAACCAGAAAAACTATATTCTTTTCCTGAAAAAATTTCGTGATTATTGTATTCCATACTGCCGGGTGGTAACCTACTGCCTGATGCCTACGCACTTTCATTTTCTTATACAGGCAAAATCGATTTCTGTAGAAGAGCTAAAATCTTTGAATCAAAAAATCGGAGTATTGCTGAGTTCATATGCCCAGGCTATCAATAAACAACAAAATCGCTCCGGCTCATTATTCGAGGCATCAACAGAAGCAAAGCTGATCGAAGATAATAACTGTTATCCCGAGGTTTGTATGCACTATATCCATCAAAATCCTCTCAAGGCTGGGCTTGTAGAAAAATTGTCTGACTGGAAATTTTCATCCTATCCGGATTATATTGGTATTCGTAATGGTACTTTACCAGATATTAAATTCACGTACAGATGGCTTGGGATTAATTCATCTGAGCAATTCATAGTTATTTCAGAAAAATCGATTGATCCCGAGCTTATTAAAAAGGTTAAAATCTAAGCCCCCGTCCGGCCGCTGGTTTCGCGGTCGGGCGGGTTCGACAGGGCCAGTTGCCTTTTCCCTTCGATTTCAAAACCCTGCCCCTTCTTACCCACCGGACGGCAACATCAGCCGCCCGATGGGGATGCTGGAATTTTCGTATTTCCAAATATGATTTGGTGAAATCTTTTAAAATATCCTTATTGATAATAAATAATTTCATTAGTCAATATTATTGAGAACAGATAAACCCATGAAAAAAGCTATTCCCGCAGCACTCCTGATTATGGGACTCCTTTTGCTTTACTTTGGTTACAATGAATATCAATCTTTTGAGTCAGAAGTCAGTGAATTTTTTACCGGTTCACCGTCCGACCGGGCGAAATGGATGCTGATCATCGGTGCTGGAGCCGCTATTGCCGGGGTATCCGGATTGTTGAGACAAAGAGAAACAATCTAGCCTGCATTTCTCTCGGCAGACTCCTAACTTATAGAATAACAAGAGTTCAAATTTCCTTAGCCCCTGATATGGAAACAACCAACAAACTAGCGGTGCTTATCGATGCAGACAATGCTCAACCTTCAATAATTGAGGGTTTATTAGCTGAAATAGCCAAATACGGTACTGCCAATGTAAAACGAATTTACGGTGACTGGACAGCACCCCATCTCAGGAGCTGGAAAGATGAACTTTTGCTGCATTCTATTCAACCAATTCAGCAATTTGGTTACACCCGCGGGAAAAATGCCACAGACAGCGCCATGATCATTGATGCTATGGACCTGCTGTACACGGAAAAGTTCGATGGTTTTTGCATCGTATCAAGCGACAGTGACTTTACCAAACTGGCTGCACGCATCCGGGAAGCGGGGCTGGTGGTTTATGGTTTCGGTGAACGGAAAACACCTGAAGCTTTTGTTGCAGCGTGCGACAAATTTATATACACCGAAGTCCTGCAGCAGGATAAAGAAGATGAATCAGGCGGCGCGGTAGACCGTATGTCCACAAATGAACTTAAACAGGATACAAAGCTTGTAAATCTGTTCCGCAATGCCGTCCAGACATCATCAGATGAAAGTGGCTGGGCTCACCTGGCACCGGTGGGAAGCTATATTGCTAAACAATCCCCTGATTTCGATCCACGAAACTACGGCTACAGTAAGTTGGGAGAACTTGTTAAAGCAACAAAACTTTTTGAAATGGAGGAGCGACCGGTCGGTGAAGGACAATCGAAAGCGATTTATATCAAAGACAAACGCAGCTAAGTACATCCGAGGTTACTCCTCCTCCACCTCTTCTCCATCCGTCAAATGCTTTTGATCGGTCAGATCGCCGGGGAGACTTTTTTGAGAATTTGCGCCAAGTTCTCTCAGCATTTCGATCTGTCGAACCAGGTTACCGTGTCCGTTCGTGAGGCGACTCATCGCCTGATCATAACTCTCCCGCGTCTGGCGGATACGCTGGCCGATATCCTGCATACTCTCTACAAATAATACGAACTTGTCGTACAGGGCTCCTCCCCGTTCAGCAATCTCCTGGGCGTTTTTATTCTGATATTCCTGCTTCCAGACACTGTCGATTGTTGCAAGCGTAGCCAGCAAGGTAGACGGACTGACGATTACTATATTTTTATCAAAAGCCTCATAATAAAGATTATGATCTTGCTGCAGGGCTAAACCGAAAGCTGATTCAATCGGCACAAACATGAGAACAAAATCAGGGCTGTTGCCGCCGTAGAGCTGCTGATAATTTTTACTGCTGAGATCCTTTACATGCTTTCGCAGTGCCAAAACATGATTCTTGAGCTCTTTCCGGCGTTCCTCCTCGTCGTCACACGAAGCAAACCGTTCGTAGGCAGTGAGCGCAACTTTGGAATCGATAATCAGGCGCTTTTCATCCGGGAGATAAACAACCACATCAGGTTGCAGACGACGTCCCTCATCAGTAGTATGACTTTCCTGAATTTCATATTCACGTCCCTTACTAAGCCCGGATTTCTCCAGGATACGCTGAAGTATTACCTCTCCCCAGCTGCCCTGAGTCTTGGATTCCCCTTTTAGAGCGTTGGTCAGATCTTTCGCTTCTTTGGCCATCTGCTGGTTAAGCTCCTGAAGGTGCTTTAAATGTTGTTCAAGAGAAGAACGGCCCTTTATATCTTCTTTGTGGGTCTCTTCCACCCTCTTTTTAAATTCCTCCATCTTTTCACCGAGAGGTTTCAGAAGCTGATCAAGCTTCTCTGTGTTTTGTTCGGTAAACTTCTGAGACTTCTCCTCAAGAATTTTATTGGCAAGATTTTCGAATTCATCCTTGAATCGATCCTGCAGGTTCTTCATCTCCTCTTTCTGTTCCTCAAGCCGTTCATTGAGATTGCGATAATCGGCATTAAGTCCGGCCAGTTCCTTTTCTGCTTCATTCGCTCTATTCTGCTCATTACGGCAACTGTCCTTTGTTTCTGATATTTCCGTTTTCAAAAGATCATTCCGTTCCTCAAGACGGGATACTTGCTGTAGCGCTTCTTTATACTCGCTTTCCAACAGCTCGGCTTCTTCATTGCTTAACAGCTGGCTGCTTTGGTATTTGAAATGAGCAATAGCATAACCGATCACTAAACCGAAAAGTATAAATAAGATCGAAAACAGTTCCATATATCGTAATATGAGAATTGGAAATTAAAGCCGGTTCTTTTGGATCAATATCAGGGATATCTCACCCAGATTCCAGTCTGGAAAGACAAAGTTAAAAAGAGAGGGTGACAGGGTATGTCAGGGGGTTTGGTATAAATAAAATATTTACTCTTAAATGCTCCCAGTTTCACCATATTTGATACTAAATGGAAAAAAAGGCAATAATAAAAGTATAGAAATGTTAAAGATGCTCTGGCGCCGCAAGAAGCGTCACTTCATTATATACATAAACTCACAAAAAAATATCATGAAAACATTATTTAAATATTTCTTAACCGGTATGTTAGTAGTAACATTTGGGTTTCTTATCAATGAAAATGAATCTCATGCCCAGATTCAGGATCAGCAGGAACAACCCCAGGGTGAAACGGTAGTTGATGTAGTAAATTCCGAGGAAGATCATACTCATTTTGCCGAGCTCCTTGAAGAAACAGATATGCCAAAGGTACTGAGTCAACAAGGTTCATTTACTGTGTTGGTACCTAGTGACGATGCTCTCGAATCACTTGATACTGATATCGAGGAACTGAAGCAGAATCCTCAAGAGGCCCAGGAACTTGTAAGCGGTCATCTGTATCAGGGCGAGCTTCCTTCAGAGGAAGTTGAGAGTGCTTTGGGAGTAGAAGTTGTAGATGGTGACAAGAAGGCTTCAAACGGAGTGGTTCATGTCATTGACGAAGTCGTGCAGCGATAATTAAAATGCCAAAGTTATTTTTGCCCTTCCTCTGCGGGAAGGGCTTTTTTATTGTAAATAAATTCGTTTAGCCGTTGATTTCTACGATTAAAACGAATGGTTTCAGACTTAGAATGATTAATTAAATAGACAGACAATGTTATTATTTCGCGTCAGTAAACAACTAATAAAAGAGCTATGAAAGTAGAGATTTGGTTCGATATTGTGTGCCCCTTTTGCTATATCGGCAAACGGAGATTTGAAGCTGCACTCAAGCAATTTGATCACTCCGATGAGGTGACTATTGAATGGAAGAGTTTTCAACTTAACCCTGATCTAAAATCAAAATCAGATATAAGCATCAATGAATACCTGGCGAAGGTGAAAGGCTGGACTCCCGAACAGGTCAAGAAAATGAATCAGCGTATTACGGAAATGGCAGAAACTGTAGGATTAGAATATAATCTCGCCAATACTGGGGTGGCCAACTCGTTTACTGCTCATCGCCTGATCCAATACTCCAAAACACAGGACAAAAGCGATGAGGCTGTAGAAGCACTATTCCGGGCTTATTTTATCGATGGTAAAAATCTGGAAGACCAAGAGACTCTGCTGACAATTGCATCAGATATAAATCTTGACATTGCTGAAGCCAAAGAAATGCTTCAGGTCGATAATTTTACCGGAGCTGTTAAAAAAAATGTACAGGAGGCCAGACGAATGAATATCGGGGGTATTCCATTCTTCCTTTTTAATCGTCAGTTCGGCGTATCGGGGGCCCAAAAAACGGAACGTTTCATAAGTGCCCTGGAAAAATCATGGAAAGAAGAACAGCCTCCGGTCGAACTGTCAACGCTGGATGATTCCGACGATAAGTTTGAAAAAGATGGTAATGTGTTTTAAATCTTTAACCGTCTGCTGTAAGAGAGAATGCTTATCTGTCAACGAATTACTTATAATTCAGCATGTTCATTATATCCGGAAGAGGATCGCTGATTCTGTCCCACAGGTCCGTGGATATACCATTTGAGTAGAAGTGGAAGTCGCGATTCAATATCTTTCGATAATAAAAATTAACAGTACTCTTACCCATCAGGTACTTAATTTCCTTATACTTAGGTTTATCGAAAATAATATTCTTGGCTGCCAAGCAGCTTAAGAGCGCAAAATTGACTCCTGCAGCCTTTGATCCTAAAAGTGAAAACCAGAATCTGGCATTAAAATCTACAAGCTTAGGTTGATTATCACGCTCATCCAGACGAAAGTCGAGATGGGCAACACCGCTGTAATCGGTCAAGTCCACAAGTTTTTTAACGATATTCAATACAGCTTCATTTTTTTCAAATTTAATTTCGGTTGAAAAGTTAAACCCAGTGCTTTTCAATCCTCTTTGAATAGTCAATGCTTTTATATTTCCGTCTACCGCAAGCAGGCTGCAGTCAATATTTTCTCCCGGAATATATTCCTGAAGAACATATTCATCAGTTTTTAACCTTTTTAAACTAGTGAGAAGGGATGAAATGTTATTAACTTTAATTATACCTTTTCCCGCTGAACCCCGTACAGGCTTCAGCATGATAGGATAGCGTAATTTATCGAGTCTGGATGTATCCAATTTGCTAACTGAATAATAATCAGCATTAGGCAACTTATTTCTTTTCAATAATTCATATAATTTATCTTTATACACCAGGGAATCAAATGTGAATGGCGAAGGCAGTGGTGGCAAATGAATATATTTTTTGAGCCGGTCTTTTATATTAGAAAGCAGCCGCACGTTATGCTCATCTATAGGTAACAGGATATCCGCTCCGGTCTTTTTTATCTTATTTACGAGTTCGATAAGCAATGCATCTTCACCGGTTGATTCCAGATTATGATGGGTATGAATATATTTTGAATATTTTGAAGAACTGGTTCCATTTTCTGCTGAAAGAGCATGGATGGGAACAGGTCGCGGAATAACCGTTCCAAGAGCCCGGATTACAGGAAGTGCAATTTCACTTTCAATACCTAAAAGCAATATTGAGGAAATTTCATTTATTGATATATTAGTAGGTGCAGTCACTCAGTCACTTATAAAGTTTTGTTCTTTCTGGGTCTGTCAGTGTTCGATAAAAAGATAATCTCATGAAATAAACGGCCCAGGTAGCTATTCCGAAGGCCTTAAATCCATCTTCAAACAGATAGGCTATACCCTCCTGTGGAAGAACAAAGTCGCCTAATACAGACAACCCTAATAGGATTATTGCGATAGTCAGTATCTTATACTCACTGTTTAAAATGTCTTTTCGGAAGTAGAAAAAGTATACAACAGTCATCAATATGTAGCCGACATAGACAAATCTCTGCGGTATGTGAAAATACCAGGGGAACAGGGCCTCATGAAACATGAACAGATCATCGAACAACAAAACCATTGACAATAATCCGGAATAGAAAAGAAACCGAGCATCTCTGGTTTCACCGTCAAGCTTTAACAAAACGGAGGAATACAAGCAAATGGCTGCTGTTGAACACCATAATAAAACTCCTATATGAGATATAATCCCGGTAAGCGGATGTGCATTATATGAACGGGCGGGGTCTGCGGTAAAATGCTCCACAGGGATATCCAGCCAACTGCTTGCCCAGGGTATTAATAAAAATATGGTCCCAATAATGAAATAAAGTAATGATAATTGTACAACAGATGAGCTTGATTTAGCTATTTCGAATTTATCTGTAAATGCCATGAAATATTTTTTTTAAATATGCATATAAAAGCATAACATTTTTTTGAAACTTTTTTCGTAATAAATTTTATTAAATCTCATCCAATTGATTCTCCTGATGCCTTTAAACAAGGAAATTAATCTTATTTGCCTTCCGGCCCTTCGACTGTATTGACAAAATTATTATGACCCGTTAACACGCCACCAGCTTCTTTTTCTTCTTTGTTACTTTGTTTGTTAATTGCTACTATTATAGCGATATCATTTTTAACGATATATAGCTAATGAAAAGAGTACAGCTCGATAAAGACATTCAACCACTATCGGAATTTCGCGCAAATGCCGCTGCCATGATTGAAAAGCTCAAAAAAGAGCACCGGCCTATTGTGATTACACAGCACGGTAAAAGTTCTGCGGTACTGCTGAATGTTTCCGATTACGAAAATATGGTTGACACAATTGAGTTGCTCCAGGAAATCAACCGTTCCCGTCAGGAGATCGAGGATAAAGAAGGTGTGCCCCATAATAAGGTCATTGAATCTCTGAAAAACAAGCTGGGGACCGTTTAATGCGGATCATTTGGTCCCCTACTTCTTATCAAAAAATAGCAGAGATTGTAAACTATATCTCATCCTATGATGCGGATACAGCAACAGCTCTGGTTCAGAAGTTTGAAACTCAGGTAAAGTCACTGAAAAAAGCATCTCCCATTAATGCAAATGATACTCCGATAAAATGGGTGCGGGAATTAATTATCCGCCCTCATTACCTGGTTATATATGAAATTCAAAATGATGATATTTATATATTGACAGTGCGCCGGACCAGGCAGGAATTCGGTGAAGACGGATAAATCAGAATAATACTTCTAACCTGCATCTAATATTTTTTGGCGCGAATGCAGGTTAATACTTTACCGATCTTATAATTCTCCCTCCTCTTGCAGTTGCCATATCCTGCGCATCTCATCCATGAATTTTTCGATCTTATCATAATCTTTTACACCAGGCTCCGCCTCGAGTCCGCTGGAAAGGTCCACGGCATAGGGATTAACAGTTTTGCAGGCAGACAGTATATTGGCTGTTTGTAATCCTCCCGACAGAAAGAAAGGGATGTCCCCGGCTGCATTTTTAAGAAGAGTCCAGTCAAACTTCTGTCCCGTTCCGCCCCATTGTCCTTCTATCCTGGTATCGAAAAGCAGATAATCAACACTGTCAGCATACTGTTCTACCCTGGTCTTGATATCTGCGGAAGTATCCCGCTCAGCCACGTGTATTGCTTTGATTACAGGCTTATCGACAAGTCTGCAGTAAGCGGGATTTTCATTTCCATGCAGCTGCACCAAGTCAATACCTGTCTGACGGCTGATCATATTCACATCGTCGAGCGGCTGATTAACAAAAACGCCCACGCATTCCGGTCCTTCTATCCAATTGATGACAGCCCCGGCCTTAGCGGGTTCAATATAACGGGGACTCCCTCCATAAAAGATAAAGCCAAGATAATTAGACAATGCACCCGAAGCAAAACGGGCATCCTCCAGTGTCGTTAATCCACAAATTTTTACTTTTGTCTGTCCTTCAAGTTCTCCTGGCATAATCCGAAATTTAACTTTCCAAAAGTCGATGTTGTTCACGCAATTCCTTTACCGCTTTACCGGGATCAGGTTGTCTCATAAAGTATTCACCGATCAGAGCCGCATGAATTCCTTCATCCGATAGCAATTTCAGATCATCGGCTTTGCTGAGTCCGCTTTCAGAGACCAAAATCGTTTGCTGCGGCGCTTTGTGAAGCAGTTCAATGCCGCGGTGCAGATCAACTTCAAATGTGTGCAGATCCCGGTTGTTGACGCCTAGTATGCCCACCTGTTCAAAGTCAACATATTTTAGATCTTCCTCTGAATAACACTCCACAAGAGCCTGCAAGCCAAACTCTTCGGCAGCCTGATGCAGTTCCTGTAACTGGTGTCCGTCGGTGATGGTAGCTATAAGCAGGACGGCATCCGCACCATAAGCTTTTGCCTCCTTTACCTGGTAGGGATCTATAATAAAATCTTTGCGCAACAAAGGGATATCCACTTCCCTTGATGCTATTTCAAGGTATTTTAAACTGCCTTTAAATGCCGGTTCATCGGTTAATACCGAAAGAGCTGCGGCACCACCCTCGCGGTATTGAGCGGCTATCCGCTGCGGATCAAAGTCATTTCTTATTAAACCTTTTGACGGCGATGCTTTTTTTATTTCAGCGATGATAGCCACTTCTCCTTCTATCTGCAGTGCTTTGCCAAAGTCGCGAACCGGTTTTTCAAAAAGCTCCATCGATTCCAGGTCATTAAAGCTGACTTTTCGCTTTCGCTTTTTCAGATCCGAGGCTGTCTGTTCTACAATCTCTTCAAGTATAGTCGGCATGATAATCAGGAATTAGCGACATCATTGGTTACCTCGACAAAACGATCGAGTGATTTTTTTGCGCTGCCGGAATTCAGGCTTTCCTCGGCAAGTTTTTTCGCTTCGTTCAGGTGATTTACTTTTCCTGAAGCGTGAATGCCAAACGTAGCATTCAGCAAAATGATATTACGCTGGGCTTCAGTGGCTTTACCGGCCAAAATTGAGCGGATTATATTTGCATTATGTTCCGCATCGCCTCCTTTCAGGTCTTCAGGAGCCGCCCATTCAAAATCAAGTGACTTCGGATCAAAGACAACCGAGTCCGTAATCATTTTATTGTTGAGTTCAAAAATTTCCGATTGGGCACTGAGGCTCACTTCATCCAACCCATCGTGTGCGTTTAGGGTATAAGCGAATTCGGTATCCAGATTTACCATTATTTTTGCGATCTGGTGTGCCACTTCTTTATTGTAAGCGCCGATCATCTGCCGCTTTACTCCTGCGGGATTCAACAGCGGTCCCAGGATATTGAAAAATGTCCGAATACCCATTCCGCGACGGGCGGGCATTACATGCTTCATCGCCGGGTGGAAGTTGGGAGCAAACATAAAGACCAGACCGGTTTCTTTAAATACCTGCTCTACCTGCTGTTTATCCAGATCTATAACCCCTCCGAGCGTTTCAAGTACATCAGCACTTCCACTCTTGCTGGATATACTTCGATTACCATGCTTTAGCACCGGTACGCCGGCCCCGGCTACGACAAACATGGCGGCAGTAGATATATTAAAGGTTCCGGAATTATCTCCGCCGGTACCGCATAAATCTACGGCACCCTCTACATTGACCTCCGGCTTCACAGCTGCTTCCCGCATGACGCGGACAAACGAGGTAAGTTCCTCCGTAGTTTCTCCTTTGGTCCGCATAGCGGTTAAAAAAGCAGCTATCTGTTCATTTTCCACATCACCGGAAATGATAGCTGAGAGCGCATGTTCTGCTTCCCCGGCGTTTAAATCCTGCTGCTGTACCAGTTTTTCAAGTATATCCGTGAATTCCATATTTAATTACGACCTTGTAACGTGTTAAAATTAAGGTGCCTTAAATTCGTGATATTACTCATGTATCTCGCAAAAGCATTTAAAATTGTTGCCCAATGACTTAGAGCGTTTACATTTCAAATTCATTTAAAATGCATTATGTGTAATAAAAGCTAATAGAACCAGCTCTACGTCGTGCTATTTCTAATTGCTGGCCCAGGAATGACTATTTTTTGAGCTGGCAAAAAGTCCCCCTTAGCAAAGGGGGAATTAAAGGGGGTTGTTGGACCATCTTTGCCTAAGAAATGTAACGTAAATCCAACTAGCCTTCTTAATTACAATATTGCTGGCGCAATGATTAAGCCGTTACCATAGAAACAACCCCCGCGGCTAAAGCCGCACCCCCTTTTTTAAGGGGGAATTTATTTGCCTGAACAAAAGTAATCAAAATCTTCATAATATGTCTTCTTCACCTGCAATCTGGTACTTAAATTCCCTTATCTGAATTTTGTAGGTAATATCAGCCTTAAATCCTTTGCTTTGCGTAAGTCAGTTTCAGCCAGTTTTTGACGATATCCGGTCCGGAGGTCGTTAGTATACTCTCCGGATGAAACTGGATTCCCTCAATAGGATATTCGCGGTGTCGCAATCCCATAATGACATTGTCTTCACTGCGGGCCGAAACTTCCAGCTCACCGGGAATTATCTCTGGATCGACTATGAGCGAATGGTATCTGGTAGCGGTAAATCCATCAGGAATGTTATCGAATACGGATTTGCCGTCATGGTGAATAGTCGAAGTTTTACCATGCATCAATTTTGGTGCATGAATGACTTTTCCCCCGAAAACCTTGCCTATCGCCTGGTGTCCCAGGCAAACCCCCAGAATAGGTGTATCTTTACCCAGCTCCTTAATCAATGATTCGGTTATGCCTGCGTCTTCGGGACGTCCGGGTCCCGGAGATATCAATATTTTATCCGGAGCCAGTTCTCTTACCTGTTGGATGGTAAGTGCATCATTGCGGAAGACTTTATAATCGGAAGTCTGCTGCGCAACGATATGGACCAGGTTATAAGTAAATGAATCGTAATTATCGATAATTAAAATCATGTTCTTATTATCTATTCCTTGGTAGAATTCTTAACACTTTCAAAGCGGTATGTCTTAAACAATCCTGTTACTTCACGGACCGGCTGCATTACCTCCTCGGCACGTGCCCGTGCTTTTTTTCCGCCTTCACGGAGAATTTCCCTGACTCTGGCAGGATTTTCAGCCAATTCCCGGCGTTTTTCACGTGCCCCTGCAAAATATTTGGTGATCATCCCCAGCAATTCCTTTTTGGCATGCCCATATCCATAACCCCCGGCACGGTACTTTTCAGCAATTTCGTTTTTCTTTTCCTTTTCGGCAAATAGCTTGATCAGAGCAAAGACATTGCACAATTCCGGATCCTTTGGGGCGTCAAGGGGTGTTGAATCTGTCTCTATGGACATCACTTTTTTCTTCAGGATTTTACCTTCGTCAAAAATACCAATGGTATTGCCGTATGACTTACTCATCTTTCGCCCGTCAATTCCAGGTACTACAGCAACAGCTTCCACTATATGTTCCTCAGGAAGTTTTAAGTACTCGTCGCCGTAATTATGGTTGAATTTACCGGCAAGATCGCGGCAGATCTCAATATTCTGTTTTTGATCCTGACCCACGGGTACCAGGTCGGCGTTGTACATCAGGATATCGGCCGCCTGCAGAATCGGGTAGGTAAAGAGTCCGATATTCGGATTTAATCCCTGCGCTACCTTGTCTTTGTAAGCGACCCCTTTTTCCATCAGGCTCACCGGACAAAAGGTGCCTAAAATCCACGCCAGTTCGGCGTGCTGCGGGACATCGCTCTGGACAAAAAAAGTGCACTTTTCGGGTTCGAGCCCCAGCGCAAGATAGTCGAGGGCTATATCCAGCGTATTTTCATGTATTTCTTTTCCGTCGCTGATGGATGTCAGGGAATGATAATTGGCAATAAAGTAGAAGGCATCCCCCTCCTCCTGCATGCTGATATGCTGGCGTATTGCACCGAAATAGTTTCCGAGATGTAATTTTCCCGAGGGGGTAATTCCGGATAAAATAGTTTTCATTTTGCTTCTTGTAATTTTATGTTACTGCTTTTTACCACTAAGGCACTAAGAGCACTGAGTGAATTATTTTTCTAAATTTATTAAACAAAATTCAGCTGATATTTAACGCCACGCTGAGTGCCTCGACGAGTGCACCGGCTTTATTCTTTGTTTCTATATATTCCTTATGCGGATCGCTGTCGGCTACAATACCGGCACCGGCCTGAATGTAAACTTTATTATTCGTTATGACCATCGTTCTTATTACGATGCATGTATCCATATTCCCGGAGAAATCGAAATAACCAACTGCACCCGCATACGGTCCCCGTTTCGTGGGTTCCAGCTCGTCGATGATCTCCATGGCGCGTATTTTGGGTGCCCCGCTTACCGTACCGGCCGGAAAGCACTGCATCAGCGCATCCACCGATGTCTGATTATCGGCCAGTTCGCCTTTAACGTCCGAAACGATATGCATGACATGCGAATAACGTTCGATAACCTGTTTCCGTACCGGCTTGACAGTCCCTGCTTTACATACGCGTGACAGGTCATTCCGGCCCAAATCCACGAGCATGATGTGTTCGGCTATTTCCTTGGGATCATTTTTAAGATCCTCCTCCAGTTCCAGATCCTCTTCAGGAGTTTTACCGCGCGGACGAGTCCCGGCTATCGGAAGCAGTTGTGCAGTTCCATCCTGCACACGTACCAGTACTTCCGGTGATGAGCCGACCAGGGCAAAGTCCCCGAATTCGAGGTAAAACAAGTAGGGCGACGGATTCACCATGCGCAATGCGCGGTAAAGCATAAAGCGGTCGCCGCTGAAACCCGTTTCGAACCGCTGGGATAGTACTACCTGGAATATATCTCCTTCATAAATATATTTCTTGGCCTTCTCTACACTATCCTCAAATACCTGCTGCGACATATTACTGGTAATCTGATCCGGCTGAATTTTGAAAGAGTCTGTAGTATGTACCGGCTCATAAACGAGTTTCTCAAGTTCATCCAACCTTTGTTCTGCCTGCCGAAAAAGATCTCCGGCTGAAGATTCATTATCCTCATCCGTAAAGACCGTTTTTATGATGATGATCTGCTGTTTCACATGATCAAAGGCAAATATCTCATCATAAAATGCCCATACCGCCTCCGGCAGATCGATATCCTCTTCAGGAACATTTATAAGATTTTCCACTTCCCGTACAGTATCATAAGATGAGAATCCAACGGCACCGCCGCTAAGCCGGGGCAGATCCGGAAGTTTTGGCTCGTGGTGACGGGTAGTGAGAGATTTCAGCGCTTCAAAATACTGCTGGTTCAGCACTTCAGTTTCCCCGCCTTTTGTCAGTTGCACCTGTTCCCCGTCATACTCCAACACCTGGTAGGGATTTCTTCCCAGAAACGAATAACGTGCCACCTGCTCACCACCTTCAACAGACTCAAGCAGGAACGGATAGTCAGCTTCACTGCGTAGCTGAAGAAACAGTGATACCGGCGTGAGTACATCCGCCATTAGCCGCCGGTACACCGGTATCGCCGAATATTGACTATACAGATTCTTAAATTCTTTTAAATCCATCTGTTACTGTTTAACTAAATTGAGGTCCTGAAATAAAAAAACCCACTCCAGTTTTCCTGCAGTGGGTTTTCAAAAAAATCGTTTTTATATCCAGCTCATAACTTTTCCACTGCCTGTATGTCTTTCATCACAGGCCACCACCAATTCCGGTTTATTTGAGCTGATTTTTTCATAACAGCCTGAAGATAATGGGCGGCTTCGCTAAAATCAACAAGTTTATTCGTGGGTTTATATTTTACGAATTGGAACGCGGATGAAACGGATATGGCTGGTAGGCGCGGAAAGTAAATAAAACCTATATTTAAGAAAAACTAACCGGTTCACTATGTCATCGGCAGCGAAATTAATCAATATCTTCATTCTGCTCCTGGTATTGGGAGTGTCTACACTTTCAATAGCCCAGGAGACCGGTCTTAATATTTTAGCGGTTGGTCCAAATTCGAAAGCACTGGGTCTTAACGATGCAGTTACAGCCGAATTAAACGGTGCATCAAATATCTACACGAATCCCGCCAATCTTTCGCTGGAGAAATCTTCCGGGGTATCTGTCGATCATAATCTATGGATCGGCGGTACCAATAACACGCATGCTGCTGTCAATCTCAGAAAAAAGAAGGGAGCTCTGGCCTTTGGCCTTATTGCTTCCGAGACAGATGATCTTCGCTCAACCGGACCCGGTACCCCGGAAGGCACTTTTTCTTCGAGCCTGTTGTCGCTCGGTGCAGCTTATGCTTACACCTGGCAAAGTCTTTCTGCGGGAATTACAGGTCAATACCTTTATCAAAAATTTAATATTTATAATGCTTCAGGTTATGCCATTAATCTGGGAATGGCCGGGCGCTGGTGGAATGAAATAATTCACACCGGAATCGCCTTGCAGAATCTGGGCAGAATGGATGAGCTGCAAAATGATCAGGTGGATCTCCCAGCTACATTACGAGCTGGTATCAGAGCAAGGCTATTTCGTTTATTACCGCCCAAAAATGAAGATTTGCCCATCTGGGTTTCACTGCAAACCGATTATGTAAATCCACTGCAGACAGCTGCCATCTCTACACAGGATGCAGGGGATCCGAAGGCATACGCCAATATAGCTCTGACTTTTGATATCGCTGAAACTGTTTCAATATACGGAGGTTATAAAACAGGTAATACTGTACGTCCGTGGAGTGCGGGAGCGTCAATATTTGCAGACCCGATAAAAGTCCATTATGCTATTATTCCCTTTGAAACGGGTTTTGCTACAGCCCATTCATTTGGAATTGAATACCTCTTTTAAAATTTTGTTTCAAAAGCAGAAAACAAAACATCAAACAAATATTTTGTGATTCTTGAATTGATTCATACTTTCTTCCACATCCTAATTTAATTATCCAGCGGATTTGAAAATAATCATAATCGGAGCGGGGGAAATCGGTTACGATCTTGCGAGTATTCTCTCAAAAGAGAAACATGATGTTATCGTACTCGACCGTGATAAGGAACGTTTAAATGTAGTAACTGAAAATCTTGATGTCCTCTGTTTCGAGGGTAATGCCACTTCTGTAAAAGATCTGGTAGAGGCCGGTGTTAAAGATGCGGATATTCTTATTGCGGTAACCAGCATTGATGAGGTGAATATGATCGCCTCAATGATGAGTAAACGGCTGGGGGTGAACATGGTAATTGCCAGGGTTCGCAGTGATGAACTTTCCCGCGATCATGCGCCCCTCAAGCCTATCGATCTGGGAATCGATGTAATCATACACCCGGAACAGAGTGCGGCACAGGAAATTGTCCGTCTGATTAAACGGGCTTCAGCCAGCGACCTTATTAATCTGGCTGATGGAAAAATGCAGCTTATCGGACTGCGCCTTGGTGGAAAGTCCCCTCTCCTGGGAAAAAAAATATCGGAGTATGCTCAAGAATTCAGTGACACTGTATTTCGCGTGGTTGCCGTTTCCCGTCAGTCAATGACAATTATTCCTAGCGGTACCTTCCGGTTACAAAAGATGGATCAGATCTTTGTATTGGCAAAGACCGAAGATATTCCGGCAGTTATCGCAACAACCGGGAAACCGGATATAGAAATCAACCGGATTATGATTGCCGGCGGTACTCCTATCGGCGCCATGATAGCACGAATCCTGAGCAGTGAAGAAAAGAATTGGAATATCAAACTTATCGAGCCGGACTATGATACGGCCGAAGAATTAGCCCAGGAGTTAAAGGGAGTTCTGGTACTCAACGGAAATCCTACCGATCCCGATCTGTTGGCAACTGAAGGTATCAACGATACCGATGCCTTTATTTCAGTGACAGATGATGAGGAATCAAATATCATTTCCTGCCTGATGGCAAAACACCTGGAGGTAAAGAAAACAGTAGCACTTGTTTCAAAATCGGATTATATACCGCTCAGCCATACCATCGGACTCGATGCTGCCGTCAATAAAAAATCTGCCGCCTCCAACGAAATTCACCGGCATGTTCGTGAAGGGCGCGTAATTTCGGTTACTTCCCTGAAAGGGACGAAAGCTGAAGTCATCGAACTGCAGGCTTCCCCGGACTCAAAAGTTGTTAAAAAACCGATTCATAAAATTTCATTTCCTGACGGATGTGTAATTGGCAGTATTCTAAGGAATGGAGCCATAGAGATTGCCACCGGTCAGTCACAGATAAAGCCTAACGACCGGGTAATTATATTTTGTCTGCCTGATTCGATAGAAAAAGTAACTTCACTGTTCAAGTAATGGCAAAATCATTTTTCTCGGATTTCAACCGGCCCAATATAGATTTTCTGGCGGTCCTGGGTATTCTCGGATCATTTATCTTCTTTCTCGGTTTTGCCCTTCTTACTCCTATGGTAATATCACTCATTTATGATGAGGCGATATGGCATACCTATCTGTATTCTGCTTCAATTGCATTTCTACTTGGCGGCACTCTGTATTGGGCTTTTAAATCCAGAAGGGAAATACGCATCAGGGAAGGATTCCTCGTTGTCAGTCTTACGTGGTTGTTCCTTTCGCTGGTCGGTGCTCTTCCGTTTGTTATATCAGGTATATTGCCAACTTATACCGACGCCGTTTTTGAGACTATGAGTGGACTTACTACTACAGGAGCCACTATTTTCAATGGTATTACCAGTGATGGATTACAAAATCCGGAGATTGAATCTCTTCCTTATAGTATCTTATTCTGGCGCTCAATGGCCCACTGGCTTGGAGGTATGGGTATCATCGTTCTGACGCTGGCAATCCTCCCTGTTTTAGGTATCGGCGGCATGCAGTTGTTTCAGGCTGAATCACCGGGTCCAACAACAGATAAACTTACACCACGTGTACAGGAGACAGCGAAATTACTCTGGGGTGTATATGTCGCATTCACTGCAGCGGAATTTCTGTTGTTGTGGATTCATCCGGATATGAATTGGTTCGAAGCTTTGAATCACGCCTTTTCAACCATGGCCACCGGCGGGTTTTCAACTAAAAACGCCAGTATCGAGGCTTTTGATTCTGTTTATATAGATATCATAATTATCATATTCATGTATCTGGCAGGTATCAGTTTTGCTATGCACTTCCGGCTGCTTCGCGGCGACAGAAAAACATTCTTCTATAACCGGGAGACGCGCTTTTATACCGTGATTATATTGTTAAGCACAATTATCATCAGCTTTTCTTTATGGCTGTTTAATGAATATTCCATAGGCAACTCGTTACGGTATGGTGCCTTCCAGGTAATGTCGATTGTTACCACCACAGGTTTCGGCACCGACGACTATGAACTATGGAATTCGATGGGAGCTTTTTTCCTGTTCCTGCTGTTCTTTACTGGCGGTTGTGCGGGATCAACGGGAGGCGGTGTAAAGATGATTCGCTGGATGATCATCATCCGTAATTCCTTCCGGGAACTCAAGCAGATCGTCCATCCCAGAGCAATCCTGCCTATTCGAATTGGTGATAAAACCATCGACACTGATATACAGCGTACTGTATTAAGTTTTTTTGTTTGGTATCTCCTGGTTTTTGGTATTGGAGCATTGATGATGTCCGTTCTCGGGTACGACATGGAATCTGCAATTGGGGCAAGTATTGCATGTCTGGGTAATATTGGTCCGGCCTGGGGAGACCTGGGTCCCACCGACAGTTATGCCCACATACCTTATATAGGGAAATGGATTCTCATTCTCTTTATGATGATCGGCAGGCTGGAGATCTTTACTGTCCTGCTGCTTTTTACTCCCGCCTTTTGGAAACAGTAGGCTGGAGCTGGATGCCGGATTCGGGATACCGGATGCCGGTCCCAAACACCCAGTCCAAAAACGCGTTTTCGTACGCAATAATCTCTGGCAGATCCACCGGTAAAAGGTAATACCGGATAGACTATCCTATCTCACAATAAACGGGAAGAAATATTTTTGGGCGTAATAAATGAATTGACTGAACTCAAAGTTGTAGATGCTTTTCAGATATTATATTATTCAGATTCAAAATGAGTATTGACTTGTTATCATTTTCGTGCCTGATTTTCACTTAAAACACATAGAAATTTATGAGCAAGATTATTAGTGGTATCCAGCAGATTGGAATCGGTACACCTGATGAAAAAAAAGCCTTTGAATGGTATCAAAAAAAATTCGGAATGGATATTTGTGTGTTTCAGGATGCTGCAGAAGCCAGGTTAATGACAAATTATACCGGTGATAAGATACAAAGCCGGTCAGCAACATTGGCCATGAATATACAAGGTGGCGGCGGCCTGGAAGTGTGGCAATATACCAGCCGGAATCCCCAGCCTCCCTCATTTGATGTAAAAATCGGTGATCTGGGGCTCTTCAGTACAAAGATAAAATGTAAGGATATTCAAAACTCATTCAATTTCTTACAATCAAAAGGAGTTAATATTGTCAACGGTATTACAAAAGATCCCGCAGGCTCTCCCCACTTTTTTGTAAAAGATCCGCATGGACTTGTTTTCCAAATTGTAGAAGGAAACTCCTGGTTCTCTAATGGCAAGTATTATACAGGCGGAATTGCCGGATGTATAATCGGTGTGTCAAATATTGAACGATCATTGGAACTTTATAAAGATGTTTTAGAATATGACACAGTTGTATATGATGAGAAAGACACTTTTGATGATTTAAAAGCCCTCAATGGCGGCTCAACTAAAATGAGACGCGTGTTGTTGAGCCATAGTGAACCCAGGAAAGGATCTTTCAGTCAGCTTTTGGGCCCCAGCAAAATTGAACTGGTGCAAATCTGCGATCGCGAACCGCGCAAGATATTCAGAGATCGTTATTGGGGCGATCTGGGTTTTATCCATCTTTGCTTTGACGTAAAAGGAATGGATCAGCTCAAAAAAGAGTGTTATGAAAAAGGATTTGAATTTACAGTAGACAGTAAAAATTCTTTTGATATGGGAGAAGCAGCCGGCCGTTTCAGTTATATTGAAGACCCTGACGGCACGCTTATAGAGTTTGTGGAAACGCACAAAATTCCAATTTGGGAAAATATCGGATGGTACCTTAATGTTAAAAACAAGCCTCCTGAAAAACCTATTCCCAAATGGATGCTCCAGTTCTTGCGATTAAGCCGGGTCAGATGACGGCGTTGTCTTAGGTGCCTTGGCAGAGAGCTCGATATTATTCATTATCTTACCCAGTAAGTGCGATAAATTCTGATGCTCTGTTTTAGATAACCGATTTAAACGAAACTGCTGCATCCAATTTCTCCAGTTTTCGATTATTTTCAAAGATATAATACCTGTAACGGGAAGAGAAATCAGGTAGAGCAATAAATCGATGCCCACTCCTAAAGCTATTCCCAGCATAGTTGTTTGTAACAGATAACTAATGGGGAAAATCAGCAATCCGGCGGTCATTCTGGCTGAATTCTTAAATTGCTTTTCCTTTACTTTGTCAGCCACTTCATTCATAAGAAACCAGGGAATGATATTGTTAATACAACCATAGACGACTATTGGAAGTAAGGCTAAATACCCAATTCCTTCAGCAGCCAGCCGGCTGACCGATTTTTTCTTGCGTATTGGAATACTAATATCAAGATCGTGCTCTTTAAACAGTGCCTGAAGTTTGTGGTAGTGATTTTTGAAATCAGCCATGATTGTTGATCCGCAGCCTTCCGCTTTTTTCAGATTTTCAATCATCTCTTTTTCATATTTTACTTTCTGTTTATTGTATTCGGTATTCGAATTCATCTCAGAGCTATTAATTTGCAAGAGCCTGATCAGTTGCTCCGTAAACTGATAATCTTCCGTATCAATATCGACAGTTACTTCCCGAACTCTTTTTCTAACTGTGCGGGTCAGATCTGTAATAGCCGAGGCTGCTGAATCAGCATATTTATCTTTGAATTCGGATACTAAAATGGGACTCCCAAACTGAACATGAATTCCCTTTCGTGCTTCTGTAATTTCCTGATAGTTTATTCCGACAGGTATCACATTTACGCCTAAATTAAAATTCTTTTCTGCTTCAGCACCAAGTGCGATCCGTGCCAGACCTTTTTTAAATTGTCCGACTTGTTTTTTAGGAATGCAATTTCCCTCTGGATGGATCAGCAAATTTCGATTCTTGAATAGAATTTCGTGACATTGAGAAAAAATGGATTCATTTCGCTGTTTTATGTTCACGTTATCGCGGGGACGGTACACAGGCAGCATGTGGAAAACTGTTAACATCCAATCAAGAGCCTGATTTTGGCCAAAAGCATCAGCCCGAATCAGCGGATAAATGAAACGTTCATTCGTATATCTTGTAGGCAAAATCAGACACAATGCATCTGTAAAGGCATTTTGGTGGGAAGGAGCAAAAATAATAGGTTTATCCCAATCAATATTTTGGGTTCCGGAATATGAAACCGATTTATGATATAAATCAAACCAAATTTTGACCGTAGGACGAACCCACCAATGTGTAATGGTCCAATCTCTTATTCTAACTTCCATCCTGCATTTATTTAATTGAAGATATTGTTACCTAATTATAGACTATAAATTTTTATTTCTAATCAATGACAAAGAAATATACGGAAAGCTAATCAAGTAATATTTGTTCAGATTAGTGCATCTTTATATTTCTCCATGGATATTTATTCGAATACAATTTCTATCAGCATAATATTCAGACAATTATTTACTTGAAACATCATAACAAGAGTGATCTATTTAACCCTATCAAAATTGCGTTAATTTTTCAGCATGTTATTTCCATTGTAGTACTTCGTTAATCTAATAAACCACCCCGATAATGAGTTCTCGCAGTAGTCCCATAAAAAATTTAACGAAGCAATTGACAAAACACGATGCTTTTTTTCGTGCTAATTTATCGAAGATTTCTGCTTTTTACCTGAAATTAATTGTGCAGGAGCCTTTCAGGGCTTACGAAAATTTTAAATATAGCCGTAAAATTGAAGAGCATCAGCTAAAGGAAGATCCTATCTTTATTATAGGGCATTGGCGCAGCGGCACAAGCTTTCTGCAATATCTGCTGGGGCAAGATTCCCGGTTTGGATATATAAATAAATTTCAGGTTGTCTTTCCGGATGTATTTCTCAGCACTGAAAGATTTTTAAAACGAATAATAAACAGCATTCCAAAGTCGATTAACCTTCTTCAGGATGCACAAAACATGTCGATCAATCTTGAGCTCGAAAGTCCCAGCGAAATTGAGATTGCCCTGACAACTATGATCTCACCAACAAGTCTCCACTGGGGACATATATTTCCGAATGATGCATGGATGTACTTTAACAAATATCTTTTCTTTGATACTGCCAATAAAGATGAAATTGAAAAATGGAAAAATGATTATCACCATCTAATTAAAAAAACCTCTTTTAAAAATAATGGGCGGCGACTATTAATAAAAAATCCCGGCAATACCGGTCGAATTAACAAACTTCTGGAGATTTATCCCGATGCACAATTTATTTTTATTCATCGAAATCCATACGATGTCTATTACTCAAATAAAAAACTATGGAATACTTTGTTAAACAACCTGGGGCTTCAGGATTTCGACAAACTACAAATCGAAGATGAGATTATAAATGTTTATAAAAAATTAATGAGACGTTATCTGAAACAACGAATGGATATACCCCGGGGACAACTTGCTGAAGTTCGTTTTGAAGATCTTGTATCGCAGCCGGTCAGTGAAATCTGGAAAATATATGAACAACTGGATTTAGATAATTTTAAAAAAGCTAAACCTTATTTTAATCTATTTTTAGATCAAAAAGCAAAGGGGAAATCCAGCGATTATCGATATGAAAACCATATCATGAAAAAAATTAATCGTAACTGGAGATTTGCTTTTAAACAGTGGAACTATTCTGTTATCAGCAGCAGGAAAGTTGCGCAGATACCTTAGAACTTAATCCACCCCCTGTCTTCGAGCCACTGGATAATCGCCGGCAGAAAGGTCAGCGCCGCGACAAGGGTCATCCCGATACCGATAACCGCCATTTGCCCCAAGGTTTGAAGTCCCGGATGATTCGTAAGCAACAATCCGGAGAAACCGAGCATCGTGGTAATAGACCCGATAGTAACGTGCTGACCCGTACTGGAAAGTACATTCCACATGCTGTTTTTACCTTCCTCCCGGTATCGATGCGCAAGGTGAACGCCATTATCCTCTCCGATTCCCAGAATAGCCGGCAGAACAACAAGATTATAGAAATTGAACATCATACCTGTAATCATCATAATACCGAATAAGAAAAGCAGACCCACCACCAATGGTAACATGGCTATTGTTGCCCATCTAAGAGAGCGAAACGAAATATTCATCAAGATAAACACCATCAGGAAAGTAGCACCAACCATCCACGGACTTTCGCTGCGCATAAGTTCGAGCATTTCAGCAGCTATAATAGATGTACTTGCAGCATAAAAGGTTTCTCCGCTGTCAATAGTAATTTCCCCGATATCATGTTTGAAGGCTATCGAGTTTTTACCGTCGGACAGTCCCACACTGGGATATACAATAACAAAATTACCTATTTCCCCTTCCTTTGTAACAAACTGATTTTTAAAATAATCGGGGATTTCGGCAATCTCAAGCTTCTCTGTTGTCTGTGCAGCTCTTCGGAGTTTATCCAGCCGAGGGTCATCCTGGTCACGAATAAAAGGATCATTGAGTAACTCGCGTATTCGATCAATTTCCTTCAGCTTACTTTCTGCTGCGGAATCAGAAGGTGGAAATCGCTCCGGCAAAGCCTCTACATCCGCTATAGTCGGACTGGCTGTATCAGTTCTCATTTTATAACGAATCTTTTCCATAATCTCGATTACCTGCTGCTCGTTGTCCGCAAGTATATATGCAGGGTTTCGCTTATCCGATTGCGAGACCTGACTGCTGATCGCCCTGAATGAATCATATTCGGGGAATTCCGGTTCCAGTTCACCGAAGTTATACTGAAATCTAAGCTGACCTGAGTTCATGATTACAACCATCGATATCATCAGCCCCAGAACTACGATGGTCCTGGCAAACGGGAAACGATGAAAAAACCTGCCTGACTTATGGTTATCAGTATCCCTCTCATTGAGTAAAATCCAGTTAAATTTTTCACAAATAACCAACAGGGAGGGAAGTACAAAAAGCATGCAAAAAAGAGCCAGTATAATACCGGATCCTGCTATAAAGCCAAACTCCGAAAAACCCCGGAATTTGGCCAGGACTAATACATAGAGTGAAAAGGCTGTTGTTAAACCGCTGACGACAATAGCCGTTCCGGTATTATCGTAAGTATCATACAGGGAATCTTTAACAGACCTGCCTTCCGAGCGGAATTCAATATAGCGGGCATAATAGTGTATACCATAATCGATACCCATCCCGAATAGAATTACAAACAGCACGGACGTCATCGTATTGAGTGTACCGAGAACAAAATAGGTTATCCCAAAGGTCCAGGAGAGGCTGATAAGCAGAGGGATTCCTATAATTAGAACAGGGACCGGAATACGAGCTATATGGGCCAGCAGCCCGTGCCTGATATCTTCTTTCGTTCCCCGCCGGTAGTTGACATACTTCTTGATAAAGAAGTAAAACATTACAAGTAAAATGACACTGGATACCCCAGACGCAAAACTGCTGAAGACATCTCCCATAATAGATTCTATCTCCGTAAGGTGACGTTTAAGGCGTCCGCCGAAACGTACGTTCATTTCTTCATTGTAGGATGCCGGATTCATACTGGCCAGCAGAGACTCATACCGGTCAAACATCTCCCTGAGGTAGCTCAAATTGCTTTTAGAACCGGTCGGATAGAATTTAACGATCATTACCGTACTATCGGCACTTACGGGATACTCATTGGGAATAAGCTCCTCAAAACTTTCTTCAAAATCAGACAACCGCTCCTCTTCTTCATTATCTGAGGATTCTTCGTCTTCTTCAAAATCAACCAGGAACGGATTAGCTTCTTCCTTGGCACCTTCAATTTCATTCTGCAGATAAGTTTGAATATCCGAAAGCTCACCCCGGGTGGCAAAATAAAGTGCATTATTCCGCAGTACTTCTGTCTCTTTCCGGAATTCAGCACGCTCAAAGAAATAGTTATCCGTTTCTTCGTCGTATAATTTAAGACTTTCTTTGATCAGGTCTTGTGCAAATGCTTTGTTGTCTTCAAAGCTTGGTGATTGTATCGCCACCTCCATAGCAGTTTCGCCGCCGACTGTTTCCTGGAGCTCTTCCAGTGCCTGCACATGTTTATTGCTTTCCGGAAGAAGATTGGCTAGATCGGTGTCAATGGTCAATTGTAGTGCAAAATAGCCAAGAACGATAGCAACAGATATCGTTACACCCAAAATCCCAAACGGATGTTTACAATTGATACTTACCAGCGGCCGGAATAGCTCTAAAATCTTATGCATGAAATATATAAGTCGTTTTCAAAACAGATCGGTGAAGTTAATGAATTATTAATAACTTATTGTGTCTGTCTGCTTTCCCGGGGCTTTCAGAAGTATATTATCATAATCGGCTTCTACCGTCGAACCGGTACTGTCGCCATCGCTCAGAATAAGAATAGCCAGAGGCTGGCTTGGCGGATCGTCTCCGTACAGGCGCCGGTAATCTTCTACTATGTTACGCTCGAATGTTATCCATTTTCCCGTATTCTTTTTTCCCGATTCAAGTACTATAATCTTTTGGTTTCCAAAAAGCTTTGAAATTTCAGTGCCTTTTTCAAGCGAGCTGCTCCAGGTATAACGAATTGATTTGGGTACTTTCTTAAACAGAGCAACCCTTCCGAAATCAAATACTACATAGATACTCATTACGACATCATTTCTGCTGTCATGGTCTTCATTGGCATTTTGGGGCAGCTGCCATGCACGTGCTTTCCATGAGAGTACCGGTGTTTCGTATATATCAATATATTCTTTATTCGCCAACGGATAGTTTAGATGTTTAGCCCGTGTACCTTCATATTTAATATACTTGTTGCCATCTTCCTTAACGACTTTGTATTTAAATTCATTACGGATATCCTCCCGGTACTCCTGTAATTTTTTATCACCATCCCTGTCATACCAGTTGGAAGGCAAAGTACCCAGAGCATCGTTTTCAAAATCTTCGAGCATTAGTACTTTGCCGGAATCCTGTGAAATTACAAGAAAAGGCAGACACAAAACGTATGAAGAAAACGACAACCATTTTAGCAGATATTTAATATTACTCACAAAAGGTGGTTTCAGGATTGTAAATAGTTTCTGTAGTTCAGGAAATAAGATAATATTTCAAATAACGTATTAGAACCATTTAAAATTATTATCACGCATTTATAGCCCTCTGATTAAGTCAAACAAGTATAATGAGATATTGTGACAAAAAATAGGAGCGGATTTGACAACTAATTAGAAACACCGGATGATTTATAAAACTGCTATTAATAATCATATCCAATAATGAGTTCGAAAATAAAACTCATATATTTAGATGATTTTGTCACCACATACCTTACACTGAAAGTATAAGAATTTATAAATAAATGAGTTCCACATCACATAAAGTAAGCTGTCTGATTGTAACAGCCGATCGGCGCGAATTACTTAAACGATCACTTTATTGTTATCAAAATCAGACATATGAGAATAGTGAATTAATTGTGGTTGATAACGGTAAAGATAAAATATATGATCTTCTCACCGATCTGCCCACTGAAAATGTAAAGTATATACGTATTGAACCTTCACTGGATAATGTGCTGGGTGAGATGCGAAATGTCTCTCTTGAACATGCCTCCGGAGACTTTATAACCTGCTGGGATGATGATGATTGGTTTCATCCCGATCGTATTAAAATACAGCTTGATGCCCTTCTTAATGATAATGCAGATGCATGTTGCCTTACGACCAGCCTGATGCATCTCAATAATGACAAATTTCTTCATCATCCTTACAAAGGAACACTGAAAGGCGGCGTACCTCCATCTATATTGCACCGAAATGATGATTCCATACGTTATCCCAGCCTGAACCGGCACGAGGACACACAGTTTTTGGAACAATGGAAAAAGAAACGTTATACTCAGCTCCCGTCCGAATATGCCTACTTGTTTATTCGATGTTATCACGGTACCAATACGTGGGAGCAGGATCATTTTGTGCGAAGAATGCGTAATTCGCCGGTAAGTTTACTCCAGTATTTCTGGTATGCCAAACTAAAAGGTGATCTGTTCGAGCACCCGAGCTTTCAATTGACCACCAAACAGCAAAAAGCGTTCCGGCAGTTTCTTGATGATTCTGCACAATTTAATCTCTTAGAACAGGAGTAGCCTGCATTTCTCACAAAAAAATAATAATAAATGCTAATTAATTATGTCTCCCCATTATACACTAGTGAGAAATGCAGGTTAGGTAAACCTGCAACATTTCTACCGTTGCTGCTCTTATGAAAGAATTTCTGGAACATACCTATCAAGACTTAAGAAAACGCTTTAAAGACTTCAGGCAAACCACCGTCGGAAAACGTGTGATTCGTACAATAACACACCTGTTGCAACTGCTTATTGTCGGAATCATTCTTTATCAATTGTCCGATATCGGCTGGAATAATTTTTTTAGTTCGCTGCCCACACATCCCCTTTTTTATGGTCTGTTCCTGTTCATCTATTTCCTGCTGCCGCTGGCAGAAACTATTGCTTATAAAATAATCTGGGGTATCTCCTTTACCAGGAGCTTCTCTGCTTTTATTCGTAAACGTATCTTTAATAAAGACGTAATGGGTTATTCGGGTGAACTCGTCTTGATGCAGTGGGCAGTAAGCAAAACATCAATATCAGGAAAGCAGGCGTTTAAAGATATCAGGGATATGAATATCATCTCTTCTGCTGCATCCACATTTATTGCTCTGGGGATTCTGGCTATTTTTATCCTTACCGGCAAAATACGTGCTATGGATCATATCTTTTCCCAAAGCACAGGTGATTATCTTATTGGTGGATTTGTGTTGTTACTGATTATAATCGCCGCTTATCGATTCCGCAGATATCTTTTTGCTATGTCCTTTACTCTGGCGTACAAAGTATTTATGATTCATTCTGTGCGGATGGTGCTTGTATTTATCGCCCAGATCCTGCAATGGCATATTGTTCTTCCGGAGGTAAACCTGGATATATGGTTCACTTTTCTGAGTGTAAATATTATCATCAGCCGAATACCCTTAATTCCCAGCCATGAGCTTGTTGCTACCGGAACCAATATCGAACTTGCCAAAGTACTTAACGCCCCTGTAGCAGGTATTGCCGGGCTTTTTCTTGTCCATAATGTGCTGGATAAACTTTTAAATTTATCTTTTTACACTTATTACTCTTTTACGGGACAAACGGCAGCCGCTTCGCTCAAGGAAGAGAGAAAGCCTGCAGATACCGAAATGGAAAAATCTGTTCAAGAATGAATTAATGATTCATTAATTTAAAGCCCTCCATTCCATGAGACGCCCAGCATCAATCCGAAATTATTCTCAAAAAACTCTCCGAAGTCAGATCCGAGCTTCAAATTCAACTGTAGTTCCGGAATATTTTGAAATTGGTAATCTGCTGCCAACAGCCATGAATATTGGTCCCTCCGTAATTCATTCAATGAGACGATATTTCCGTTGTTTTGAGTTCGGTCGGCCACTGTACCGTAATGCCTGGCATAGGTGAAAAGCATCTTATATTCTATGTTTTCCAACATTGTCCCTATAAAACCTGTATGGTGCCCCACCATTATATTATCGACCACTCTTCCGGTTTCTTCATCATAGATAATGGTTGGTATGCCAAGCACCTTGTTTTCGTAACTCCATCCGGACAAATAAAAAAAATGATTGTAATAAGACTGGCGACCGATTAATTGATCGGGTCTTGAATCCTGTCGTTTGGTATTAAAATGCTGATAGGTAAAAACATTCAGTAATCGATCATTTTTATGAAAAGACAAATCTGCAGTCCACATACCATCCCAGGGGCTCCGGAATCGTGTTGATACTTTATCCTCAAGATAAAAAAGCCGGTTAATGGAAATATCAAATTTGTTGTTTTTGTATAACAGATCAAATTCATAACCTGCAACAGAATTACCGATTACATTACCTATTTCCCCCCCGGGCAGATTGCTTCCATCGGCAGCACCCAGTCCTGAAATCACCCGGAGATAATCCTTAAATGATTGCGGAAGCCGGCCAAAGCGAGAATCAGTTCCTCCCCACATCGCATTATGAATTACACCGCCTGTTCCCGAAAGCGGCCCTACATTTACCCGCAAATAAAAATATTTTTGATGGAGAAAAGGATCGCTGATATGCCGGTCTGTTTCAAACCATCCATGACTGAACATTCCTTTGAACTGAACGTGCCCTTTTGCGAATGGGATATCCACAAACGAAGGTGTGGAAATACTAATTTTGGGAACCGGCGTATGATGATTGCCAAACATCATTGATCCCACTGAGAGTTCATGGTTATTTAAGCCGATAGGCTGTCTGAAACGGCCGGCGTCAAGCTCTAAACCAAAAGCACTGGCATTTAGTGATAACTCAGGAAAGAAAATAGTATTGTCGCCGGATATGCGTAAGAGAATATTACCTAATGTGCTTACCGATAACTCATCTCTCGTATATAAAGGCTTCTTAAATGAAATTTCGTTTAAAAGATTAGTGTGACCGGCATCAACTTTACCCTGAACATTTGAATAAAACCAGAAGGGAAGCTGCGTCTCAGTAGCAGTATAAAATCCCGAATGAATCCCATATTCAAAACCAGCATCCTGTGCCCTGCTGTCAACAATTGAAAAAAGAATAGTTATTATACAGATACAACCTGCTTTCATCTGGTTACCTACAGAAGAAAATTGTAAATTTGAGTGGTAAACATTCATAGCGGGAAATTTCTCAAAAAAAGTCGAATGGGAAAATACACTAAATATAAAAAAATACTAATCGCCGTACTGGTTATTAATGTAATACTGGTAGCTACTCATGAGGGTGAATTTTGGCCTTTCAGTATCTTCCCCATGTTCTCACAGGCCGGTAATCCGTGGACCCGCGCAATGGTCCAGCAGGTTGATGACCGGCAAATGGAAGATCTGTGGTCGGTCAGGCCCCTCCACGAAGTTTCAGATCGTGCAGTGGCAATTGAAGACTATGGAGTTGATCAGATTGACTATTCCAATTTCATCTCAAAAACAACCGATTGGAATCAAAAAAGAATTCAATCTCTTCGCACATATCTTGATATAGATAATCTGCCGGAACAAAAATGGTTGATTACAAAAGTAGACGGCTACTTAACAGAAGCTGACTCCGTTATCGTTGAAGCCACTCCCCTGTTTCTGTTTACGAGTGATTCAACATTTAAAAATCCCAACATATTTGAACAGAGTAATCAATAATGGGAGCCTTACTACCTAATTTATTCAGCTTTGGAGATAAATATTCAAAAGGCGGCAGGATACACCTCACACTTTTTGAACTCTTTGTAGCTTCTTACAGTATTATCTATGCCTGGGGCTGGGGATATTCTATTTTACGAATCCAGGATGTTGTCTTGCCCCTGGGTTTAGCTAATTATATAGATGTATCCCTGTTTTTCGGCAACTACTATGCACTGGTGAATGCAGGAATAATTACGATTTTCGTATTCGTTGCATTTTTTAAAAATCGTTGGAAATGGCTCTATTTTATCGCTTTTTTTCTCCTGCATGTACAATATGTCACGAGATTTTCGCTGGGTGAAATTCCTCACAGCTCAAACCTGATCGGGTTCAGCCTTCTGGGACTTGGTCTGGGAGGAATTTTTTTTCAAAAAATAGACAAAAAACTATTTTTTGCATTCGGATTCACACTCTTTTTTGTAGGATTGGGCTACACTTCGGCATCAATAAGTAAACTTATCGGTACGGGAATAACCTGGGTTGACGGAAATCATTTGTGGCTCTGGATAGCTGAAAAAGGGGTCGATGTTTTGTCTGCAACCGGAAGCTTTAATTACAGCTGGGTTCAGCAAATAGCTTTGGAAAGCCGGTTTGCAGCTACTATAATTCTGATCATCGGCATTGTTACAGAAATGATCGGTGTCCTTGTATGGTGGCGAAAACTACGTCCCTGGGTAATCCTTCTACTGATAGGCATGCATGTGGGAATCTATTTGTCGATGAATATCTTTTTCCTCTCCTATATGATTGAATTGATTCTTATCGGCTTCCCCTGGTACATCGCCTTTGACAGATTACCCCGGTTGGCTTACCTCTCCGCCTGGATAGACAGCCGTTTTTCTTCTGATACAGCTACTGTAGTTGAATCCAACACAGAGTTTGTCGAAGGCACCATGTATAGGCCCGATTAATCGCCCCTCACCTTGTTGCCGGCAATAATCGTCGTTGCCGGTACATTATTCACAAAACTATTACATTCCCGGGATGCACCAAATACCGAAGTATGGCCATATTGCTAGCCATTAAAAGCTGTTACACAGAGAAACACTAAGAAGTGAAAAGCAGGTTATAAATCCGAAGATGCCAGGCGATTTTTTTGTTCTGTAAGAAAGTACGATTTTCCGCCTCCCTTCAGCTGATTCCAGGTTTTTTTTGAAAATTCATAAAAAGGCTGTTTTTGATGATACCATCCGAAATGCAGACAGTACGGGGTTGTCTTCAGGTAATCTCCCTTGCCGGGAATCAGAGAAAAGAACTTCATCAGCAGCTTGCGAAGCCATGGGTTCTTTAACCCACGCAAATTGAAAACAAAATTATCACAATAATAGGTACAAACCACATACTCAAAATCAGAATCGTGGGATGTTAAATCGGAGATATAGTCGAGCTGGGGGCTATTATGCCCCTGCAGCCAAGAGTATACAGGTAAGTTCAGTTTTGACATAGCCATAGCCATACTCCATTCACAGGATTCTTCACTGCGGCCCTCTTCCAGAGTACGACTCCGGAAATGTGTTTCATCTTTACGGTCGAGCATTTTTTGTGACAGTTCACAAACTTTTTTTGTTACATTATAATCCTCTGCATAAATCATTCCGGTTTGAACGCGACTTAAATAAGTTAAGCCAAATCGTTTCAGCGTTCTTTTTCTTCTTCTGAAAAGAATATCGGCAACAATCCCTGCATTTTTAGGACCGCCAAAAAAATTATCCGAAACCTGGGTACCGGTAATTGTAAAGGGATAAGGTTCAAAAGATTGCCATAACGGATCCGGATCCTTGCACCAGACAATATCACTGTCGAGATATATATTTTTTCCAAAAAACATATACTCGTGGATATTGTGTTTAAAGCCTACTATGGAAGCATGCTCGGCCGGTAACTCTTTGATAACGTCAAACACATGATCCAGGCCATGCTCTTTCAGTATTTTTTTGTGCTTATCTTCACAAAGAAGGGCAACAGGACGTTCCACATCATATCTGCGCAGAGAAAGAACCGAAGCTACCGCATGTTTTAAATATTTAGGATGCCCATAGGTGGTATAGACATATCCCTCGGAGGCCAATTGTTTCTGTTGTACTGATCTAAGCATTAACTATTCATAATTAGATATTCGCAGCAAATATACAATGAAGATTTGTGAAAGCTAAATATTTACCTGTCGGCTCTTTTTCTGAGTGTTTCCATTAATGAATCAAATCCTTTTTTACGAATGATATTCTGGAATTGGCGCTGGTAGGATTCAGCTGTGGAAACATCGTCGATCACCATATCTGTTACAACCCACTCATCCTCTTTTTGCTTCATCTTGTAAATAACCGGTGTTCGCACATTATCAAGCTGTGCAATGGTATTTACTTCCGCACTGCCGTCCGTAATATTTATTTCATTGTACGTGACATCAGCACGATATATATCCAGCTTATTCAGTGACTGATCACGTATAATAGTTGAAAAAAGATCTACAAACTCATCTTGTGTCGGAGTACTCAGCGTATCATAAACACCTTCAAGAGCTATTTGAGCCATCTCGCGGTAATCTATAATTCCATTGATGATATCTTTCAACCGGTCTCTCTGCTCCTGAGAATATTCCGTTCCTTTAGGCCCCAAGAGGGTTTTAATTTCAGTGTCACGTTCCTCAAACAGTTGTTTAAGTTCCTTACTTTCATTTTGTCCCATTGTGTTATCCGGAACAGAAAAGATCAACCCAGAAAGAAACAGAAGTAACAGAACAATTTTTTTAAAGAGTAGCCAGAAATTTTTACTTTTCATTATTTGTCAATTGTCTTATGGGAAATCCGGCTGCTCGATAGAGTTCAGCCATATTATTATTAAATTCAAAAATTCGCCGTTGTAGCTCTACCCGCAATTCAAGTTCCTTTTGCATGGCATCAATCAGATCTTTGGTGTCACCTATACCGAAATCATAATCAAGTTGTTCTTGTCGTAGCCATTTTTTGCCGGTCACCAGTGCTTCATCTGTTTTTTCCACTTTTAGTTTCGATAAAGAGGCTTTTTTATAAGCATCATTGAGTTCTAAAATAATGCCGTCCAATGCCGCCTCTTTTAAAAATTTTGCCTGATCATACTGAATTCTACTCTTTTCGATATCAGCATTAATACTAAAGAAATCAAGGTTTTGACGTATACCAACTCCAACGGCACCGGTTGCAAAATTAGTATTATTTATAATAAACGGATTACTTTGTCTTGGCCTGTTGGGAGTAGCCGCAAAGCTTCCTGAAAGGCCCAGAAACAGCGCCGGATAACTTTTGAATTTATTGGCTTTGACCCCGTGATCAGCGGCATTGATACCTGCTTCAACAGCTTTTATCTCGGAACGGTTAGTAACGGCATTACTTCGATAATATCCCAAATCCCGTATATCTTCCGGTAAGGGATCGAGAAATTGTGAAGCAGGTATGTATTCTGTATCGCTCCCGGTCCGGAGTACATAGTTCCATATACGTTTCGTCATTTCTGCGTTTTCACGTACTTCTGCAGCCTGCATCGCAAACTCGGACTTAAAAATCTCGAACTTAAAGACTTCCGATTCATCAATATCCGAATCCTCTTCCTCCTTTTTTTCATTTATTTGCTGCTCAATATCCCCAATTGTATTTTCTGCTTCATCAAGAAGCCGCATAATTTCAGAAGTCAAAAGGTAACTTTGGTAAAGCTCAAACAGGCGTATTTCGATATCCGCTTTCTGCATTTCAAACCGTTCTTTAGCAGCTGTTGCCGCGGATTCAGCAGCTTTTACGGCATTTCGCAAAGCGCCCCAGGTAAATAACGGCTGTACCGCAGAAATTTCAGCCCGGGTAAAAACCGCCCAATTTTCCCAATCATTCTCTAGATTCGGATCAAGATAAAACTCGTTTCTGGATAAACCGGGAACGTCACTTTCGACTCCGGGTACCACCCCATGCTGCGTACTTAATTCAAAATTGGGGAGATAACGATTGGAATTTGCCTGTTCTACTTGATTCTCGGCCAACTCCACGTTCTGTCTTTCGAAAGCGACCTGACCTGAATTTTCAATTCCAATACGGATAAATTCTTCCAGTGACACCTGTACCGTATCCTGGGCCTGTAACCCGGTAATAAAAAAGAAACAACACAGGAACAACGATGCTAATTTTTTTATCATGACTACTTCCTGTTAAAAAATATGTGCATCAAAATAACGCTATTTTGACGTATTTATTTAAAGAAAAAGCCCCTCCCTTGAGGGATGGGGCTGTTAATTCCTTAGAAGAGGCTTCGATAAAAAGGGACAAGGATCAAATAATTTCCTTTTCTTTTAAATATTTATATCCATCAATGCTTTTAAAGAAACGTTCCCGTTTCATTGCCTCCGATCTTGTCTCAAACTCTTCAATATAATGAAGTTTCCAAGGTCTTCGTCCTTTTGTATATCTAACCTTACCTGCATTATGTTGTTTCAATCGTTCTTCAACATTCTCACTACTTCCATAATAGAAAGTTTTGTGAGATTCGCTTTGTAAGATATACGCATAAAACATGCGGAGAGGGAGGGATTCGAACCCCCGGAGACTCAAAGAGCCTCAACGGTTTTCAAGACCGCCGCATTCGACCACTCTGCCACCTCTCCAAAAAACTCAATACTTCAAGCTAAAATAAATAAAATTCTGCTACACCATAACTAAACATGCCGAGAGGGAGTGGATTCTCCCGAAGGGATGCCTTCGGCAGAACCCCCGGAGACTCAAAGAGCCTCAACGGTTTTTTCCGAAGGAATCCCTGCGGGTCAAGACCGCCGCATTCTTCCATAGGAATTCCTCCGGAAGACCACTCTGCCACCTCTCCAAAAAACTCAATACTTCAAGCTAAAATAAATAAAA
>CAZPWQ010000009.1:52473-58523 GCA_964590495.1 uncultured Balneolaceae bacterium
CGCATTCTTCCATAGGAATTCCTCCGGAAGACCACTCTGCCACCTCTCCAAAAAAACTCAATACTTCTGGTTATGATTCTTTTAATGCCTGCGCACCGGAAACAATTTCAGAAATTTCAGTAGTAATAGCAGTTTGCCGTGCCTGATTATACTCCAGTTTGAGATCCTGCTGGAGTTCTTTGGCATTTTCCGTTGCATTATCCATGGCTGTCATACGTGCCCCCTGCTCAGAAGCGTTTGATTCCAGTATCGCCTTCCAAAATTGCATATTCAGATGTTGCGGCAACAGTTTATCCAGGATCTCCTCTACACCGGGTTCATAAATATAATCTTCGCTGCTCTTGCTAAAATCTGTATCGCCAAGCAATGAACCCGGATCAATCGGCAATACCTGTTCTATTTTCCGATTTTGTGAAATTACGGATTTGAATTCATTATATGCAAGGTAAACCTCATCAAACTCACCCGATACAAACCCCTGAATAACACCCTTCATTATCTGGGCAATTTTGGTAAAAACTATTTCATCAAAGAATCCAGGGTGTTTCTGAATTACATTGTAATTACGTTTGCCGAAATGTTTTGATGCTTTCTTACCTATACAGATCAACGAGAGATTACCGGATTTCTGATAGCTGCTGAAATCCTCGTTGATACTCTTTTCAACAACTTTAAACAGATTATTATTAAATCCGCCGCACAATCCCCGGTCCGACCCGATTAAAATAAACAACACATTTTTCACCTCATCGGGCTTGCGCATTAACACATTATCATCACTGGTATTTTGGACCAGCCGGGCAACCACTTCTTTCATCTTTGAAGCATACGGACGAGTCTCAATAATTCGGTTTTGTGCTTTACGTAATCTTGCAGCAGCTACCATCTTCATAGCCCTGGTAATCTGCTGCGTATTCTGTACGGATTCTATCCGGTTTCGTATATCGCGAAGATTCGCCATAATTAAGCTTCCTGTGCTGCTTTAACTTGATCGATAACCGTTTCGGCGGTGTTAAGTATCTTCTTTTTAAATTCATCAGAAATTTGACCCGACCTGCTGAGTTCTTTCATATCATCAACGTATTTAACGTTGATCGTTTCCAGAAAATTTTCTTCAAATTCCTGAATCTGATTCACAGCCAGCCTCTCAAGCAGGCCTTCACTGTTTACACTGAGCAATGCGATCTGGTCCTGGACTGTCCGAGGTTGATAAATATCCTGTTTCAACAACTCCACTGTACGCTCTCCGCGCTTCAGCTGACGTTGGGTAGCCGGATCAAGATCAGAGCCGAATTTGGCAAATGCTTCGAGTTCGCGGTATTGCGCAAGATCAAGCTTCATGGTTCCTGACAGTTTCTTCATTGATTTTACCTGTGCCGCCCCCCCCACACGCGATACCGAAGTACCTACATCGATAGCCGGACGAACACCTGAATTAAACAGATCGGTATCAAGGAAGATCTGTCCGTCAGTAATAGAAATTACATTCGTGGGAATGTAGGCGGAAACATCACCGGCCTGTGTTTCGATAACAGGAAGTGCTGTCAGTGACCCTCCCCCTTTCATCAGGGGACGCAACTCCTCCGGAACGTTGTTCATTTGTTTGGCAATCTGGTCATCATCAATAATTTTAGCAGAACGTTCCAGAAGACGGCTGTGCAGGTAAAATACATCTCCCGGATACGCTTCACGTCCCGGCGGTCGTTTCAAAAGTAATGAGAGTTCGCGATAAGCCACGGCCTGTTTTGAAAGATCATCATAAACAACCAATGCATGGCGTCCTGTATCACGGAAATATTCTCCAATGGCCGCACCGGCAAAAGGAGCAATAAAACGCATCGGTGCAGTAGAACTGGCCGGTGCCGATACAATTACCGAGTAATCGAGAGCATTATTATCTTCCAAAGCCTTGGCAATACCTGCGACGTTAGATCCTTTTTGACCCACCGCTACATAAATACAGACGACAGGCTTGTCAGTTTCCTGAGTTTCCCGCTGGTTGATTATCGTATCAACGGCCACTGATGTTTTTCCGGTTTGACGGTCGCCAATAATCAGCTCACGCTGCCCTCTTCCGATAGGTATCAATGAGTCGATAGCCTTGATACCTGTCTGCAGCGGCTCTTTTACCGGTTCACGATAAATAACACCGGGAGCTTTCCGTTCCAGAGGAACACGGATGGTATCTCCGGAAATAGGCCCTTTATCATCAAGCGGCCGGCCGAGTGGGTCGATAACTCGTCCCTGTAAACCATCACCTACATTAATAGAGGCGATATCTTTGGTTCTGCGGACGGTATCTCCCTCTTCGACGGCACTGGTTGATCCGAAAAGCACGATACCGACATTATCTTCCTCGAGATTTAACACCATTCCGCGCACCGGATTGCCATTTTCATCTTTGGAATCGGGCATCTCCACCAATTCACCGGCCTGAACCTTGGATAAACCATAGACCCGGGCAATACCGTCACCAACTTCAAGGATAGAACCCACATCATAAGTATCGGCCTCATTATCGAAGCCGGATAATTGTTTGCGTAATATTGCTGATACTTCGTCTGGTCTGACTTGACTACTCATTGCTTATTCTGATTTAACGTATTTAATTTCTATTCTACTGCAGTTGACATCAACGACTGCTCAAGCTTTTCAAGTTTGTGCTTAACAGTTCCGTCAATTACCGTATCATCGATTCGGACAGCCATACCACCTTTCAGCGATTCGTCAATATGAATATTCATGTCCACTTTCTTTTGCGTCAGTTTTTCTAATGATTCGTGCAGGTTATTTTTTTGTGACTCGTTCAATTCACTGGCGACGAATATCTCTATAGTGATAATACCTGCATATTTTTTATATGCTTCGATAAAAGCCTCTGTTATCTGATCAAGCAGATTTACCCGGTTTTTCCGGGCCAGCAGCTTAATAAATCTGTTGGTAATATCTCCAAGCCGTTCTGAAAATATGTTTTCAAGGGCTTCAGCCTTGTCATCAAATTTTATAATCGGACTTTTGAGAAATAATACAAGATCACGTGAACCTTCCAGCGTATTGTGAATAAGAGTCACGTCTTCAAGTATACTGTCCACTTTATCCTGCTCCTTTGCAATGCCAAGGAGAGCGGAAGCATATCGTCGTGCTGCTTTAGTGGTGTGCATCTGCTTAATTTTTTGAGATGTCCTGGATAAAATTATCTACCAGTTTACTGTTTTTCTTTTCATCCAATTCAGATTCGATAATCAGCGAAGCTGATTTAACAGCAAGTTTAGCCACTTCGTCCCGCAATTCGATCAGAGCACGCTTCTTCTCCTGCTCTATTGTTTCGCGTGCCTGGGTCAAAATCTGGTCAGCCTCTTCTTTCGACTTCTCGATGCGTTCAACACGAAGCATTTCTGCCTCTTTGATTGCATCTTTTCGGATTTTCTGAGCCTTTTGTTCGGCTTCGCGAAGCGCTTTCTCATTATCTTTAGAGATTTGTTCGGCCCTGCTCAAAGCTTTTTCAGCAGATTCGAGCGAGTCTTTGATACGTTCTTCCCTTTCATCAAGAGCATCCATAATTAACGGTACGGCATATTTCCCCATTATAAGAAGAAACAGCACCATTGAAATTAATACCCAGATGGCAAATCCCCCGCTGAACGAGAGAATTCCGCCACCGCCTTGTGCTAATAGTAGCATCATGAGTGACTTCTGTTAATTACTATTGTCCGATTTGAAGAGCCAAGAGAATACAAACAATGGCACCGATAAGAGCGACACCCTCGATAAGAGCGGCGGTCAAGATCATGGCACCACGTATATCATTTGAAGCTTCAGGCTGACGGGCAATGCTTTCAACAGCTCCTTTTCCGATCATCCCGATACCTACTCCGGCACCAATGGCTGCGATTCCTGCTCCTAGTCCTGCTGCTAATAAACCCATAATTTTATTCCTGTATTTTTAGTTGTTAGTTAGGTTTAACTTTTTGTTGTATAGAATAAATTCATTATTAAGCGTGCATTTCCACACCTTCCTGATGGGAATGCTCTTCTGCAGCCATACCTATAAATACTGCTGAAAGAAGGGTAAAAATATAAGCCTGCAAAACTCCAATAAATGCTTTAAGCACATATAAGGCTACTGTCAGAGGTACGGCAAATAAACCCGCTCCAATTCCTGCAAAATTTCCAAAAAATTCCGCGAAGATAAATATCAGTCCAAGTATACAGATAATCATAATCTTACCTGAAAGCATGTTTGCAAATAGACGAACGGCCAGTGCAAATGGTTTGGTAAACAAACCTATAATTTCAATGGGAGTTAAGATAATCCGCATCCAGCCCGGTACGCCCGGAAACCAAAACACATGTTCCCAGTGGTCTTTGGATCCATTCCACTGGGTCAGAAAGAATGTGATACCCGCTAAAACAGCCGTCACAGTAATATCGGCCGTAGCTGTTACTCCCCAGGGTAACAACCCGAAAAGGTTCATAAAAGTTATTGATATAAAAACTCCAAAAAGAAAAGGAACAAACTTCCGGTATTTATCATTGGGAATATTTGTTTTCGCTATATCATCCTGTACGAAAACAAAGACCACTTCAAAGAGATTCTGGGACCATCCCTTGGGTTCCGTTTCGCGTCCAACACCTTTTTTATATTTACCTGCCATGGCAACAGTCAGCCAAAGCGTAAGAACTATGCCCAGCCAAACATAGACAAGGTGCGAAGTTATGGACATATCAAGCGTAACTTCCCCGCCGGCGGCAGGCACTAAAGCGCCCTCCTGTTCTACAAATTCACCTGATTCCAGCGCACTTTCAGTACTCCCGTAGAAAAACCATTCACCGTCGGCGAGCAAAATACGGGGCAGGTAAATTTTTGCCCCGGCCAGTTCCACATAATGATGATCAACTACTTTGCCCGTTACATCAATAGGCGATTCGCCCGAACTCTCTGAATCTTGATCGGCTGCTATTACAAAGGGGGAAATAAGAAAGAGTAAAAATGCTGTGACAAGCAGTCGGCGAAAGGCCTGTATCATTTATATTTTAATTGTCGGTTTCCAGTATTTTGTTGATTGAAATAATCTCAATTACAGAATGGAAAATATAAGAAATTATAAAACTAACTGTAAAGTAAATTTGATGAAATTTTATCACTTTCAGGATAATGATCAGCGTAACAATAACCAGCAGAAAACGGAGGGTGAGCGTAATGAAAAATTGCTTGTAAAACTTTGGCTCTTCACCGCTTTTTATTTTCCGGATTACAACAAAATTTGATCCGACAAATACAAGGCTCAATAAATAAGAAGAGGCAACGGCAACAACATAAGCAGGGATCAGCAGCCATGCGACAGCCAGCGAACAGGCCAGGCCACAGACCGACCACCATATAAAACGGCTGAATACAAATCTGAATACAGAACCCGCCACTGTTCTATTTCTTATTGAGTCGATCGTTTAGGTGAAAGATGAGAATAAAAATATTGATTATACCAACCAGGCAGCCGCCCAGCAGAATCCACGGACTGGTATCAAAATATTCATCCAGCCAGTAACCTAGTAATATCGGCACAGAAATACCGGCAGCTATTTCTGCTCCGAGTGAGATAAATTGTGCATAGTCGCGTAATCCTTTACGATCGTTCAACCTTTTGGCTCTTGTTTTTCTTTTTCAACTTTTGCTTCCGGAGTACCGTTCTTATCAAACTTCTCTTTCGGGGTGTCATTCATATGGCAGGCCCCGTTAATCTGGGCTCCCTCCTCAACCAGCATGGTTTTGGTATGTATATCCCCATTAATGACAGCAGACTGACGCAAAATAAGCTTGTTGGTGGTTCTGACTTCCCCTTCTATCGTGCCTGCAATGTCAGCATCAACGGCTTCCACGTCTCCTTCCACCTTGCCTGTCGATGAAATGATGACTTTTCCCTTTGCTTTGGCTTCACCTTCCAAAGTTCCGGCTATTCGAATATCGCTTTTCGTATTCAAAGAACCCTTTACATGAGTGCCTTCGCTTATCATATTGACTGAAGGCAGGTTTTTACCCGTATTAGTTGAAC
>CAZPWQ010000010.1:0-2968 GCA_964590495.1 uncultured Balneolaceae bacterium
CTAATCGCCACGGCCTCAATTTCTACAAGCATGTCGGGATGAATGAGTTTTTGCACCTCCACCATGGAAGTAGCAGGACGTATTTCTCCAAAAAATTCAGCATGTGCACGTCCCACCTCCTCCCATTGTGAGATATCTGTTACATAAATTCGGGTCCGTACCACGTCCTCCAGAGTCGCGCCCGCTTCCGACAAGGCATTGCTGATATTTCGGATAATCTGTAACGACTGGAGATAAGCATCACCGACTCCTGTAATTTCACCCTCCTCATCGGTGGAAGTGGTACCTGACACAAATATAATGTTACCCGCTTTAACAGCCCTGGAATAACCGACTTTTGATTCCCAGGGGGCTCCTGACTGTATATTTTTTCGATTCATTTTTATTTTCAAAGTAAAAGTTTTTCCACTGAAAGATGGACTTTAATATAAAAGATCATTTGTTTACTTATGTATTCATTCTATTCAACAAATTTTGCTTTTCTAAATTTTATTTCTACATTTGTAGAAACAGTTCTAATAATGTAGAATAACATGAAGTTATCAAAATCCGAAGAGCAGTTAATGCAGTACCTCTGGGAACTCGAAAAGGCATTTCTGAATGATCTTATTGAAAAGTATCCTGAGCCGAAGCCGGCAAGCAGTACGGTAGCAACCCTGCTGAAACGAATGAAAGAGAAAGGGTACATAAATTATGAGCAAATGGGCCGTTCCCGCCGATATTATCCGCTTGTAAAAAAGTCAGACTATTTCTCGCAACACATCAATAGTCTGATTAAAAAATTTTTCGATGATTCGCCATCTACCTTTGCTTCTTTTTTTACAAAAGAGACTGATCTTTCGGATGAAGAGCTGGAAGAACTTCAGGAAATTATCAACAATGAACTAAAAAAGAGAGACCGATGATCTCCTACCTGATATACTCAACCATATGCCTGGGGCTGGTACTCCTGTTTTACCACGCATTTCTGGCAAAGGAAAAGATATATCAGATCAACCGCTTTTACCTTCTTATCGGTCTGCTCTTTTCCCTGACCATCCCAATTATGCCTGTTGGAGTAGCAGACTCTTTCCTGGACCTGGGAAGTAACCCTGAACTACCGATACTGCAATTAATTTCAAACGGATTTGAAAATGCGGGTGCGGAATCCATTTCAGAAATTCCTGCTAATTCCACAAAAAGTTATGAAAAGACAACAACAAACTTTAAATGGATTTATCCCCTGCTTCTCTGCTTGTATGGTACTATTTCACTTTTCTTATTCGTCCGGATGATACGGCACCTGTATCGCATGCAACTTAAGACATTGAAGAACCCGGCCACCTTTTTCAAAGGTCATAAAATAGTTTTGGTAGATGAAGAAGTAATTCCCCACACCTTTTGGGAAACGATATTTGTCAACCAAGAGCAGTATGAAAATGGAAAGATCGGCGAAGAAGTGCTGATTCATGAACTGACCCATGCCAGGCAAAATCACTCGTTGGATATTCTCATTATCGAAATTTTGAAAACTATATTTTGGTTCAACCCGATCCTCTATTTTTATAAAACAGCAATCCAGCTCAATCACGAATTTATAGCAGACGACAGGGTCTTATCAGGAGGAGCGGATATAGCTGATTATCAGGCCCTGTTATTACGCATACGAACAGTCAAGCCTGCCCGCTATCTAAGTACCAGCTTAAATTTCAAAATCACAAAAAAGAGGTTCAAGATGATGACTCAAAACAGTTCTACATGCCGCTCATCACTCAAGGCAGCAGCGATAATTCCATTTTTCCTGATTCTTGGCATCACCTTCGGTTGTGAGCCAACCAGTTTGGAAGAAAATTATCAAACTCAAAACATTACCCTGGAACTGGTAGACTCCGAAACCATTAAGCTCAATGGCGAAAGTCTTTCAACTTCTGAATTTAAATCACAGTTTTTTGATCTGTCGATAGATCCGGAAAAGACCCTTATTAATTTTAAAGTACATAAGAATATACCAATGGGTTTAGTGACAGACGTCCAGAAAATTCTTCGCGAACGGGGTACTTTGAGAGTTAATTATTCCACAGTGCAATCAAAGGATTCTCAGGCAGAAGAAATTCAAAACACAAGTTTACATAAACGAAATATCCTGCAAATATACATCACGGAGGGAGGAGACCTTATTGTCAATGAAAACCAGGCTTCACTTTCTTCCATAAAAAAATTGGTGCGAGAATTTATAACCAATGATGGAGAAAACAACAGATTATCTGAAAGCCCAAAAGATGCCATTATTGCAATCAGGAGTGATAAAAGAACACCCTATGACACCTATACCAGTGCCTTAGATAAAGTTTTTGCGGTCTATGATGAATTGAGAAACCAAGCTTCAATGGAAGTATTTGACAAGCCGTTCCATTCTCTTGAAGCGGGAAGCGAGGAGCGAAATCAGATTGAAAATATATATCCCAGGAAGATCAGTATTGCCGAACCTTCCAATAGTTAGCTTCAGATTATTGCCGGTATCCGGCATTCGACCTTTTAACAAGTACAGGGCAATAATTTTTCCCATAAAACAAAAAAAGCTCAACCATATGATGGCTGAGCCTGATTTGCAATTCGTAATAGTGGAGGTGCGGGGAATCGAACCCCGGTCCGAAAAGGTATATCGTTCAAGCATCTACATGCTTAGTTGCCGTTTAAGGTTCGCCTGAAGCATCGCCCGGCAACAGGCAACTTCAAGCTAGTCCGCAAAAGTTTTACACAAGAGCCGGCAGACGGAAGCTCCTGTGCTATCCTGTCTTAGTCGGCGCTCCGTTCAGGACTGACAGGCAAGAACCTGAAGGAACGGCTAGGGCCTGTTTAGGCCGCTAAGCTATAAGAATAGTTGTTGTCAACTACGTTTATTGCATAATGATTATTTACGAGTGTCATTGCACAAACTCGGCATGCAGCCTGCGATTCTACTCAATCCGTCGAATCCGCTACACCCCCA
>CAZPWQ010000010.1:3068-58078 GCA_964590495.1 uncultured Balneolaceae bacterium
ATCTAGCCCAAAAACACTTCACCGGCGGGTGGACGCAGGTTATAATTCGAACTCATTACATGTCCGTAAGCACCGGCATTTGCTACTAAGACCACATCGCCCTCTTCAGAGGCCGGAAACAGCCGGTCGATACCAAGTTTGTCGCCGGATTCACATATCGGTCCTACTATATTAACGGTTTGAGTCGCCGGCTCTCCGAACCGTGTCAGGTTAACGATTGTGTGACGCGCACCGTACAGGGCCGGACGTATAAAGCTGTTCATGCCGGTTTCTATCCCCACGTAGCGTACATTTCCTTTTCCTTTCAGCTGGGTAATCCGGGCGAGCAGAACTCCGGAAGTGGCAACGAGAAACCGCCCCGGCTCCACCCAAAGTTTATAGCCGGGGTGTGCATTCTTAAATTCCTTCAGCGACTCCTCCACCCTCCTCATATCGAGATTTGCCTGTGTCTCATTTTCACGGATCCCGAAGCCGCCGCCCAGATCAAGAATTTCAACACCGCCGAGCTGCTCGGCTACCTCGTGTAAAATAAGGGCTGTTGTTTTCCATGAGAGCGGATCTTTAATGCCGCTCCCGATGTGCGCGTGTAATCCTTTGACAGTGATATCGAGCTCTTCCACCAATCCCGCCACTTCTTCAATTTCAAAACGCGGGATGCCGAATTTGGAATGTATTCCGCCGGTTTTGACATGTTCGTGATGTCCGTGCCCATGTCCCGGATCGATCCGCAGAAAGAGTTCACGGTCCCGTAATGTATCCGCCCACTGCTGCAGCGGGAAGATATTATCCAGCGTCACATTTATACCCAGCGTCAGCGCCTGTTCATACTCAGATCGTGGTGCAAAATTAGGAGTATAAAGCACTTTTCCCGGATCGATATCAGGAAAAAGCTCAAGCACTTTTTGTACCTCGCCGATTGAAACACACTCAAAACCAAAATCCAGAGAACGGAACGTTTTTAGTATATCCTCATTGGCGTTGGCCTTCATGGCATATAATGGCTGATCGACTGCCTTTATCCCACGTATCAGTGAGGCATAGTTCCTAATAGTCTCTGCATTATAGACATAGCAGGCACCTTGTTTACCGGCTATATCCAGCAGTTCATCTTTTCTATCCTGCCACCAGGCTGATTCAAATTCCGCCTCTTTCTGTTCTTCTTCCATCAATTCGGGCCAGGTCGGGCCAAACGCCTGCCGGGTATCTGATTGGGATATTACCTGACCGTGAAGCTGACGGACAAGACGGTCGGCCTGTTCGCTTGAAACTACAAAAGTAAAATTAAGATCATTCGCAGCCTGGCTCATCAGGTAAATCTGGTGTTCCTGAAAAACTTCCATGGCAGGGCCCAGCTGGTGAAGAATTGTTCTAATATGGCGGCCCAAAAGGCTTACAGCTGAAACGGATTCTATAATTTCAACCTTACAATATTCCGATAATTCAGTAATAAACCCTTTCCTTACTTCCTGGAAGTGAGAATTAAGACCGGGATCCAGTGAAACAGTTACATTCGATTCCGATGTTGAAACCAAATCGATAGAAAGCCCATAGCGCTTAAAGACTTCGAACGCATTTGCCAGGAAACCAACCTCCTGCCACATCCCAAGCGATTCCATACTGACCAGGATCACATTCGGACGTACAGCAATAGCTTTAACCAGCGCCTCGTCATCAGAAATATCGGAAGAAATAAGAGTTCCGGGCAGTTCAGGCTTTTGCGTACACTTTACCTGGATGGGAATATTATGTTTGCGCACCGGCGAAATACTTCGCGGGTGCAGCACTTTTGCGCCGTTGGTCGCAATTTCCTGGGCCTCTTCATAGCTAAGATGTTTGAGCAGGCGCGCCGAGGGTACTTCATGGGGATTTGCAGAAAACATACCGGGCACATCAGTCCATATTTCCAACCTTTTCGCACCAATTTTAGCTGCCATATATGCAGCGGAAACATCCGATCCTCCCCTGCCCAACACAACAGTTTTTCCTACGCGATCGCTGGCGATAAAACCCTGCGTTATAATCAGCGGGCCATGTTCAACAAACTTGCTTTTAAGTTGCGGGTCAGCACCGGTATCACAGATCGCCGATAAAATCAGAGCCCTGTCGCTCGCATTCAGCTGAGGACTGCTGGTAAGCAGATCTCTGGCATCAAGCCAGGTGGCTTTGCCGATTTCCTTTTGCAGATATGCCGAACCCAGTTTGGTTGACATCAGTTCACCCACCGAAAGCAGACGGGCCTGCACGCGGTAACTTGCTTCTCCGATCAATCCGACACCTTTGACAAGATGTTCCATCTCTTCAAAATAATCACCGAGCAACTCACTTACCGGCACCCCCAGTTTTTCGCCGAGTTCAATATGTCGCTTTTCGATTGTTTCAACGATCTCATTTACAACATCCCCTTCCGATGCCCGATCGATTATCTCCTGCAGGAGATTTGATATCCCGCTCAGGGCAGAGTGCACAATACACACCGAATGACCTTCATTCAATCGTTGTTGTACAACCGAACATATTTTTTCCCAGTTTTCAACCGAAGAAACGCTTGTTCCTCCGAATTTTAAAACGATCCAATTATGGTTGTCTTCAAACATCTTCTTACATTCCGTTCAAACATTTAAAATTTCAGGAACCAAAGATAAGAAACCTGAGGTCTTTATTTGAGAAAAAAACATCGAATTATTTTGTAAGCTATACATTTATGTTTCTGTTATTCTCAGAGATTGAAACCAAGTTACGCTACTTTTTATTTTGAATTATTTATCTACCCTGCTTTTAGTATTACTTTTTCTATTTCCGCTCACTCTCACGGCCCAGAAGATGGCATCTGTCAGCGGTTATATCAATGATTCCGAAACAGGCGAAACACTTATCTCTGCTAACATAGCAATCGCAGACAGCCGCAAGGGAACTTCAAGCAATACTTCGGGCTATTATACTTTGACCAACATCCGGCCGGGAACGTATAGCATTGTTGCTACCTATATCGGCTATGAACGCCATGAACAGGAGATAACTCTTGAGGCCGGTGAGAATCGACGTCTCGATATTAATTTGGAACCGGAAGGTTACCAACTGGATGAAATTCACGTTGAATCGCAAAAAGAAAAGGAAGAGCAACGTAATATCGGTGTCGCGCAGCTTGAAACACAGTTGATTAAAAAAGTACCCTCAGTATTTCAGGCTGATGTATTCCGGTCTATTCAGTTGCTTCCCGGTGTTAAAGCTGCATCTGATTTTTCCAGCGGTCTCTATATTCGCGGTGGAAGCCCTGACCAGACACTTATTCTGCTTGACCGTACGACCGTTTATAATCCGACACATTTTTTCGGCTTCTTTTCAACATTCAATCCTGATGCCGTAAAAGATGTCAGGCTGTACAAAGGTGGTTATCCGGCTAAATACGGAGGACGGCTCGGTTCCGTACTTTCAGTTTATAACAAGGATGGAAACCGAAATGAATTTCAGGGATCGGTCACTCTGGGATTATTGGCCTCGAGAGCGTCACTGGAAGGACCCTACAACAGAGGGTCATGGATGATTGCCATCCGGCGTTCTACTCTCGAGCCCCTGCTGGCTGTGCTTCAGCAAACGCTGGATAATATTCCCAAAAGCTTCTATTTCATGGATCTGAATGGGAAAATCAATTATGATGCGAATAAAAATAATAAGCTGTCCCTCGCCTTTTATTCAGGGACAGACGATCTGAATTTCCCCTTTGCCGAGGATGCCTCCATCAGTTTGAATTATGGGAATCAGACCCTGAGCTCTACCTGGACGCATATCTTTTCGGAGAAATTGTTTTCAAATTTTACCGTGACCGGTTCTCATTATTTTAATTTTCCCTCTTTCGATATTGCAACTACTCCGTTTGAGCGTTCAAACACTATCTATGATCTGTCTGTCAAGGGTGACCTTGAGTACCTGCCATCCGATAACCATGAAATTTCTACCGGTTTCTGGGCCGGGAATCTTACATTTAATCTGATTGATGAGTTTGACGGCGATGAAACTTTTTCGTCACGAATCCGGTCGCAGTATTATTCACTTTATCTGCAGGACGACTGGGAGATATCCGATAAGTGGAAGTTAACCCCCGGTATTCGACTGAACGGCTTCAGTGAAGGAAACTACCTGCGGCTCGAACCCCGTTTTTCGATGGAATTCCGTCCGACCGACCGGATCCGACTGCAAGCTGCATACGGACGTTATAATCAGTTTCTGACTCTTGTCACCAATGAAGCATTCTCGGGTTTCGATGTGTGGCTGACAACCGATGACGGAGTCCCTCCCGCCCACGGAGACCAGTTCGTGGTAGGTGCCAAAACCATACCATTGGAAGATTTTGGACTGGATTTCGAACTTTATTACCGGTCAATGAACGATCTTTTTGAACTGGATCCCTTTCTGCCAGATCAGGCCGGACTTGATTACGAACAACTGTTTCGGTTCGGAAACGGACATGCTTACGGCTCAGAATTATTCTTTGAAAAAAGAGCTGGTAATTTTACAGGCTTTGCCGGGTATACGTTCAGTGTTACCCGCCGCAGGTTTCCGGGGTTCAATGAACCTGTTGTTGGTGACGAGAATGCACGTTACTACCCGCCGAAATACGACAGAACACACGATTTCCATCTTGTACTGGAATATGAATTCAGCAACAGATGGGCTGTTAATACTGTTTTTAATTATGCGACGGGACAACCTTATACCAAACCACTTAGCCGGACCATAGCCTTTGACTTTCCATTATCTTCAGGAGCAAAAGATCAGCTGGTGGTGGGAAAAGTTAACGCTTCGCGACTACCTGCTTATAACAGGCTCGATTTAGGTGTCACACGAACGGGCACATTTTTTGGCATTGGTGAAGCAGAGTGGCAATTCCAGGTCATTAATGCATACTCCAGACGTAATGTGTGGTTCTATAATTACGAACTGGAGGATAATCCTCCGGAGCGAGAAGCAGTTCAACTTTTGCCGTTACTCCCCAATATTTCTTATACGCTAAACTTTTAGTCCTATGAATTAGTCCTATGAAACTGTATTCCTTTTTAATCATATTACTGGTCATTTCGGGGTGCGAACTATATACCCAGGATGATTTCGAAGAGCAGTATGTGGTTGAAGCATACCTTATTGCCAATGCACAGCTTCCCCATGTCCGCGTATCAAATACGACGCCCCTCGAGGAGCATTATTCTTTTAGAAATGTGGCTTTGAGTAATGCTTCAGTGGAAATTCGTTTAATAGATACGGATGAAATATTCCCATTCAAATTCCAAAGCAAAGGGGTATATCGGCCTGTAAATAATCATACGGTCAGGCCGGAAGCTGTTTACGAACTATCTGTTTCCTTTCCCAACGGAGACGTTGTTCGTTCAACCACCAGAGTGCCCGGTAATTTTGACACGGTTAATAATCCGCGAAGAGAATATATTTACCAGGAAGAGCAAGTAGAAATTACTGTAAATACAAGTTCTTACCCGGGCAGACAATCCTTCTATGTCTTCACCGTTAACGCCCTGGATCCTTCGGATGAAAGTCTTACCCCCTTTTACCGGGATATTATTAATGACCAGGATGGAGATATTTCTAATTTTCATGTCAATTCTTCCGGAATTGTAAATGAGGATAATTATAAACAAGATGAAAACGGATTAATTACTTTAAACGTGCCATGGCTTGCTATCGCGTTCTTCGGACCGAATGATATTATAGCCAATGCAGTAGATGATAACCTGTACGAATTTATTCGATCACAGGAGGTCCAAACCGGTGGTTCCACATTGCCTCCGGGCGAAATTCAAAATATCAATTATAATGTAGAGGGCGGAATCGGTATTTTTGGAAGTATGGCAAGTGATACAAATCGTGTGACGATAACTATGCCTGAATCGGAATAAATTTCTTTTATGGTAAAATTCTTGTTCACCTAATACGTAATACATGTTAATGCGACATTTAATTCTCTGTTTCATTTTTATTTCAGGTTTTGCTACTGTTCCTTTACTGGAAGTGTATGCCCAGAATAACGAAACCTTTGAACTGGCCCGTATTAAATACCGCGGAGGTGGCGACTGGTATAATGATCCTTCCTCCCTGAAGAATCTTGCAGGATTTACAAGGCAGGAGGTTCCAATCGCTGTCAACCCGGAATATAAAGATGTGGATATCGGAAGCCGGGAACTATTTAAGTACCCTTTTGTCTTTTTGACAGGCCATGGTACCATCACTATCAATAATACAGAAGCTTCAAACCTCCGGGAATATCTGGATAACGGCGGCTTTCTGTATGTTGACGACGACTACGGACTTGACGAATCTTTCCGGGAAATGATGAAAGAAGTATATCCGGATGAGGAATTTATTGAGCTTCCTTTTGATCATCCCATCTATCACCAGGTATTTAATTTTCCTGAAGGACTTCCCAAAATACATGAACACGATGGTAAACCGCCACAGGGATTTGGATTATTCCGTAACGGACGGCTGGTTGTTTTCTATACCTATGAAAGTAATCTGAGTGACGGATGGGCAAATCCCGATGTACATAATGATCCCGAATCCGTCAGACAACAGGCACTGCAGATGGGAGCTAACATATTGATTTATGCACTGACGAATGGAAGATAGGTTTAAATCCAAAATCCAAATATTCAAAATCCTAAACATATTAGTTCTGAGCTGATTTGCTGAGTATACTTCCAAAAATCTTTGTAAGTTCAATTGATTCTTGAATAAGTGCTTTCCGCTCTTTTGCGTTATCTTTGTCTTTCAATAGTTTAATCCAAAAGGTTGACTCCTTGGCTTCTTTTCGGCAAAGTTTAATTCTATAGATAAAGTCTTTTTTGCTTAATGATTCATTTGCTTCAATATAATTAGCTCCCGTCGATCCGCCTGAACGAATAACTTGTTTCGAAATCTCTACATTCGCTAAAGTCTTTGGCAATCCATTGACATATTTGATCACAGCTTTAGCAAATTTAAATGTACGATCTTCCAGATCATATTTCTTACTCATATAGTTATGATTAAATTAATCTTCAACAGTAAGACCTTCTGAAATAGGTTTCCTTAAAATAAAATTGGCAACCGTTTAGGATTTTGAACATTTGGATTTTGTGCTTTTACACTAGATCATTCGGATTTCGGATTTGCCCTTTCGGATTTCTTTAACATTTCCTTTTGACTGACCTTTTTTTTCGAGATATTTAGTCACCGTAAATAAAAGTTTAGAGTCTATTGCCATGATTATTCCAATCGCAAGCGATCACGCCGGTTTTAAAGCCAAGGAAACCACGAAAAAGATTCTCGAGGAGATGGGCCATATGCCCGTTGATTTCGGAACTCATTCTGATGAATCAGTCGATTACCCTGATTTCGCCGTCCAGGTGGCAAAAAAAGTAAGTGATGGAGAAAATGAACAGGGGGTACTGATCTGCGGAAGCGGTCAGGGCATGTGTATGACAGCCAACAAATTTAAGAACGTCCGGGCTGCACTGGTTTATGATCCAGATGTTGCCGAGCTGACCAGGCAACATAATAATGCAAATCTTCTCTGCCTTCCCGGTTCAGACTTCGATGAAGAAAAAATACGGCCGATTTTAAAAGCCTGGTTCGATGCTGAATTTGAAGGGGGACGCCACGAACGCCGGATTAACAAAATACATTCACTAACCGAGGAAGATTAACCATTTATGAAATCCTTAGCTCAACAAGATACGGCTCTGTATGGACTTCTTGATGAAGAAAAAAATCGTCAGAACAATAATCTGGAGTTAATTGCTTCCGAAAATTTTGCTTCCCGGGCAGTCATTGAAGCAATGGGGTCAACATTAACCAACAAATATGCAGAAGGGTTGCCGGGTAAACGATATTACGGCGGCTGCGAAATCGTCGATAAGGTTGAAGATATAGCACGCAACCGTGCTAAAGAATTATATGGTGCTGAATGGGTAAATGTTCAGCCGCATTCCGGTGCGCAGGCTAATGCAGCTGTTTATTTGAGCTTTATGAAACCGGGGGAAACTCTGCTCGGGCTAGATCTTTCACATGGCGGACATCTGACGCATGGATCGCCGGTTAATTTCTCGGGAATCCTGTATGAATCAAAATTCTATGGTGTTGACAAAGAAACCGGGCGCATTGATATGAACCAGGTTAGGGAGCAGGCAAAAAAAGGAAGACCAAAACTGATATCTATCGGTGCTTCCGCATATCCCCGCGACCTGGATTATAAAGCTTTTCGTGAAATTGCAGATGAAGTTGGTGCTTATCTCTGGATGGATATGGCACACACAGCCGGTTTAATAGCGGCGGGATTACTGAATGATCCTCTTCCCCATTGTCATGTGGTAACCACAACCACACACAAAACACTGCGGGGGCCGCGCGGAGGTATGATTTTAATTGGCAAAGACAGTGAAAATACCCTGGGAGTGACAGCCCGTAAATCGGGCCGGACCAAAAACTGGAGCGAAGTTCTCGATTCGGCGGTATTCCCGGGCACACAGGGAGGACCACTGATGCATGTTATCGCTTCAAAAGCAGTGGCTTTCGGCGAAGCGCTTACCGACGATTTTAAAACATATCAGCAACAGGTAAAAAATAATGCTGATGCCCTGGCGGGTAAATTTTTGGAAATGGATTACAACCTGGTCAGCGACGGTACCGACAATCATCTTATTCTAATGGATCTGAGAAATAAAAATCTAACCGGTAAAAAGGCTGAAGAAGCTCTTGAACAGGCAAATATTACGTTGAATAAAAATATGGTTCCCTTCGATACGGAAAGTCCGTTTGTAACTTCGGGAATACGTATCGGATCACCCGCTATGACTACCCGGGGAATGGGAACCGGTGAATTTGAATATATTGCCGAATTAATTGACCGTGTTTTACAAAACCCGGCTAACGAATCTACTATTAAGAAAGTCAATAATGAAGTCCGGGACTTGTGTGAACAGTTTCCGCTCTATGATTTTGTTACGGCATAATCATTCTATAGAAGTACTAACAAACTGAATGAATCCGACTGAAGAGCGTCAAATAATGAAGAATGATCCGCCGGAGGCAAAACCTCCGAAGGATCGTACTGCCGATATGTCTTTTTTAGACCATCTTGAAGAATTAAGATGGAGAATTATAAAAGGATTGGCGGGAATTGGTCTCGGAATAATCATCGCCTTCTTTTTTGGTGATTTTCTTGTCGATGTCGTAATTCTGGGCCCTACCCGCGCCGACTTTATTGTCTATGAATTCCTTCGAATGGATGCCATAGATCTGACGCTCCAGAGCAGAAAACTACCGGGCCAGTTTTTTACCTACTGGGGTACCCTGATCGTTTTTGGTGCCATTATCGGCTCCCCTATATTCTTTTATCAAATGTGGTCGTTCATAGAACCGGCTCTTGAAAGTTCTGAAAAATGGAAAACAAGAGGCCATACTGTTTTTATTACCGGTTTCTTCTTGCTGGGCGTTTGCTTCGGTTACTTTATACTGGTTCCGTTCGCGCTGCAGTTTTTCAGCCAGTTTCAAATATCTGCAAGTATCCATAACGACTTTGACATCAATGAATACTTCAGCTCACTGACAATGTGGGTTATCTCCTGCGGGATAATATTTCAGCTTCCGGTACTCAGCTATTTTCTGTCCCGCTTTGGATTGCTCACTCCCGAATTTCTGAGGCAATACCGTCGTCATGCTATCGTATTCTGTTTTATAATGTCAGCTTTTTTGACTCCGCCTGATCCTATTTCTCAGATTTTAATTTCGATTCCCTTAATTCTCCTTTTTCAACTGTCGGTCTGGGTAAGTAAGATGGGAGTGCGAAAACGCAACAAAGATCTGGAAAGAGCGTTTGGTAATAGTGATGGCTAAAAAAATGTACGGATTTAAGATTTTATACTTTCTTGACCTGTACAAATCCGTTAAATTTACCTTGGCAGCCAGGGAAAAAGTGACTTTATTACGTTTATTTTCACCAAATTTTTAGTATTAAATACATTATGAGATTAAGTAAACACCAATTTTTACCGCTGTTAACTGTCGCATTTGCTCTCTTAATCCTGCAAGCCTGTGGTGAAGACAACAGAAACGTATTTGCACCGGATTATAGCGGAGCTCCCGCCCCCTTTGATACAACGGAACATGTAAACAAAGAAATCATAAATTCACAAGGCGCGCAGGTAACCCTTTATGTCCTTCAGGAAGGCGGCAGTCAGGATAGTGTAATATACCGTGATGAAATTTCCGTAAGGTATACCGGCCGAACTACTGACGGTGAGATTTTTGAAAGCAGCTATGTAAACGGTTCAGAAGCACCCCGTACGTTTCAGAATCTAACGCCGGAGCCAATAGGGAATGATTCACCGCTAATCGATGGCTTTAGGTTGGGTTTACTGGGGATGCAGGAAGGTGAAATGCGAACAATTGTTATTCCTCCTTCTCTTGGATATGGAGAAAGTGACGATCCACAGAGGGCTTCCGGTCTTCAAAATGAAACACTGATTTTCGATGTGGAATTGGTGGAAATACGCGGTATCTAATACCTCAATACTTTTACCACTAAGTCATTAAGCACACTTACGTTTACTTAGTATTCTAACTGCCTCAGTGGTAAAGCGGACTATAATTTCACTAGCCATCTTGATATGTTCTCGGAATTTTCCGAGAAATACCTGTTAATATTTCATATGGAATAGTATTCAGCTTTACAGCCCAATCTCTTGCTGTCAATTTCTGCCGGGTTAACAGATCGACTTCGGTTCCGGGGGGATAATACTGCTCACCCAGAAATATCATGGTATAATTCATTGTTATCCTGCCGACAACATCATATAATTTTGAATTGATTTCGACCTTCAGCTGCCCGGAAAGATTCCTTCGAAGACCATCATCATATCCAACCGGAATAACTCCTATATAACCATCCACGGGCATATGCCACGAAGCGCCATAACTGATTGTATCTCCCGCTTTTTTCTTTTTAGTTTCAATCAGGTGAGATGACCACGTTAATACCGGTTGTAATTCCTCAATTTTTTCTTCGCCCGGTTCATATCCATATAATCCGATTCCCAGGCGAACTGCCTGGAATTGATTAAATGTATAAAAAGAACTCGCCCCAGTATTACATATATGTGCAGGTAAATCAGCCGGAAAACTTTTTTTAATCTGTCGAAACAATTCATACTGTTCATCTACCTTCCCAGAACCGGACCTATCCGCGGTAGCAAAATGAGAATATATACCCGTACAGTTGAGATCCTTTTTCTGTTCCACAATTCCTGAAACTTTTTCGGCTTGTTCGGGAAGAAAACCAAGACGCCCCATCCCGGTGTCAAAATTTAAATGATAGGCTGTGTCCGCTTTCAAAATATTAAAATGCATAGCCGCACTAACCGTAGCTGTTAAATTATATTCAGGATAAAGCGACACCAACTCCTTTTCCGGTACTGTGAAAACAAGGATAGGTCCGGTAATACCGGATTCCCGCAGTTCAATACCTTCATTAATATCATTGACTGCAAATGAATCTACAAGAGGCTGAAGAGCCTTTGCAACCGGTACAGCGCCGTGGCCATAAGCATCCGCCTTTACTACGGCCATTATTTCCGCAGCAGCCTTAACTTTCCGCCTCAGTACTTTCAGGTTATTTCGAAGTACCCTAAGATCTACCGTAACAGTGGAATTAAGCTTTTGACTCATTTTTTCACCAATTCTGGGGATAGACAAAATTCAATGTAAAGCATTTTATTATACAAATCAGGTTACCCGGAATTGAGTTTTGATTTATTGAGGGGGAATGGAACGCAGATGACGCGGATTGAGCGGATTTGCACAGGATAAAAGCAAGACGCTGTCGAATGCCTGTATATCCTTGTTCACTGTCCACTGACACACTGTTCACTGGGTATGCGGCATTGTATATCATTTAGCCTTTTCATAACATACCCGTATAATATCCGTAATAAAATTCACTGTTAAACTACACCTGCAACCAATCGACATTATAAAGAATGAAATTTTTTAAAACCCTTTTAGCTGCAACACTGGGTACTTTTATCGCCTTGTTTCTCATATTCATCGTGCTGTTGATCACTATTTCAAGCAGTGCCGATGAAGCAGAACCCTATATTCGCGAGAACACAGTTTTGGAAATTGCTTTAAGTGGTTCGATCCCCAGTCAAACATCATCAAACCCAATGGATGAAATATTCAGCCAGGGCAGTCAGGATCAAGTATCGCTTCAATCATTGAAAAAAAACCTTGAAAAAGCTGAAAGTCATGATAAAATCAAAGGTATTTTGCTGCGCATTGATTTTATTTCGGAGGGATGGGCCAACCTGGAGGAGGCAAGAAGGCTTATCAGTGAGTTTAATGAACGATCGGATAAATTTGTTTTTGCGACTACCAATGATATCGGATTTAACGAAAAAGGATATTTTCTTGCTTCTGCCGCCGACTCGGTGTTTTCTCCACCGGAATCCTATTTCGAGTTTGACGGTTTTTTCAGCCAGGTTACCTTTTATGATGGATTATTTGAAAAAATGGGAATCGAAACGGAAATCACCCGGCACGGGAAATATAAAGGTGCCGTGGAACCTTACTTCCGCCAGGATCTTTCCGAAGAAAATGAATATCAGCTAACCCAGATATTAAATGAGATTCACTCGACCTTTTTAACTGCGGTCAGCAGCAAAACAGGATACACTGCAGATGAATTAAATAGTATTCTTAATAGTGAACCACGCCTTACCTCTTCCTTCGCTTTCGAGGAAGGATTTGTAGATTCGTTACTTTACGACGAAGAACTTACATCCCTTATAAAAAAACGAATGGAGATAGATGAAGACCGTACGCTGCAAACGGTTTCTCATAAACGTTATAGCAGGGTTTCGAATCAAACTGCGGGAGTACCTGCAAGCGGGTCTTCCGATAAAATTGCTGTTCTATACGCTGACGGACCCATTCTCCCTGATTTAAATTCTGATTCGCCCTTAAGTAATCAACAGTATATCACCGTAAAGTTTATTGAAGAACAGCTGGAGAAAATTCAGGATAACAATGATGTTAAAGCTCTTGTTGTAAGGGTGAATAGTCCGGGCGGTGCAAGCAGTACTTCCGATATGATCTGGAATAAACTGAAGGAAACGAAAAATGATATTCCGGTAATAGTATCCATGGGACCTATTGCTGCCTCCGGGGGGTATTATATCGCAATGGCAGCAGACTCAATTGTAGCGGAACCCACGACTATTACCGGCTCTATCGGTGTGTTTGGAACGAAGTTTAATATGAGAGAACTGTTTAACGAAAAATTGGGTATCACTTTTGATGGAATTAAAACAAATGAGCATGCCGACTGGCTTACTATGAACCGGGGTTTTACTTCCAGCGAAGCAAAAGCTTTCCAGCAATTCGTGGACAAGTCGTATCGTTCATTTATTGAGAAGGTGGCTGAATCACGCAATATGAAAGTGGATGAAGTAGATGTCATCGCACAGGGTCGGGTATGGACAGGAGCAGATGCCCGGGAAAATGGATTGGTGGATGTTTTGGGAGGAATGGATCAGGCTGTTCGCCTTGCAGCAGGAAAAGCCGATATCTCAGAATATACGCTGGAAACCTATCCAAAAGCCAAAACATTTTATGAGCTGCTAATGGGATCGGCAAATGCACAGGCAAAAAATTTACTTGGCCAAATAGGCCTTTTCCCAAATTCTGAAATAGAAAAACTGAAAAAACAAGCTGAAATGTTTTCAAAAGGAAGTATTCTGACTCTGTTCCCATATGAATTGGTTATTGAGTAATTAGCAGATGATATTTTGATGATTATTGAACTGCCTGGAAAATCCCCCTTAGCAAAGGGGGTGCGGCTTTAGCCGCGGGGGTTGTTTCCAGGAATATGAGCTTAATCGCTAAGATAGCAATAATTTGTTATAATGAAGATATTGAGCCGAATTCCAATTTGTTTTCTTACACAAAGATGGTCCAACAACCCCCTTTAATTCCCCCTTTGTTAAGGGGGACTATTGATGGTAGTTTATTATGCCTAACAGTGAATGATAGAATGAAATAACATATTAGAGTTTTTCATAAAATTTAAACTATTTACCGGATGAAAATCGGACCGTTTAAGGTAGAACAACTCAGTGAAGGAAAATTCGAGGTTTTTGACGATGGACACATAAATCGTCTCTCCGCGAACGTACAGGAGAAAAAAGGAAAAAACCGCAATTCTATTTTTGCTCCTTCAAACTCTGCTATTGTTGGAATAAACCCTGTACTGGTAAGCAACGGTGACGAGCATATAATTATAGATCCGGGACTGGGATGGGGACTTGATACAGGAAGCGACTATACGGATGTTTCTAATATCAGGACAAACCTGCAGATATTTAATCTTGCCCCTGCAAATATCACACATGTTATTTTAACTCATCTGCACTACGATCATGCCGCAGGAAGTTCATATTCCGGAGAGAATTCTGCAATCCTTCCGACTTTTCCAAATGCTACATACCATCTGCATGAAAAAGAGTGGAAATATGCGTTAACACAAACAGATACCGAACAAAAAGAAAAAGGAGCAGGGTATTATCTGGATGATTTCTATCGGCTGATAGCAGATCAGAAGGTTAATCTTATCAATGAGAACATGTATGAAGTTTTGTCCGGCGTTTCCATTTTGTGGACCGGCGGACATACCCCCGGACATCAGATAGTGCGTCTCGGCCGGAAAAATAATTATGCATATTACCTGGGTGATTTATTGCCATCCGAACATCATCTTAATCATTATGGATTGCACCAAATGGATGTTGATCCTGTTCAGGCTAAAAAGAAAAAAGTTCAGCTTCTCCGTCAGGCACATAAAGAACAGGCTGTTATGTTGTTTTATCATTCGAAGTATGCACAGTCAGGTAAACTGGTCAAAAATGAAGACAAGCAGTATATGTTGTTGAGGGATTGAGTTTTGATTTACTGAGGGAATGGAACGCAGATAACACGGATTGAGCAGATTTGCACAGAATGAAAAGCAAGATGTGAAAAACGAGACGCTAGAAACGAGGTATCCGGCATCTGGCATCCAGTATCTGGTATCACTTATTCATTGAGAGCAGGAATTCTTCATTATCTTTAGTTCCCTTCATCTTATCGAGAGTGAATTCCATTGCTTCGAAAGCATTCATGCGGTTTAAATACCGGCGCAGTAATACAACCTTTTCACGTTCTGTATCGGGCACAATAAGTTCTTCACGGCGTGTTCCGCTTTTGAAGATATCTATCGCAGGAAATATCCGGCGATCCGACAGATTCCGGTCGAGTACGATCTCCATATTGCCTGTACCCTTGAATTCTTCAAAAATCAGGTCATCCATACGCGAGCCTGTCTGAACCAGCGCGGTAGCCAATATGGAGAGGCTTCCGCCATTCTCAATATTCCGTGCCGAACTAAAAAGCTGGCGCGGTGCTTTTAAAGCTTCGGAATCGACTCCGCCCGACATTGTACGACCGGATGTAGGTACACAAATATTATAGGCGCGTGCAAGACGGGTGATTGAATCCATCAGCATCAACACATCATGGCCGCTTTCTACAAGCCGTTTGGCTTTCTCAAAAACAATTTCTGACAGCCCGATGTGATTCTCCGGCTTCTCATCAAAGGTAGAGGCAACAACCTCGGCATTTTCCACCGATCGTTCCATCTCCGTAACTTCTTCCGGCCGCTCGTCGATAAGCAGAATAATAACTTTCGTTTCCGGATTATTCTGGTTGACGGCGTTGGCAATATTCCGGAGAATTGTTGTCTTACCTGTCTTGGGTTGTGCGACAATCAATCCGCGCTGACCTTTGCCCAGGGGAGCAAAAAGATCTACAACCCGTGTGGTGTACTCGCTGGCTCTGTGCTCGAGTTTGAAACGTTCTTCAGGATAAATGGGGAGCAGATCCTCAAAATCTTCCCGGTTATCCATATCGTGAGGAATTTTGCCATTGACCCCATCTACACGAAGCAGAGCGAAATAACGCTCTCCGACTTTCGGCGGACGGATAATGCCAATCACACAGTCGCCCTGTTTCAGGCGAAACCGCTTGATTTGTGAAGGCGAGACATAGATATCGTCAGGACTGGCCTTATAGTTGTAGTTAACCGATCTCAGGAATCCATACCCGTCAGGCAAAATTTCAAGAGTTCCTTCCTGTATCAGGTAAGGTCCCAGATCCGGTTCAATTTCTTCCAGACGTTCATGAAGAGTCGGTGCCTCGGATTCAGGAAGAATATCGTGAACGCTTTTTTTCTTCTTCCCGCCTTTCGAACCGCTTTTATTGCCTCTTTTCCGGTTTCTGCTGCCAGAGCGGGTATTCGTATCATACGGCTGTGTATGCTGATCGGAAGCAAGCTCAATATCCCGGTTGGAATCATCACTTGATTTATCAGAAGCCTCAGCCTCTGCCCTGTCTCTGATCGACTGGGAAAGTCGCTTAATAAGTTCTTCTTTTCGCAGGCCGCTTACAGATTTTAATCCCTGTTCGCGTGCTACATTTTGAAGTTCCCTTACCGTCATTTCGTGCAAGGTATCAAGGTCGTCAACGGTAATAGTATCGGTTTGGTAATCCGACATAACAATAGTTCTATAATTTTATATGATTTGCGATGAATAAAATAATTCTACAAGTATTCGTATAGCAGTAAAGAGAATTGATCTACACTGTTAAACAAAATAGGGAGTAAATCAGGTAGATAAGATTTTCAACGGTTATTAGTAATTATGTTTAGCCAATCCCGAACCGTTGCGTAAAAGTAAAAACTTCCAGCAAAAATTACTAATTCCGATTTTAAATCCTTTAAAAGAGATTGTTTATGTTTTCTATCTGCTGGAAATGAACGCACATCCGGCAACCATTTCTTGACATTTGTCAATGTAGCTGCCCTGTCTGTGTCTAGTTCATGATAATAGATTTTTTTGAATTCCAAAAATTCTGTTAGTAATTCTTTATTAATTTTATCTTTCATCAATGAGAGAACCAATACTGTTTCATTTACCGGTTGTATTGTACTGATGGCTTTTTTCATTGCCTTTACGGCCTCAGAATTATGTCCTCCATCAAAATACCACCGGAAATCCGGCAGCAATCGACAGAATCGACCGACGAAAGGGTATTTTATTCCCACATTTTGTATTCCCTCTTGAAACTGCTCTTTGTTAACGGAATAAGTGGCAACTAATTGCTTTACTGTTTGCCAGGCCAAGCCAATATTTATAGCCTGTACCGGAGCTAAAAGATCCGTATTAAATATAATTTTATTCTTCTCATCTGTAATTTCGAAACGACCCGGGCCAAGATAACCGGGAGCCACCTCATCAACGGAAATTACTTTACTGTTTTGCTGCCGGGCTTTTTTTACAATTACTTTTCGGGCTTCCTGTGCCAAATTTCCAATTATGACCGGTTTACCGGGTTTAATGATGCCGGCCTTTTCTTCGGCAATTCTCTTCAATGTATGACCAAGTATATCCGTATGATCAAGTCCTATACTGGTAATAACAGAGAGTAATGGAGTAATTACATTTGTTGCATCAAAACGTCCGCCCAGTCCCACCTCTATAAAAGCCAAATCAACATTTTCATGTTCAAACCACCAAAAAGCGATCGCCGTACTAATCTCAAAAAAAGTAAGTTGATATTTTTTTATCTGTTCGGAAAAATTGTTAAAGAAAGTGATCAGCAATTCATCCGGTATGTTTGAACTTTTTACCCGGAACCGTTCATTAAATGAGATAATATGCGGGGAAGTATACAAACCTGTTTTATAATCCGCCTGTTCATAGACAGTAGCCAGTATACAGCACGTACTCCCTTTTCCATTGGTACCACCTACATGCACCGAATTGAAGCTGTCCTGGGGATTATTTATGGAATCACAGAATTTTCTGAATCTTGAAAGATCAAATTTAGCTGCTTCAGTACCCTTCGACTGAAATTTCGGAATGCTATCTAAATAATTTGTAACTTTTTCAATTGAGTCGAACTCCATATATAATGCTTTCTCGTTCTGTCTGAGGTTGTTACCTTAATAGACTGGTTAATGTTTTTGTACAGTTACTTGTTAAGCGGATATACCCTAAAAGTGCTATCAGAACTTTTTATAATCTTTCAGTCATAATACAATTTGCATTATTTAGATAACAATTCTGCAGGTTTTTTCCCGAATTCCAAGTCCGTTGCTTTTCAGTCCCATCCTCAACTACGCCCCAAAACCGCTGGCTTCGTAGAGCAGGCTCCGGCCCCTTCCTCCCGCAAAACCACGGAACAAGGAAGGAGTGACCTCAAAGGTGTAGGCCACCTTGAAGGTAGTCTACACCTTTGGTTTCAAAACCCCTCCTTGTTCCACTGTGGATTTCAGTGGAATAGGGAGGGGCTTGGGATGGGTCGGCTGCAAGGAATGGGGAATTTTTCGAAAAAAACGTTAGTCATATCATGATATACAAATCCTTAGTAAAACCATTATTATTTCAGCTTGATGCAGAACGTGCGCATGATGCAATACAAACATTTGCAGAAACAGCTTCAAGAAGCTCATTATTACAATCCCTGATCCGCTCTGTTTATAATTTTCAATCACCGAAACTGAACCAGGAAATCTGGGGGTTCAGTTTTCGAAATCCTATAGGACTTGCTGCCGGTTTTGACAAAAATGGAAAACTTCCCACCATAATGGACGCTCTGGGTTTCGGGTTTGTGGAAATTGGAAGTATTACAGCTAATCCCAATACAGGTAATCCCAAACCACGGGCCTTCCGGCTCCCGGAAGACCGGGCTATGATCAACAGGATGGGATTAAATAACGATGGTGCTAAAACTATTGTGAAGCGACTTAAAAACATGGCTTTTGATATACCGCTTGGCATTAATATAGCTAAAACGCATAATCCTGATATTGTTGGAGATGCTGCCATTCGGGATTACGTTTTCAGTTTTAGAGAAGCCGGCAAAATCGGCAGTTATATTACGGTTAATATCTCTTGTCCCAACACATCTGATGGCAAGACATTCGAGGAACCGGCCGCCCTTAATGAACTGCTGAGTGCACTGAAAATAAAAAATGATGCCAGAATGGTGCCTACCCTTATTAAGTTTTCATCTGATTTGACCAGAAACCGGTTAATTTCACTGCTCGACGTATGTGAACAGCATAGAGTGCATGGTTATGTAGCTTCCAATACATCATCCAGCCGCGCTTCACTTATCACTTCTGAGAATGAACTCGATGAAATCGGGCAGGGCGGTTTAAGCGGTCCACCCCTTGCCTCAAAAAGCATGGAGCTTATAAAATGGATCAGCGAAGAAGTTAAAGGACAAAAACCTGTTATAGGTGTCGGCGGCATCGATTCTTTTGAAACAGCCCTTGATATGCTGCTTGCCGGTGCCGACCTGTTACAGGTTTATACCGGATTAATTTATGAAGGACCGGGTTTGGTCAAACAGATTAATAAAAAACTTGACAAGTATCTTGAAGAGAGAGATCTGGATTCAATATATCAGCTTTCAAACGATGCGTAATTTTTTAAAAATTATAAGCCACGAATATTTTAGCCGCGGATTTGTACGGATTTGAAGGATTTATTCTTTTTCTATCTAAAGCGAAATACCTGAATCCCTCCTATACCTTAGTATGCTATTCCTCATCCGTTTTATCCGCGAAAATCCGCGGCTTATTTATTCTGTTCTTTCAACGTTTTGAGAAGCAGCGATACTCGCTGAGAATGGGGACTGTCACTGAATAAAGAAATATGTTCCTGCAACATAATTCGGACGCTGTCCCAATATGCACTGGAATTATTTTCTGTGGAAGAAACATTCCTGCTTGTATCGGAAACTGCAGAATCCGGTGCAGCTTTTCGGCTTCTTGCCTGACTTATATATTCTTCTATCGCCTGATAATGTATATGTGGAGCCAATTCATTGCTCCGGTTAGCCAATGCTAAAGAACGCAGTTCAGGAGCACTGTTTTCATATTTACTCAGAATTTGCCGGTATTCTGCTTTAATCTTTTCAGTACTGTCAGTTTTATTCTCATCGGTAATCTCCAATCTGTCTCTCACGCGTTCTGCAAAATTAGACTCAGGATATTTATATAGAATTCTCTCGCCCCATATTTGAAGGCTGTCACTGTTTTCCTGTACATTATAAAGCTCAAATAACGAGTACATAGCCATGGGAACCAACGTGTCTTCACTGTCGCTCTGGTTAATCACCTGCAGATAATAGTAACGAGCACTGTCCGGACGCTCCAAATTAATAAAAAACAGATTTCCCAATTCATATTTAGCACTTATAATTTCCTGCTTTAATTTTTCTCTTGCATTATCATCGGCGGGAATGTTGCTAACATCCAAAAGAACCTCATCTGTACCGGTATTATTATTTCCCTGTTCCGAAGATATCTCTTCTTTATTAAATGCAATCGTGTTTTCAATAGCTTCAACACGTCTCCAATTATCCACAAGGGGACGATTACCCCATACAAGCTGAAACTCACTGTGAGCCTCCCGGACCATGTTGCTGTTTTTATAGTTAAGAAAACCATGGAGTGAAGAACTCGAGGCAATTCGATCTTCTTCGGTCTGTTCCATATTTTGGATGCTTTCACTGGTCCGTTGCTTCTGTTTTTCCCCGAGTTTCTGTTTTTTTAGCACCTGCAGAACAGAATCCAACTTCTCAGGTGGAAGAGAACCCAGCCACAACAGGCTGTCGGCTCTCTGAATATGTGATTTCAGGGAATTATAAGCCCGATAGTTTTTTGCAAGAGTTTCTACCTGTTCATTGTCTGAAATGTTATTTTTGTCACTAATCAGAGAAGAAGCTGAATCGAAATATGCTTCGGCAAGTTCATATTGTCCATAAGACTCACTGTAAATTTTGCCCAGGCGGTAATAAACGGATGAGCGGTACGAATTATCAGCCTGATCCAGATTACGCATCGAAAGCAGATTGAGATATAACTCCTCTGCTGTTTCTATATCACCGCTCATTTCATACGTTTGGGCCGTTTGGAATAAGATTTCACTACGCCGGTCATAATATTTATCGTCCTTACTTATTTTACTTAAAAGGCTGAGTGCAAAATTATAATTACCATCCAGCCTTGCCACCTGTGCCTGTTTTACAGCTGCCCAATAGTTATATTCAAAACCGGTGAAATTTTCTGCGACCTGTGAATATGCATAATAAGCTTCCCCGTATCTTTCTGCTTTTTCCAGCACTTGTCCGAACAAAAAATAACTGCGACCGCGAAGATCCTGATTCTCAATTTCAAATATAGCTGAGCCTAACAGATCCACAGACTGTTCCCAATTACCCAAAAATGCATGATGTTCGGCTTCTATAACCTGTACTTCAGCCAGTGCTGAGGGCGTCCAATTGTTGGAAGCATTCCCGCGTTCACTGCGAAGATAGCTTATTCCCTCTTCATAATCAGTAAGGTCGAGGAGAGTGATACCTTTCCAGGCTATTGCACGGTGTTTCATATTGTCACTTTCAGTGACCTGGTAAAGTTCTTCGAATTTTTCGAGTGCGGGATGAAATTCCATGCGATGATAATAAGCCTTGCCTATGAGTAGCAAAGCGTCATCCGTCCATTTCGATTCCGAAAATTTTCGCAGGACACGGGCTCCTTTGCTGATAGCTACCTGGAAATCTTCATCTCCCGCCATAACAGGCGGCGGATGGACTCTTACCGGCGACTCGGGATCAAGTTCCACAGGTTGCTTTTCAACTTGTTCTATTCCACTCCTGTAATATTCTTTAGCATTATGAAAGGTATTATAATAAGCTCTGAAATTAGTCCATGAGCTTTTCAGTGAACCGCTGCAGCCGATCAGCAATAGTGAACATAATATGAGTATGAAGCGGTTTAGCAAAACGGTTTTACTTCAACATTATTGATATGTTTAACTTAAAATAGAGAATTTTTAACTGTTATCAGAAACGGATCAGTCCCTGTTTGATTACCATAAAAATCACCCTTACAGCTGTACTTTCATGAATTTTGCATTGGATTGAGACCTATAAGGCAACCACCCCTTAATGAGGCTGTCTAAAAAGTAATATCCCTATAAATTTCAGTTAATTTTTTAAGATTTAATTTTGTTTCGAGGAGACCTCCAAGGTTTCTGAAACCTTGGAGGTCTACACCTAAAAAATTTAAGTTTTCGAAAAGCAAAAAAGACTTTTTAGACAGCCTCAAATATCTATCAGAAATGTTTTGAACTGCTCGTTCTTCATTCAGATGCTGGTTTTTAGAATCATATATCTAAAAAATCCAATGGCAACAGAAATACTCCCTTCCTTATGAAGGAGGGGCCGGGGGTGGTTGGATTCCCCGGCGAACGAGAAAACGCTGTCAGGAGCGGAAATTCGCCGCACGCTGACAGGTTTTCTTTATTCTATCGTGCTCACTTTAATCATATTCGTTCGGCCGCGTTTCGCGACAGGCATCCCCGTAGCTATAATAACCCGCTCTCCTATACTTACGAGTCCATGTTTCTTTAAATAATCTTCCATCTTTTTTACACTCTTGTCAGTATCAAAAATTTCATCAATCTTAACGGGCTGAACACCCCAGACTAAACCGAGCTGGCGACGCACCTCGTCGCTTTCTGTAAAAGCTACGATCGGCACCCGCGGCCGAAACTTGGATATCCGGCGTGCAGTACTTCCCGAATGAGTAATCGTGCTTATTGCCTTTGCCTCTACATTCTCAGCCAGTACTACACAGGAATAGGCAAGTGATTCAATAACCTGCTTCTCTTTCCATTCCGGTTTTCGATAGCTGAGACTATTATAAATATGACTGGCATTATGTTCAATGGAACGGCAAATCTTGTCCATCGTCTGCAGGGATTCAATAGGATATGCTCCTGCGGCGGTTTCACCGGATAACATAACAGCATCGGTACCGTCAAGAACGGCATTTGCCACATCAGAACTTTCTGCCCTGGTTGCCCGGGGATTGTTAATCATGGAATCCAACATCTGTGTAGCTGTAATTACAGGCTTACCAACCTTTCGACATTTCTCAATGATCTTTTTCTGAATCAGCGGAACCTTTTCACTTGCTATTTCAATACCGAGATCTCCACGGGCTACCATAATTCCGTTTGATTCCTCTATAATATCATTGATGACTTCGACGGCTTCAGGCTTTTCAATTTTGGCAATAACGCCTGCCTGTGATCCCAGCGCACGAACCCTGGAAAGCACATTCTGAATATCATCAGCAGAACGAACAAACGACATAGCGATGTAATCCACATCCTGGGAAACAGCAAACTCAAGGTCTTTAATATCCTTCTCCGTTAGTGAAGACATCGATATATCGGCATCAGGCAGATTTACTCCTTTTCGTGATTTCAATGTCCCGCCAACTACTACTTTGGCAATCAGATCCTTTTCATTTCTTTTTACAATTTTTAATTCAAGTAACCCGTCGTCTATCAGAACTTTATTTCCTTCGTTTGCGTCAGTTACAAGATTCTTGTAATCGACCGGAATGGTTTCAGAAGTACCTTCCATTTCCTCGGATGTCAGAGTAACGTAATCCCCTTTTTTAATTTCCTGCTCCCCATTTGTCATTGTGCCGACTCTTATTTTGGGCCCCTGTAAATCAGCCAGTATGGGTAAACTGGCATCGTATCGATCAGCAATTTTACGGATGTTTTTTATTAGCTGCCCATGTTCTTCATGGCTTCCGTGGGAAAAGTTAACACGGGCTACATTCATACCGTGTCTGACTAATTTATCAATGTTTTCAATGGAATTACTGCTTGGACCTAATGTGCAAACTATTTTGGTCCTTCTTTCGCCGATACTCATAAATTATTTTCCTTTTAAATCTGTTTAAATAAAAACGTTTTATCCTGCTAAATATGTTTTTCCCAGTTCTGAAGTAACAGAACTGTATTAAACCACAGGTGTTAAATGATTTAATTCGTCACTTGTAATCAAATAAAGTTGAAGAGCGTATAAATAATTTTATTTAAAACTACCAATGGTTTCGTCATTTTATCAATCAAATAAATTAATAATAACAACCGATAATTTTTACCCTAAAGTATGAAATTATCCCTTTAATCGTTATTTGTGATTAACAGATATTTGCTTCCTGCTCTAAACTTACCAAAATACCTGCAAGGTGGTTTTAGTAGGAATAAGAAATATCCGTTTTACCTGATCAGATGCATTAATTTATAAGCTGATCGTGGAAAATTTATTTTTTCCGAATCATTGAACTGCTTTTTTGGTATATATATATACCAATCATCACGAAAGCTTCATTACTTTGAATTCATGTAAAATTAAATATAAAACCTCCCATCTCATATATGCCACTCTTATAGCGGGATTCATAAGTTTATCCTGCGCACGTTCTTTTAATCCTGATATTCAGCGCGGATCTACTTATGAATATCAGGCGGGTTATCCTGAAATTCGACTTTCTACTATCGGTATTCTCAATGAAGATAACCAACCTCTGATTAAGCTCACCTCAGATATTGTATTCGGCAGTCTTATATATAAAAAAGAAGACGAACAGTTCAGAGCTGATATTACAGTCGAAATCCAGGTAAAAGATACCGATGCGAAGCAAGTTGTAAAAACAGAACAGTTTTCATATGAAATAAAGGAAGAAGATAATTCTATAGCCAGTCGCCAAGATGTATTCACACTGAGAAAAGAAATCCAGACCAAGCCGGGAAATTACGAGATATATTTCACTGTACTGGATCGAAATTCCGGTAAACACAGTACCAGGACATCTCAGACACAGATTCCCGACCCCAATAGTGAAATTGCCTCCCTGACCGGAATTCAACTGCTTGGCAAGGAGATTGACAAGAAAAATTCCGAATGGGTACCTGTTACAACTTATGATGTTCCGGCTAAAATTGATTCTCTGAAATTTGTCTTGCAGGCTACCAATAATAACGAAAATAACCCTCTGACCCTCAATTCTAAACTGAGTCGTTTTCTGGCGGATACAACCGCCGCACGTCCCTTGCACTACAATAATATTAGCAAGGGTGATATTCGTAATAAAGGTATAAATTATGGTGAAGAGGAGATAGTACAGACAAACCGGCGAACATTAATTGAAGAAGGAAGCGTATTAATCGAATATATATTTCCCCGTCACCGGCATGGAAATTACAGATTTGAAGTGACAGCAGAAACAGAGTCGGGAAAAGATGATCTTTTTAAAGCACGTGACTACAGCGTTAAAAGCACCAACTATCCGTCAGTAAAAAATATTCGGGAAATGGCTCGTCCCCTGGTTTATCTGATGAGTGAAGGGGAATATGAAAACCTGATGTCTATTTCCAATGATGACACACTGAAAAATGAAATTGACAAGTTTTGGCTTAAGAATGTAGGCAATAAGAGTATTACCCGACATGTCATCAGGCTCTTCTACGAGAGAGTCGAAGAGGCAAACAAGCAGTTTTCCAATTTTAAAGAAGGCTGGAAGACCGATGCGGGCATGTTGTATATATTGTTCGGACCGCCTTGGTATGTACAACGAAGCCTGGATAAAATGCAATGGTCATATTCTTATAACCGCGGTGATCCTGAATATAATTATAATTTTCAGCGGACTGTTATGCCATCTGAGTTCTATCCTTTCAATAATTATATTCTCGACCGGAGCCAGCATTACTTTACTGTTCAATACCAGCAGAAACAGCGGTGGTTAAATGGACATATATTGATAAGGCCTCTTTAATGTTATGTTAACGATAAAATGCCGGATAAAACCTGTGTTGCATTTGGTTGTTTAATACCTAAGTTAAACCTGACAGGTTTAAGATTGACAGTAATGTGATCATTGGTAGTTAGCCAAAAAATGATCAATCTATCCACTGATTGTTGCTTTATAGTAACGCCAGAGATAAAGATGGTTCTGTAGAAGTTTTATAACATCTTAATTCGCCATTAAACAAAAAAGGCAGCAATGTATTAACATCATTGCTGCCTTTTCTTTTTTTTAATAGTTTGTTTAATCGAATTTAGTTCCTCTTGCTCCCAGAACTGCGTTCAGGTTATGCAAAATTGTAACCTGAAAACTTCCATCCGGAGGAAGAGGAGTAAAATCATCAAATTCAGAAATAGGCGGCAAATCTGATGGTACTGTTGGCTGTCGGTCAGCGTCGGTGATATTAGGATTATTAAGAGCCTCATTCTCAGAAGTCGGCCATCTAATTCCGAGATCGACCATACGGCGTCCTTCTCCCATGAATATCTCCTGTCGCAAGAGATAGAGTAACTCAACAGCATCAGCACCGGTATCTGATAGACCGTTGATCATGGTAGAAGTAACAGAAGTGCCGGAAACGGTAGGTACAGTTGTAGCTTCCGTGCGATCCAGTACCAGTCCGGAACGAAATGGATCATCAGCGCTGGCACGAACTTCATAAGCTGCTTCATTCGGCCGCTGTGTTACTTCATCCGATTCCACACGTTCTTCCGCCAGTTCGTTAAAGTCACGGGTTGGTCGGTTACTGACTACATCCAGCAGATTATCCAGCTGCTGTTGAGCATCAGTGAGGTTGTTGTCAGATAACTCAGCCTCAGCCAGAATAAGATAAGCTTCCTCTATCTTAAGCATAGGAATTGGTGACTCTTGGTCGCCCGCCTGGCCATATTTTGGATCCAGGAAGTCAAGGCGTGGCAAAGGTTGCAGATCATCAAAGCTGGAACGGTCTGCAACAGCATCCTGCAAGGTATTACTTGGCCCATCAACGCCGTCAAATTCAACGGACCTGAGATAGTCATTGGTCGCATTATTGTCGATTGCAGTCTGAGCCAAATCCCGGGCATTGGCCTTGTCACCAAGATTATAATAGGCACGGGCTTGGCCAATGTAATAACCGACCGTTGGTTCTATATCAATGGCATTTTGGAAATCCTGCACCGCAGTCTGAAAATGTTCACTTGGAGCGACGGCTACTGTATCACCATCGGGTGGAAGTGCTGTAAACAATTCACCGGCCAACACGTTGGCTACACCTTTGTAGAAATGCATTTCAGCTTCCAGGCTCCCACCTGCTGCACCTTCATCTGCAGCCAGTACCGTTTCCAGACCAAATTCAGCTTGTTCTCGCAAAGTTGCTATAGCATGCTGTGCATCATCGAAATCGTCATCGATATCACGCAGGGTTCCGCTATCAACATTCTGGTTAAAGAACGTTTCATTGTTGACATAATTGTCGGTAGTAAGCTCTGCTGTAACAATGAATTCATTATATGTCGTAGCAAGCTGTTCCTTGAGTCCATTTACCCAGCGTTCTGCCGAGTTGGGTTGACTAAGAGCTTGATCAAGGGTTAAATCCGGATTTTCGACTCCTGTACCATCGACAAGATCACACGCCTCAAACGAAAACGCCAGAAGCAGTGTACATAAAAATATTAGTTTTTTCATAATAATTAGATTTTAAAGTCTTTAAATTTCTTCACTTGGCAGTTATGCAATTCATTAAAAATCGATTCTTACCTTGCCCAAGAATGTTCTGGGGGGAGATTCGGTACCGAAACCGAAACCACCTACACCCACTGAGGTGTTGCCACCCTGAGTACCAATACTGGCACCGGTTATCTCCGGATCGAATGTGGATGCGGCAAAGTTCAAAGGATTTTGTATTGATGCACCAATGCTGATCCGTCTGGCGTAGCCATCATAAAGTTGTTCGGGAACAGCATAGTCCAAAGAAATAAGACGCACCTTCAGGTATTCGGTTTCCTCAACCCACACACCGGCCAGATCGAAGAAACTTTCGCTCATCGAGGCCTCGGGAATACGATCATCGGAAAGACCACTAAAGAAGCGAAGTACCTCATCTGTGTTTACTCCCTGGGCGCCTTTCTGGTAGTCAGTCGAAATCGTCAATGAGAGGTTCTTATAGTTCGCATTTACTCCAAAAGTACCAAAGTAATCAGGAATGGGACTTCCCAGATTGGCATTGGGCTCTACATCTTCCAGACTTCCGTCTTCAGCAAAAATAGGGTTATTACCTCTGAAATAGCCGATCGACTTTCCTTCATCAACCCAAGAACCAAGAAATGAAAAGCCACCTACAGCAAATGGTGCAGTCCCACCATTACTGGTTACTTCATTGGTAAGGGTATTAAAAGAAGCATTAAACCGAAGCCCATAATCACTGGATTGAAGTATCACAAAGTTTGAGCTTACTTCTATACCACTATTTTCGATTTCACCAATATTTCTCAACGCATTGGTAAGGCCGGTTGACCGCGCAAAGGGTGCATTAAAAAGAGCGTCTTCAGTAACGGTTTGGAAATAGGTAGCTTCAAAACTGATGCGATCATTGACAAATGCCAGATCTCCTCCTATTTCATAAGTGGTAGATTTTTCCGGTTTCAACTCGGGATCACCGGGAGCACCGAATTCGATGGACTGCCCACCGAGGAACGGATCGATGTTTGCCAGCGTCTTATTGGAGAATGGAGTAGGAAAATTACCGGCCACTCCAAAGTTGGCGCGAAATTTCAGGTTTGAGATAAAGTCAGTTGAAATTGCATTTCGGAAAAAAGGTTCCGAAGAAATACTGTAGCTTGCTCCAATTTTGGGATAATACTGAGGTCCTACCTCTTCACCAAATGCGGTATTGCCATCAACCCGGAGTCCTACTTCTACATAGTACCGGTCTTTATAGCCAAAATTCTCGTTGACATAACCACCCCATTGAGCGACTGTACGCCTGAAGTCTTGGGCTGATACCGAAGCACCACTGTTTATGGTTTTAGATCCGTCAGGAACTTCGTTTGCCGTAGCGTTAATTTGGCGATCATCGGTACGGAACAGCTGTCCGCCCAGTGCTGTAATAGAGGAGAAATCCCCAAAATCTTTCCGATATGTGGTGCTGGCCTCAACAGTTATACCCAGGAAATCACGATCAAAAGTGGTGAGCGAACCTTGGTCAGTGGTACCATCAGGTACAAATCCTCCGGAAATAAGAAAGCGATTGGTCTGGGCTTCCCGCTGCCGACTGTTTCGGCTGTCAAGTCCTACCAGCGCTTTGGCAGACCAGTCATCCATGAGATCGAATTGCAACTGATGAGAAGTCTGGAACCGCTTAACATTTTCGGCAACCTCAACCAATCCCTGCAAATCTGCCACTTCTGTTCTGAGATCTGCAAACTCGGTATCTGACAGATCAGAAATATCTCCATGGGTCCCGCCTTCCAGGTTCCCAAAAGTTGAAAAAGAGGTATTGGCGTTATAATCTCTTCCGAACTCATTACTTGTAAATCCGATAGATCCATTATAATTAACAACCGGATTTATTTGAGCACTAATGGAAGTTCGTAAATTATGGCGAACCTGCTCATTATTCGGCCGGAATCCGTCATTATCTATCATTGTACCAGAAAAACTGTAGGTTATATCTTCCGTACCACCGCTTCCGGACAATGAATATTCTTGATACATACCGGTTTCGAACAGAATATCTGCTGTTTCATCATATTTCAGAAAATCCCGCGTTCCAGAAACCGCACCTACATTAGATCTTAACGTGAAACGTGTAGCTCCCTGAACACCTTTTTGGGTAAAAATCTGTATCACACCGTTGGCAGCGTCCGATCCGTAGAGAGTGGTAGCCGCACCGCCTTTAAGTACCTCGATACGTTCAATATTCTCAATTGGTATATCAGCTATAGCAGAACTCTGTGCACCACCTGTAGCAATGCCGAGTGAAAAACCACTCGTATTATCTACGCGTACTCCATCAACATATATAACTGGAGTTGTTGAAGTAAGAGCAGAGTTAACTCCACGTCCACGAATCAGGGAAGCCGTTCCGGGTTGTCCCGATGAGAGACGAACCTGGGAATTAGGCAAATTTGCTTGTAAAACCTGATCCAGTTGATTTGCAGAAACTGCCTGAAGTTGTTTTGCTGAAATGGACTCAACCGTAGTGGAAAGACGTCGTTTCTCAATAGAAGCCCCACCCTGTCCGGTTACAACAATTTCATCCAGACCGATCAGGTCTTCTCCGAGTTCAAAGTTTAAATCCGTATCACCACTGACATCAACGGTTGTCCTATAGGTTCTGAAACCGATATAAGTAGCTCGAAGATTATAAGTACCTTCGGGAATACCGGCAATTCTGTAATTCCCGTCAACGTCGGTTGCAGTTCCTCTTTCCAATTCTTCAATGAAGATATTGACACCAGGTAGTGTTTCACCCGATTGCGCGTCGGTTACTGTACCTTCTAATACTGATTGGGCAAAACCCGATGCCGTAATAAACAGGATACAGATCACCGTAGATAGTGACTTTCTAAGCATAGATAACCTCGTTTTGTTTTATTTGTAAAAGAAGCAGTATAAAATATTTATAAATACCGCAACTATTTATTCCATATATCCCTCTCCATTATAAATAACTAACCTCAATAGCTATTTATAGCCGGAAAGAAATCGTATGTATTTTAACCTATTTTTATGGTCAAATCAAACCAAAATCATGGATTAATTAAATTTTATAAAAAATAAAGGACAGGCTGGTACAGATATATATTGTCTGAAGGGATTTCAAAAGAAGCTGATATAATAGCTGTAATATTTGACAAGCTATTTAATTTGTGGTTTTCCCTCCAATCTGGAAAACCGCATGTTTTTCACAAACAAACTGGACTAATGAATAGAATAAAGTTAATTCTAATCGTAAGGCTACTAAAAATAACTATGAACTATTCCTATTCAATATTTTCGTTACTAGTCTTATCAGTTACGCTCTTACTCGGATCCTGTTCTAGTGAAACAGGAATATCTGACACAAATCAAGAAACCTCTCAATTATCTCCTGTTGAGACATCACACAATGATTGGTGCTGTTTATAATGCTTATATGCCAACAGATGGTGGATATGTACAAGTAGATAAAACAGAAGTCTGTTAGAATTCTTGGAAAGAATTTAGAATTGAATGGTCGGGCTCAGGAAGTCCTTCTAACTTTGCCTGGTATATTTCCGATGATTCTCAATCAGATAGTGATAAACTATATAGCACTAACAAAGACATACTTCTAGGAGGGGATGGAGCTGCTGAATTTATGGGAGAACCTATCGACGAATTCTTCTTATTGGCAGGTGCTAACGATGGATCAGGAACACCATCGTCTCAATACGGTAATCTAATAGAAATAGTTGATTGCTCTGAACCTTATGAAAATCCATGTCCAGATGGCTATTATTATAATAATGCAGATAGAAAATGTTATAAAGACGGTGGCATCGGTGTAGATTAAACTGGTCGAAATGAATATCTTCCTGATATAGAATTAAAAAAAGCCGCCCGAAACGGGCGGCTTTTTTAGGTAGTTCTATTTAATATCCCGGGTTTTGTTCAATGTTTGGATTTGCATCTAATTCTGACTCCGGTATCGGCCATGTAAGATCATTTGCATCAGGAGTATTAACAGCGCCACTTGTCCCTGATGGAACATCCAGCCCCAGTCGCACCAGATCGTGTTTACGCTTGCCTTCGAATGCAAGCTCTACTCTTCGTTCCAGCCGGATAGCGTCTAACAACTCTTCATTAGAAGTGAAGTCTGTTGCTTCGTAAGCGAAAAATTGAGAAGCATCTTCGGACCCGCCTTGTTCATTAAAGACACGAATCGACCGCAGACGCACTTCATTAAGAAGATCAATGGCCTCGCCGCTTTGCCCGGCAGGATTATACGCAGTAGCAGTTTCCGCAAGGGCCTCTGCCCTCATCAAAATTACATCCGCATAACGTATCACAGGTGCATTGTCATCGGTATTGGTTCCATCATCGTATTTGAGTGTTGCCGTTGATTCATATATAAGCTCGGTTTCCCGCAAATCTTCAAATGTAAAACCCGATGGTAAATCCTCTGCCTGATCGGAGGTTGCTTCAACAAGGGCAGTGAAATAATCATCAGTAATCTGGATATCTCCCCGTCCACCAAAATCGGTATGTGCATAAAAGGTGGAGAGCGAATTATTAACACCCGGATTATCCTGTTCGGTATGTACGATATCAAAAACGGCCTCACTGGAATTTTCTTCGGTCGGTGAGAAAAAGTAATCCTGGGGTGCACCTTCAAGACTGTATGCATTTGATTCAATTACCTCCTCTGTTAAGGAAGCAACTTCATCATATTCTCCCTGTTGCAGATATACCCGTGCTAAATAAGCGCGTGCATTCCACTGATTTGCTCTGCCGGCAAAAGACAGATCAAATCCGGAAAGGAGTGTTACGGCTTCATCCAAATCAGAAATAACCTGGCTGTAAACCTCTGCTACCGTACTTCTTTCCGGGTTATCAAAGTTCTCGGGAGAACTGGTCCCTGAAGTCATCAGAGGAATCCCCAAATGAGAGTTATCCGCAGTAAATCCCCACGGCTTTGCCCACATGCGTACGGCTTCGAAATGAAGTACAGCTCTCAAAAAGAGAGCCTCACCAAGTATACGATCGGCCGCTGACTCAAAATCGGGATCATCTATATCGCCGTTTTCTACAGCTTCGATAATCAGATTAACATCATTCAGAGCTTCAAATGTTTGGTTCCAAACGTTTTCGACCTGGGAGTTTGTCAAATCTATATCATGACTTGCTATCTGGCGCCATTGTTCAAAAGAGCCCGACCAGGAAGCATTTTCTCCCATAAGCTCACCAAACAACGGATAGGAAGACCCCATGGCGTCACCATGTTGCACATCATTATATGCACCCGTAAGGGCACTTTCAAGATTATCAGTACTAGTATATAAATTTTCCAGCGGGATGTCCTGCTGCGGCTGCTGATTGTCCAGTATGTCGCACGCGTTTACTCCGAAAATAATTGCCAGCGAAAGTAGAAATATATCTAAGCGTTTCATAACTATTGGTTAATTTCTAAGTTAAAATTTAAAGTCAACGCCTACCTGCAGTGTTCTGTTCTGCGCCGGGGCAAAAAATATGTTGCCCTGGTTAACATTGGTACTTGGCGCAGAAGTCACTTCCGGATCCATTCCTTTAAATTCGTCACTGGTCCAGGTCAACAGGTTGCTACCGGTTATATAAAGACGTAACGTATAATTACGGGTCAATTCAGTGGGAAGGGTATAACCAAGGGTAGCGTTCTTTAACCGTGCATAAGATCCGTCTTCAAGATATCGGGTACTCGACTGACTTCCGTTGTCTGTAAACAGAATTGGTTTCGGAATGTCACTAATATCTCCTTCTTCTTTCCAGTAATCCAGTTGCCGGGTGGCCTGATTAAACAACGAGTTGAGGTTTGTATCTGTAAACTCACCGTCGGCGCGATAGATGTCATTTCCATAATTGTATTGTAGGAAGATATCGAGATCAAAGCCTTTGAACTGAAAGTTATTGCGGAATCCGCCGAAAAAATCAGCGAAAGGATCACCGGCTATAATACGATCGGCCGAGCCGAAATCGGTAGTTACATGACGATCACCAAACCGGCTCTCATTTATAAATACAACCCCGTTATCCAGTTCAGCCTGGGTCGGTTCCCGGTTTAGATACCAAACAGCTAAACCATCGTCCGGATTGGCACCTGCAAATTCCCGAAGAAAGAAAGAACCTAACGTTTCTCCCTCGCGAATCAACTGTTGACCTGATACAATATCTTCTCCGCCGATAAGTGACTCAACTTCGTTCTCAACAAAAGAAATATTAAACGAGGAAGTCCAGCGGAAAGGACCATCCAAAATATCAGCTGTTAAATCAAACTCCAGACCATAATTCCGCATTTCACCTTCGTTTTGAGTAAAACCGGTGAAACCATTGGTGGCAGAAATAGGTCGGTCAAGCAACAAGTCGGAAGTTTCCTTGTTATAAATACCTATAGAACCGCGAAGCCGGCTGTCAAAGAATCCATAATCCAGACCTATATCCAGCTGCCGGGCTTTTTCCCACTTCAGGTCAGGATTGGGCATTTGTCCAACGCTGAGTCCCGGAGTACCACCATAATTTGCTCCTGCAGTGGCAAGTGCAAGTGACGGATAATTTCCGATCCCCGAAGCGTTGCCGGTCACACCATAACTGACACGCAGCTTAAGAAAATCGAAAACATCACTTCCGCTCATAAAGCTTTCATCGGAGAGGATCCATCCGACAGAAGCAGCGGGAAAGAAACCGAACCTGTTGTCCTCACCGAATCTGGAAGATCCGTCTATTCGTCCGTTCAGTGTGACGAGGTACTTGTCCCGGAATGAATAGGTAATACGAGACAGATAACCGGCAAAAGCAAAAGAGGTAATACTGCCGCCACCATCAGTTATATTGGCAGCACTGTTAAGTGTTTTAAGGTCATTACTTGCAAAACCATTACCTGAAATATCAAAGCTTGTGTTCTCCGAGCGCTGAATAGAAGTACCCACCAGAGCACTAAAATCATGCTGGTCTATGGTAGTACTGTAATTTAATGTTGCGTTCCAGTTATAATTCACAAAACCATCATGCAGATTTAAACCACTACCTACTCCAAAGCCGTCAGTAGTCAGATCACTTCTTTTTTCAACTGTCTGCAGGTCAAAAAGTTCTACAGAAACATCAGTATTAAAAGCCAGCTCGGATAATATATCCCAGGTAAGATTGGTATTAAGTACGGTTTGGGTAAACGTTTCTGTGATCTCTGTTCCCTCCAAATTGGTAAGTGGAGTACCTGTAAACGCTACAAAAGGGTTGGGATCAACACCCAGGTTAGGTTCACCATTTTCATCACGGGCCGGAACATTAGGATAATATAAAGCGGAAAAAGTAATCGGAGCATCAACCTGATTGCGCTCAGAACGTTTAAAATTCCGGCTGTAAGTAGGCGCGATATTCAAGCCAACCTGTAGCCTGTCGCTTATTTGATGGTCAATTTTTACGCGGGCTGCATAGCGTTCCAGTTCGTTTCCACGAACATAACCCTCATCTTCACTAAATCTGCCGGAAATAAAATACTGCGTCTGTTGATTTCCGCCGGATACGCTTGCGTTGACTGATTGGGTAGACCCCTGGTGCTGTACCAGACCCATCCAGTCGGTATTCTGAATGTCATCGGTTGGCAGTGAAAATCCCGGTACGGACGACCCAAATAAATTCACAACAGCATCATTCCACATTTGGGTGAATTGTTCCCCATTCAACATATCATATTCATCGGTAGCTTCCAGAATACCTGTGGAATATCCAAATTCTACCTGGGGCTGCCCTGAAATTCCGGATTTAGTTGATATTAATACAACACCGTTCGAGCCCCGGGATCCATAAATTGCAGATGCAGCAGCATCCTTCAATACCTCAATGGATTCAATATCATCGGGATTTAAATTGATAAGCGGATTAGTACCGATTCCCACACCAGATACCTCACGTCCTATTGAACCATCTGCCTGGGTTATCGGCACGCCGTCAACTACATAAAGTGGCTGACTGTTTGCATTTATTGAAGCTGTACCGCGAATACGCACGGCAACAGGAGAGCCCAAAGTACCACCAGCCTGTGTAACCTGAACGCCTGATGTATTACCCTGCAGGGCATTCTCAAGAGTATTAAGCTGAGTATTCTCAAGTTCCTCCGAACTTATGGATGAAATAGAACTAGTTAATGCCCGCCTTGATTGAGTACCATAGCCGACTACAACCACATCTTCAAGTTCTGCTACATCGGTGGCAAGTTCGACATTGATAGTCGTTCTTCCGTCAACAGGTATTTCCTGGGATTGGAAACCGACAGAAGAAAATACCAAAACTCCGTCAGACGGTACTGTAATTTCATAGTTTCCGTCAACACCTGTTGCGGTTCCCCGGTTTGTTCCCTGTAGTAAAACTGTGGCATTTGGCAGCGGCTGGTCATCATCTGCAGCTATAACAGTGCCGGAAACAGTAATCTCCTGGGCTATTGCAGTTGAAGCAAGCAGAAATCCAAAAGCACATACGAATAACGATAGTACCTTTAACTTCATAGTGAGGCTGATTTTAATTTAAAATTAACTTGACAGGCATTCAAAAAACTCTCTTAAATATATATTAAGATGTACTTAATATCTAATTAATTATCATTTTTATTATCTGTTTATTTAATCATTTTAAAATGATTTTTTCTATATGCCTATAAAAATAATTACTTAGAATAATAAAGAAAAAAATTCAAATTTATAAACTGGAAATAATACTAGAAAAGCAGAAAAAACACTATCAACAGGTTATTCGAAGCAATTCCTTACTGAACGGAGAGTAATTTATTTAACCAGATTAAAAACAGGCCTGAATAAACGCTGAGGTATATTTGGTTGTTAAAGATTATAATGGATTCTTAATGCATATATTTCTATATATTATTAACAAAACTGGTGGAACAGCTATTTCAGCTGATCCTTCTTATCAAAACGAGAACTGCTATCATGCATTCTTACAAATACATTACGTTTTTAATTCTTCCCCTCTTTCTGTTTATCGGAAGCTGTGCTTCTCAAATCGATCCCAATATTGAGAGAGGTTCTGATTACAATTATCAGGAAGGGCTCCCTGAAGTTCGTGTTTCCGCAACAGGATATGTTGATGAGCAAATGGAATCGCAACTGCGAATAAGCATTGAAGTTGTTAAAGGTAGCCTGATTTATAAAAGTGACAACGATACACTCTTTGGTAGTGTAACACTTGACATCCAAATCATAAACCGCAATAATTCTGATAATATCATACAGTCTGAACAGATAACAAAAGAAGTTGCGAGTGATGATGACAGAATTAATTCAACACGAGAGCCCCTGCGTCACGAGTTAACCGTTCCGGTTGAGCCGGGTGAATATGAAGTTGCTGTTACGGCTATAGATCAAAACTCTCAAAAAAACATTACACAGACTGCCAGGGCGGAAATTCCGGCGATTGAGACCGGAGCTTATGATCTTTCTTCCATACAGATGTACGCTAAAATAAACAGCGAAGGTGTTTGGCAACCTCTTAATACCTACGATGTCAAAGGCAGGATTGATTCTCTCAGGTTCGAATTCCAGATTATTACGGACGAAACAGATGAACCTATAACGATCAATTCATCACTGAAACGTTTTCAGTCGGATACCAGTCACAATCGGTCGATGGACTCCAGGAATTATAGTCCTTCTTCGATTGAATATAAGGGCATAGAATATGATGATGTAACTGAAATAGAGTCCAGTCAGCGAAAGCTAACCGACTATGGAAGTATTTTTATTGAGTATCAATTTCCACAGCAGGAACGTGGCAATTACCGATTTGAGGTTGAAGCACAAAAAGAAGGTGATGAGATTATATTCAAGGCCCGTGATTTTGGGGTGAAGAGCAGAAATTATCCTGCTGTCCAATCCGCAAGAGAAATGGCTCGTCCTCTTATTTATCTGATGGGAAAAAATGATTACGAAGAACTGCTGGAAATAACAGATGCCGATTCGTTGAAAAATGAAATTGATCGATTCTGGCTCAGAAATGTAGGAAACAAGTCCAAGGCCAAGCAGGTTATTCGAATGTATTACCAGCGGGTTGAGGAGGCCAATAAACAATTTTCAAACTTTAAAGAAGGCTGGAAAACCGATACCGGCATGATTTATGTGCTTTTCGGCCCCCCGTGGTATGTCGAACGCCATGTTGATCAAATGCAGTGGTTTTACTCCTATAACCGGCAGGATCCGGAGTATTCCTACAGCTTTTTCCAGCCAAAGATGAGGAACAGGTATTATCCGTTTTATCATTACTTGATGAGACGAAACAATTCTTATTATCAAATCCAGTATCGCCAGAGAAGTCTCTGGCTGAACGGCTTGATATTAACGCAGCAGCTTTAAGGCTGGATACTGAATGCCGGATACCAGATGCCGGATGGCCGACACCGTCTAGCGTCTTACGTCTAGCTTTTATTCTGTGCAAATCCGCTCAATCGGCGTCATCCGCGTTCCATTACTGCCTTTCCTTTCCGTCTCTGGAAACATACCGCGGCAATCTGGCCGGCAGACGTACAAGCACCTCATAATTTAAATTATTTGTCATTTCACTGAATGAGGCTACGGTTATCTCCTGATCTCCCTGATAACCGATAATAACAACCTCATCTCCTTTTTTTACATTTTCTATATCTGTAATATCAACAGTAAGCATATTCATATTTACCAGCCCTACTACAGGCGCTCTTTTACCACTAATCAGCACAAAACCCGCATTCGTCAGATTACGGCCAAACCCCTGGGCATATCCGATAGGGACCGTTGCAATCTGCTCGTCGCGGCTTGTAAGATAGGTATTTCCGTATCCGATAAACTCTCCCGCCTTTACACATTTTGTACTCATTACCACACTTTTCCAACTAAGGACCCGCTCTAGCGGATCCTGGTGTTCTTCAGGTATATTCGGATGATTTTTTATAAAATTCATATAAGTCTCACGGTTGGGCCAAAATCCATACTGGGAAATTCCGATACGCACCAGGTCCATTGCCGTTTCGGGATAGTTTAATGCCGCAGCAGAACAGGCAGAATGATAATACTTTGCTACAACACCTTTTTCGGTTAACCATGAGCAGGCTTCTCCAAATTTTTCAATCTGACTCTTTACCCTTACGTGATTTCCCACGCTTTCTGCACCGGCGTAGTGGGTACAGATGCCTTCTACTTCTACCTGCTCCCGATGCTCTTCTATAATCGTTACTGCTTCTTCTAACTTCCCCTTTTCCAGACCGAGACGATTCATACCTGTCTCCAGATGTAAGTGTACTCTGGCCGGTTTATTTAGTTTTTTTGCTTCATCAATAGCAGCTTTAAGCCGCTGAAGCTCGAAAACAAAAAAAGATATTTCGTTCTGGATAACCCAGTCCAGCACGTTTTCTTCTATCATTCCCATAATCATTATATGACTTTCATCATATTGTTTAGCCTCATAAGCATCCAAAGCTTCATCCGAGCTGAAGACGGAAAAATGTCTGACCCCGCACTCTTCCGCCATCGGTACAAACTGACTGATACCGTGTCCATATGCATTGCCTTTAATAACCGAGCTGAAAACCACATCCTCTCCTATGCAGCCTTGTAAGAACGACTTGTTTTGGTCAAAAGCAGGTTTATTCAGCTCTATATGTGAAGGATAAAACTTTTCTCTCATTTCTGGTTCTGTAAAATTAAACTTGTTTAAGTCGGTTATATGAATTTAGCCTGTATTTCACAGTCCCGATAAAAACCCATCGGGACTTCCGGTCGGGATGACAATGGGAGGTGGTTTTTTGTTAGCTGCTCCTATCCTAGAATCGGCGTCATTTCGAGCGCAGTTCCGGTGGTTTTCCGGGACGGAGTCGAGAAATCTCATCCGTGTGGCAGAGACAACAATTCATTACCGGCTGCCTTTCCAAGTCAGGTTGTTAATTAAATGCCCTTATAGATGTCATATTTTATTCATCCAGACTCTGAATAATATTCAAAAACATTCGCACTCCTGTCGGAATAATTTCGTCGGGAAAATCATAGGATTCAGCATGTAAAGAGGGATGACCGACACCGGCTCCCAGTCCAAACAGAGCGCCTTTATACTTTTTCGTAAAGTGACCGAAATCCTCTGACCAGGCGAATGGCTCCTTTTTTTCATTAAGAGGGTATCCCACTCTCCCGGCTGCATCCACAACAGCCTTTACTGCTTCCGTATGGTTAATTGTTGCACGAAAATATTCTGAGAATTCATAATTGTAATCCAATTTATAAGCACTCGCTATACCTTTTACAATCTGCAGACAGTATTCCTTCAGCTTCTCCAGAAGTTCATCATTATAGGTTCGTAAGGTAGCCAGAACAGTTGCTTCGCCGGGAGAAGTACCAAAAGCAGGTTTTCCAAGAATTGAATGTACCACAGTTATTTTAGCAGTTTTCCCAACAGGTACTTGAAATTCTGGTGTAGCGGAAAAAGTATTAATTAAATGAGTCATTGCCAATGCCGGACTGTTGCCCTGTTCAGGGGAAGCCGCATGTGAGGTGGCCCCCTTCAGCTTAACCGTTAAACCCACCGAGGCTGAAGCAAACAGATCATCACGTACAACTATCTCGTGTCTTGGAAACCCCGGCAGGTTATGTAGTGCGAAACAGAAATCAGGGGCAATATCCTTAAATTTCGAATCATTCAAAACCTTCCCGGCTCCTTCCCCGTTTTCTTCCGAAGGCTGAAAAAGCAAATAGACGGTGCCCCCGGGCCTTTTAACATCGGACAAGGCCTTTGCAACTCCACACAGTATCGCCATATGTCCATCATGGCCGCATTTATGACCTACGCCTTCTTTTTGGGAGGTATAATCAGCTCCATCTAATTTGTCTTTGACAGGAAGAGCATCAAGCTCGCAGCGTAATAGAATCCGCGGTTTATCTACTCGCCCGTCAAATCTGGCCAATATGCCATTTCCCCCGATACCGGTAATTATTTCGTCGACATCGGTTGAATCCAAAAACTGTTTGACACGAGCGGCTGTTTTCTGTTCCCTGCCAGAGACTTCTGCTATTGAATGAAGATGATGGCGCAGTTCCGTCAGTTCAGTCAAATGCTGATCAATATCCATATGAATAGGTTTTTAAAGTTCGAGCGGGATGGTATATAGTTAGCAATTCAGTACTATAAACTTTTTAGCGATATACTACCTTTATTTTCCCTTTCTCATAGAATCGAAAAACTCTTTTAACTTATCGCGCGGTCCCAGCTTATCAATAAAGTTGAACTGGCCTGCTGCCAAACGCTCACCGCCGTCAATAACTATGCATTCGCCCGTGATATATGGAGCCATGTCCGACATTAAAAAAACTGCCAGATTTGCCAGTTCATTATGATCACCGTAGCGACCGGCCGGTATTTTGGACAGAAATTTACGTTCAGCCTCTTTATCCGGTACAAGCCGTGACCAGGCTCCTTCGGTAGGGAACGGCCCGGGTGCTATGGCATTTAACCGGATTCCGTAGTTCGCCCACTCATAGGCCAGCGATCTTGTCATGGCTAATACTCCCGCTTTACCGCAGGCCGACGGTAGTACAAATGCTGAACCCGTAGATTCGGAATAGGTTGTAACCATATTTAGGATATTACCCTTCTTATCATTGTCAATCAGGTAATTGCCGAACACGTGGGTGCAATTGAATGAACCATGAAGCACAATGTCCACCACCGCTTTAAATCCACCGGGAGTCAAATCCTCGGAAGCCGATAAAAAATTACCGGCCGCATTGTTTACCAGGCCGCTCATGCCGCCAAAATGTGATACAATCTCCCCCATCATCTCCTTTACCCGGTCGTAGTCTCGTACATCAGCGACATAATATCGCGCCGTTATATTTTCTCCGGCTTCATTTATTTCCTCCTGTGCTTCCTTTAGCCTTGATTCAGTGCGGCCGCAAATAGCAATACCGGCCCCCAACGAGGCAAATTTCCTGGCCATCGACAGACCAAGGCCGCTCCCGCCGCCGGTGATCAGAATTGTTTGTCCTTCCAGAGTGTCATCAGTAAACATATTTTCAACATTTAATGAATAGGTAGTACACCTCCAAGGTATCCTACACCTTATGCTGTACAGAACGCAGATCAAACGATTTCACAGATAATATTACTCAGTGGAAATCCGTCTAATCCGCAGAATCAGTGTTCAATTTCAAACTAAGTTAAGTTTTCAAATATCCCCGCGCCTCCCATTCCTCCGCCAACGCACATTGTGACCAACCCATAGCGTTTCTTCAGACGCTTTAAATCATAAAGGATCTGCGTTGTCAGCTTCGCACCGGTACAACCGAGAGGATGTCCCATCGCTATTGCACCGCCATTTATATTTACCATCTCCTCGTCGAGTCCCAGTTCACGAATAACCGCCAGCGACTGGGCGGCAAACGCTTCGTTAAGTTCTACCAGGTCAATATCCAATTGCTCGATCCCCGTCTGTTCCAGCACTTTGGGTACGGCTTCGACCGGACCAATTCCCATTATCTCCGGCGGTACACCGGCAATGGCAAATCCGACATAACGGGCCATCGGTTCAAGTTCCAGTTCTTCAGCCTTTTCACGGCTCATCACGATAACAGCTGAAGCGGCATCATTCATTTGGGAAGCATTACCCGCGGTTACAGTACCACCCTGCTTGAATACCGGTTTCAGCTTTGCCAGGATTTCTTTCGAAGTGCCGGGACGAGGTCCTTCATCGCGATCAAACAGAAACTCCTCTTCTTCAACTTCCCCGCCGGCAGTTACCTGTTTCTCTTTGATGTGAACCGGTGCTATCTGTTCATCGAAATGTCCCTCTTCCCATCCTTTAATTGCCCGCCGGTGACTGCGATAGGCGAAAGCATCCTGGTCTTCACGGCTGACGTTATATTTCTCAGCGACATTTTCGGCGGTTAAGCCCATATTGATGTAAATTTCGGGATAATTTTCCACCAAATCTGCATTGGGATGTACGACATACCCTCCCATCGGTACAAGGGACATCGACTCGACGCCACCCGCAATTATTGCGTCAGCTGCCCCAACCATGATCCGTTCTGCCGCCTGGGAAATTGCCTGCAGCCCGGAAGAACAGAAACGGTTGACAGTAGCTGCGGGGACCGACGGCGGCAAACCGCCCAGTGCCGCAGCCTGACGGGCAACATTCAGACCCTGGGCAGCTTCGGGGAAGGCACAACCCAGAATGACATCATCGATCATTTCCGGCCGTAAGTTAGGCGCCCTTTCCAGAAGCGATTTTATCACTTCACCTCCAAGTGTATCCGGCGGTGTAAATCGCAGTGAACCTTTGTTGGCTTTTCCGGTCGGCGTTCGCGCCGCAGCAACAATTACAGCTTCATTCATGATAGTAGAAAGTTTAAAGTAGAAAGTAAGTTATAGCGATTTTTAATGGAACACTGATAAAGCAGATCAAGCGGATAATCACGGTTTATTAAGCATAAAAATGATCTGCGATAATCTGCTGAATCCGTGTCATCTGTGTTCTAATTTCTCAAGGGCTTACCTTTCTTAAGCATGTGCTCGATTCGACCCTGTGTCCGCTTGTCCTCCAGCAGTTCCAGGAATGCCTCTCTTTCCAGTCTCAGCAGGTAATCTTCAGGTACATATTGTGGTTCGCTGAGATCTCCGCCGCTCATGATGTAAGCCACTTTTTCGGCGACGACCTTGTCATAGTCGGTGATAAAGCTCGCTTCGTGCATGATGTACAGCATCAGCTTCAGTGAGCCGAGTGCCGTTTTACCCATTACTTTAATCTCTTTCTTTTCGGGCGGAAGGTATCCCGCCTCCGCCATTCTTTTCGCTTCCTCTTTGGCATTGGCTATGAGCAGATCACGATTCATGATAATCGAATCGGATTCGCGAAGATAGCCCAACTTTTTTGCTTTAGGGGCTCCGTCGGATACTTTCGCCATGCCGATCGTCTTAAAGGCTTCTTTGATATTGGGCAGCGGATCTACCTGCTCATCAGCAATCACCTGCTGCATGACACGTGCCAGCATCTCTTTGGTACCGCCGCCGGCGGGAAGGAGTCCGACGCCGACTTCAACAAGACCGGCATATAATTCATGATGTCCAACAACTTTATCGGCATAAAGCATACATTCTACGCCCCCGCCCAGGGTGCGTCCGAATGGAGCGACTATAACCGGGAACGGCCGATATCGCAGTCCCACTACAACATCCTGGAAATTTCTGACGGCCTCCTTCACCCTGTCCTTTTCTCCCTGCTCCCACGCCTGTATCGCTTCCATGAGATTGGCGCCGTAGGTGAAGTTATCATTATCATGACTGATTACGAGCGCATCAAACTGTTCTTCCACCACACCACAGGCCTCAGCCAATGTTTGTATCAATCCAAAGCCTAGTGTCTGACGTTTGGTCCTGAATTCAAAAAGTGCCACACCATCACCCATATCATATAATCCGGCGTGTTCATTTCCCATGACTTCCTTCTCTTTCGCCTTCAGATCCAAAACCCGGAGAGCGCCTTTGGCAGGTTTACTTAAAGGCTCTGTCTCACCGGTGAGAAGGTTATATACCGTGCGGTTATCTTTGTCATAAAACTGTTCGCGACCGGAGTCTAGCATATCGAGGACAGACCCGGGAACATCCAGTCCCTCCTCCTGCATGCGCTCAACCGATTCTACGACCCCGATCGCATCCCAACGTTCGAAGGGACCTAACTCCCAGTTGAAGCCCCATTTCATCGCGCGGTCAACAGCTTCTACTGATTCGGTTATCTCAGGAATGCGATTGGCTGCGTAAAGCAACAGGTCGCAGTGAATATCCCATAAGAATTTTCCGGCTTTATCATCTTGGTTCACCAGAAATTGCAGCCGTTCTTCCGGCGTCGAAAACTTCTTTTTGGCTTCTGTTGCACTTTTAAATTCCGGATCTGTCTGTGACTCGTATTCCATCGTCTCCGGATCGATTGCCTTGTACTCCTTGCCGGAATTTGTTCCAACTTTCTTATAGAACCCTTCGCCGGTTTTATTTCCGAATTTTTCCTGTTCAATCATCTTATTGAACCTTTCGGGAAGTTTAAATACTTCGCGCCGCTCATCATCTGGAATAGAAGGATATAAGTTATTGGCCACGTGATGAATGACATCAAGTCCCGCCATATCAGCCGTACGAAAGGTTGCTGCTTTTGAGTAGCCGGTCAGCGTACCTGTAAGAAAATCGATCTCCTCGGCACGAAAGGTACCGTCGAAAAAATAAGGCATCATGCTTGCCATAGAAAAGATACCGATTCGGTTGGCAATAAAATTGGGAGTGTCTTTGCACCTGACCACTCCCTTGCCAAGAATTTTTTCACAAAAACCTGTCATATAATCTGTGACCGCAAACGAAGTATCTTCTGTGGGGATGACCTCGAGCAGTTTCATATACCGCGGAGGGTTGAAAAAGTGAGTGCCAAGGAAGTGACTTCGGAAATCATCTGAACAATCTTTGCTGATCTCGCCGATAGGCAATCCGGAGGTATTTGAACTAACTATAGTGTGGGGACTGCGCAACTCCTCGATATCCTCCATCATATCTTTCTTGATATCCATCCTCTCGATAATCGCCTCGCATACCCAGTCGACCTCTTTAATGATATCAAGATCGTCGGTAAAATTACCCGGCTTAATTCGATCGGCATGTTCCGGCAGAGCAAGCGGTGATGGATTAATCTCCTTCAGCTTTTTAATATTATCGATCACCTGCCGGTTGGGATTATCACTCTCCTCATCTTTCAGGTCCAACAGCCAAACCTGCAGACCTGCATTCACACAATGGGCGGCTATCTGGCTGCCCATGGTTCCCGACCCTAAAACAGCGACTTTCCGGATGGAATAGTTGTGTTCGGACATGTTTTTGAATTATTGATTTGTTGATTTGGGTGCCATCGTTACGGGTTGCAGGTTGCGGAGAATGCCGATTCTAATAAAGGATTCAGATTTTTATTTCAACACGTATCTCATTATCAGCATTTATTTAATCACTCATTACTCGTTATGCATTACGTATCACGCGTTACGGTATCATTCCTCTTCATATATCGAATTGATCTTATCACTGTATCGTTCGTTAATCACAGAGCGCTTGATTTTCAGGGTGGGAGTAAGCTCGCCGCTTTCGATGGTGAGAGGTTCTTCGAGCAACTCAAATTTCTTGACCTGTTCCCATGGTGAAAAATCCCGGTTTACTTTATCCACTTCTTTTTGGATTAATTCCCATACGTGTGGGTCGGAGCTCAAGTCTTCGGAATGAGAGACACCCCTGCTTTCCAGTCGTTTTTTGACATTTTCATAATTCGGGACAATCAATGCGGAACAAAATTTTTGCTGAAATCCGATTATAACCGCCTGATCGATATACCCGCTGCCGGTTAATGCGTTCTCCACCGGCTGAGGCGTTACAAATTTACCCGTAGAAAGTTTAAATACAGATTTTTTACGGTCGGTTATATAGAGATAACCGTCTTCATCCAGTTTCCCTATGTCCCCGGTCATCAACCAGCCTTCATCATTGAACACTTCTGCGGTTTTTTCCTCGTTCTGGAAATATCCCTTCATCACATTCGGACCTTTTGTGAGGATTTCACCGTCGTCGGCAATCTTTACTTCCACGTTTGAAAGCGGACGCCCGGATGTCCCTACCCGCATATGATCTTTGTCGGTAACCGAAATGACAGGTGAAGTTTCCGTTAAACCATATCCCTGTCCACAGTAAATACCCAACGCATTAATAAAACGAAATATGTTGGATGACAGCGCCGCACCACCGCTAATCATGCCGATAAGCTTTCCCCCGAAAAGTTCTCTTATTTTAGAGTAGACAAGCTTATCTGCAATTTTATGCTTTACAGCTTCCAGTCCGGAAGGAGGATTCTCCGGATCAAATTTTTCTGCCCGTTGAATTGCCCAATAATAAAGCTGTTTTTTCAAACCGCTGAGTTCCTGTCCCTTGACTTTAATTCCGGTATTGATTTTCTCCAACAGCCGTGGAACTGTAGCCATGAAATAAGGTTGTACCTCAGAAAAATCATCGCGTATTTCATTGATATCCTCGAGATAATACACCGGATAACCCATCCGCAGATACAGGTATGTGATAAGACGCTCAAAAATGTGCGAAAGAGGAAGGTACGATAGCATCTGCTGGCCGGTATCAGGATCCGCATCAAAAGGAACACGTACAAGCGATGCCTGTACGTTTGAAGCTATATTATTATGAGTAAGCATTACCCCTTTCGGATCACCCGTAGTGCCCGATGTATAAATAATTGTGGCTACTTCATCGGGTTTGACCTTTGATTTCAGCTCTTCAAAGAGACCGGGATTATTCTCGTCGACTTTTTTCCCCTCTTCCAGGATATCCGAAAATTCCCGAAGCTTTCCATGTTCGGACCCGAAAAAAGTTACGACAGCCTTCACACTTGTGATATCCTTGATTAAAGTTTTGGTTTCTGCAAAAAGCGTATCATTTGAGACGATATGGACCTTGCTTTCCGAATTTTCCAGGATGTATTTAATCTGGTCTCCGGGCTGTGTGGTATATATCGGAACGCTTGCGGCGCCGATTGATAAAATAGCCTGGTCACAAATAACCCACTCGGCGCTGTTTTCAGCATGCAAACTCACACGATCACCCTCCGAGACACCCAGCGAATGAAGTCCCAAAGCGAAGTAGCGAACCTTTTCCCTGAACTCCTTTTTGGTGGTCTTTAGCCATTTACCTTTTCGCTTTGTACCGATTAGTGTTCCGCCCGTATGATTAGTCAGGCCCCGGTCAATTAAATGTAGGATCGTAGTGGGTTGATATCCCATAGCATCTGGATTTAATTTAAGGTATAATCATTGTATCATAATTTAAACGAATGTTACGTATATAAAAGTTAATATTTCACACTTGCTTCCAACAGAGTAATGAATATGGTGTCAGACAAACTATATATAGATCACGAAATCCACGAAAAAGTTGATAAATTTCTTAATAGCTCCCAAAAAAATATGGGAGATGCCCTCGGTATTGAATTCACTTCCTTCAAACCTGATGAAATCAAAGCAACCATGCCGGTATCTGAAAATACTATTCAGCCTTTTGGGATATTACACGGTGGCGCATCAGTAGCGCTGGCCGAAACATTAGCTTCGATCGGAGCCTGGCTTAACATCCGGGGCGACGGCAAATCGGCGGTCGGTGTCGAGATCAATGCCAATCACATCCGGCCGGTCAAGCTGGGCGGACTGGTCAAAGGAGTTTCCATTCCCCTTCACAAAGGAGGCAAAATCCAGGTCTGGGAAACCAGGATTTCCACTGAAGATGACAAACTGGTCTGCGTTTCCCGGTGCACCCTTGCTATAGTAGATACTGGATACTAGATACTGGAAACTGGATAGGCAGAATGTAGTTCTAAAGCTAATACATTCGTGTGGATGTCCGTTAAGATTTATTGGATTGTTACAAAAACCACTTGAGATATAGGACAGCAAAGGATTGTTTGCCATAAAAGTGAGATCCTTCGACTGGTTAATTGACTACCCCAGTTCACGCTTTGGTGTCTCAGGATGACAGGTTGTGGTGTTTAGTTATAGTTTTCTCTCCATCTCTTCGTCCCTATGTCTCTCAGTCCCTTTTTCTATTTTCAACTAGTTGTACAACTGTTTCATCAACTTGCGCTTGACTACGGGAAAAATGGTCTCCCGAAATGGAAATTCAAGATCAGTCACGAAAGAATAGGTGGCCGGGTTCGGCAATTCTTTATTTTCACTGATCAAATCAAGTTTTATTGAGTTGGGAGAAAAATGAATACTGTTTTTTTCCAAAGCCTTCATAAGAGCGGTCTTCAGTGAACGGTACTGATCTTTGGAACTCTGAAATATCGAAACTTCATACTGAAACAGGAGCAATTTAGATTCTTCATTATCCGGCACAAAGAAATAACCTTCATCCGTATAATTCGGTACGATCCCCACTTCCTCTAGTTTTATTTCATCATTTACAAACTGATAGATCGTTTTACCTTCTTCAATTTTTGCCTCAATCAACGGTAAGGCCCACTCGATAAGATCTTCAATTTCCGTTACATCGGCTCCCGAGACAAAAATTACTTCATGCTCAATTTCCTGGTTTACAAAGTCTATTTTTTTTATGCGTTTGGGAAATTTGTTACGTAAATCATTCAGGCGATTTTTAATATCACTCAGTGTCTCATGCAGTGATGCCAGATGTCCCAAATGAGGATAGATACGGTTATGCTGAAAATCCTGCGTAATCTGTTGCAGGGCCGCCAGGATTTTATATTGTTTTGTTTCAAAATCGTTATTTACCTGCGTAAAAAGATCAAGCTCCAGCAAGGGCTGCTTCATGGGGCCTCCTTTTGGATTATTTTGGGTGTCTGTACCATTCTCTTTTCTTAAACTTTAACTAATAACGAAGATATGAGCAAGTTTTATTGCATTTTGGCAATATTTACAGGTAAAATTCCTTACAAAAAGTCAAGTATACCACTAAGACAGTAAGAACACTCAGTCTTATAATTCTGTCAGAAAGAGATAACAAGTTACAGCTGCTCCTTTCCTTACTTAGCGGCCTTTAGTGCCTTAGTGGTTTAAACTGAGGCTTCAGAACTGACAAATTAGATTTCATCCTTTGTTAAACTGGATATCTCTCCACTTTTCAAATCGATCCGCAACCTTCCCGCGCTGGTATTTTCCTGTAGAAGTCACCGGCATCCGGTCTCCGAATACAACTACTTTCGGACACTTGTCATGCGGCAGGTATTCACGGCAGAATTTCAATACCGTCTCTTCATCTTCTTCAACATTCTCTTCCATCTGCACGTACGCCCCTACCTCTTCCCCGTACCACTTGTTTTCAAATCCGACCGCAATACCGACTTTTACACCGGGCACCATGTTAATGACTTCATCTAATTCCAGCGGAGAAAGGTTGACTCCTCCCCTGATAATTAATTCTTTGAGACGTCCGGTAATAAAGAAATAGTGCCGGTCTTTTTCGTCGCTTATATAAAAGCCTTCATCACCGCTCCGAAACCATCCATTCTGAAACGCTTTCACATTCGCTTTTTTATTGCTGTAATACCCAAGCATTACATTTACCCCGCGTATTACAATTTCACCGCGCTCTTTCTCCGGCAATGAATTTCCTTTTTCATCATGAATTGCCATCTCGTTTGCCGGTACCGGAACGCCAATACTCGGATAATCAAACTCAGTAAGCCATTTATGATGCTCATCCTTTTCTAAATCGACCGGCAGAAAACTAGAATAACAGGTTGTTTCAGAGAGCCCGTAACCATGAATGACCGGTATTTCAAACCGTTCTTCAAATGTTTCAGCCGTATTGACAGTCAAAGGTCCCGCCCCGCAGATAATATGTCTCAATGACGGTGTATCATCTTTTTCACTCTCTGAATAGTAGTTAATTAGATACTGCAGCAGCGTTGGAACTACACTTACAATGTGGACTTTCTCTTCATTTATAATAGGGAAAAAGCGATCTGTCCGGAAACGCTGGTTCAAAACAGTGGAACCGCCGGTAAAAAACGGGGTGATCATGGTTACTACCGTTCCATTTACATGATGGATAGGCAGTACGCACATCATTTTCACGTTCTCATCGATATTATGCCATTGAGCAATACTTCGGGCGTCTTCCAAAAGATTTCGCTGGCTCAAAACCACGCCTTTGGGAGTCCCTGTTGTACCTGATGTATAAACGATCAGAGCTTCGGAATCTGCCAGCGATTTCTCCTTCAGTTCCAGGTCTTGTTCCAACCGGATAAAATTATCGGTTTTGTCCTCGCAAATAACCGTTTCAATGTGCTTGAGGTTATCATAGGTCTCAAATATTTTACGCAAGCGTTCTTTATGATCAGCTCGTATAAACGCCAGTTCTACTTTAGCATTTGCCAGTATATATGCAATACGTTCATCATCTTCAGCAAGGTTTACCGGCACAACAACCAGTCCAAGGAGCCATGCTGCAAAATACTGAACCACCGTATGCCAGTGATTATGGGAAATCGTCGAAATACGGTCGCCGTGGCGAAGACCATGCTTTTGCAGAAACCGAGCACAACCGACTACAAGCTCGATAAACTCTGCGTAACTTAATTCTACCCGGTTGTCATTTTCATCGATGTACGTAAGGTAATTCCGATCATTATCTTTGCGTTTGCGGATCAGTTCCCGGATATCTTTATATGTGAGTGGCGGGACAGTACTTTCCAGGTTGTGTGCATGATTAATTTTTTCCCGGAGCTCTTTATAATCCATAAAGCTGGCAACTCCTTATTGATTTAAAATTAGGTATGGTGGTTGAATTCTTAAACGGATGATATGACAGTAATTCTGTACCTCCTGAAAAGGTGCAGGTGATTAACTTTTCCCCGCTGTTTCATAATGCATCATTCAGATGAATCGTTCGAATAGGGGGGGCTCTTCAGACCATCCTCACTAAATTACGCAATCATGCTGCTCATATTTGGAAGATAAAGTCGCCCAAGAGCAAGATGAAAGCGTATTTCCGGCAAAGAAATTTTTCTCATGATATTTGAGTTTAATTATTGCTAAAAGTCCTTTTCCGTTTAAAAATAATGTATAACTTTCAATTCTGTCAGAAAAGTCAAACAACCTTAATTATTTGTATGAAAATGACCTTTTCCCGCCGATCAATAGTAACTCTTTGTTTTCTCCTGGTTCCGTTAATAATGACAGCACAAGAGTCAACAGAAGAATCCAGCACAAACAGCATCAACCATATTTTTGATGCCCTTCCTGTTGAGGGTACTCTGGAGGAAGCGCCGCAAGAGCTGTATAGTCAATTTTCACAAAATCCGTTTGGTATTCCGTCATCCCGCAATAACCAAGTTATGGATCTTTTCCTGGATGCTTTTGAAACGGATTCACTCCTGGCCTATGCACGGGAAGCATTCCATCAGAACTTTAATGCTTCAGATCCTGATTTTTCTCTCCGGCGGTTCAACTCGAATGCTGTGCAGAAAGTCCTGGAAGCTGAAAAGGAGTTTTATACGCTTCAGGGCATTCGAAAACGTATTGTAAACAGATATGAAATGGAACAGAATCCCCCTGCTGAAAAGCGGCAAACAGTTATTGATTCACTGACACAGGCAAAGTCTGCTGCCGAATTGGAAGTAGAATCACAGGTAATTATCTTTCGCGCACTGATTTCTGCTTTCAGTGAGTTGGATAGTCAGCAAATGTTTGACAAAACGCAGGTTGAAGGATTCGTGAATAACTTCCGCTATCAGATACAGTCACAGATCGACAGTAATGTTAGAAGACAATTAATGCTCATGTATCACGGTATCGAAAATGATACTCTGAAAGAATATATCAATTTCTATGAAACTGAATCAGGTAACCGATTAGGCAAAATAATGAATGAATCCATCCATTCGGCTTATCGAAAAGCTGCTGATCAATTTGTTGAATCAGTACGCAATTCGTAAAAACCAGCGACACTAATATTCACTCAATTTTCAGCTGCCAGTTTATGAACAAACAACTTTTACTGATCCTTTCGCTCATCATCCTATTTTACGGTTGTTCTACCACTCAGACGACAACCAAATCCGACGCTCCACAGGAAACTACTGAAGTGGATCCCGATACTGTTGATTTTTCTACCATGCTGGAACCTCCCGAAGGCTGGCATCACCTTGATGAAGAACAGAGCCGGTTCCGGGGAGTCAGCAGTGAACGAGCCTATGAAACCATTTTAAACGACAAATCTCCCGAAAAAGAAGTAATTGTCGCAGTTATTGACGGTGGTGTTGATACTGAGCATGAAGATTTGAAAAACGTAATGTGGATTAATGAGGATGAAATACCCGGTAATGGAAAAGATGATGATGAAAACGGGTACGTGGATGATATTCACGGCTGGAATTTTATCGGCGGTCCGGATGGAGAAAATGTCAACCACGACACGTTTGAACTGACCAGAATCTACCGGCAACTAAATGAACAGTTTAGTAAAGCAGACGCTACTTCGCTTGATGAAGAAGGGGAGAAAAAATATACCTATTATAAACAAATTCGTTCCGATTATGAGGACAAAATCCAAGAACTTCAGCAACAGTATAATAATATTGAATCCTTGCTGAACAGCAAAGAACAAGCCGAGCAAATCCTGGCGGAGCATTTCGGCAGTTCATCCTATGATTATGAGGATATCCGGGCATTGGAGCCTGCCGACCAGGAACTGGATTTTGCCAAAAGTGTGATGAGCTATGTTATGGAAAATAACATCGATTCCACGCTTATTGCTGATCAGAAAAAACGAATATATGAATTTGCGAAATATGGTTACAATCCTGAATTCAATCCACGTGATATTGTAGGTGATAACTACGAGGATAAAACCGAACGCACATACGGCAATAACGACGTAGCGGGGCCCGACCCCAGTCACGGAACGCATGTGGCGGGGATCATTGCAGCCGAGCGGGATAATGAAATCGGCGTGGACGGTATTTCTACCAACACGCGCATTATGGCGATTCGCGCCGTTCCAAATGGCGATGAACGGGATAAGGATGTGGCTAATGCCATTCAATATGCAGTTGATAATGGAGCCGATATCATAAATATGAGTTTCGGAAAAGGCTATTCGCCCCACAAAGAGGTAGTCGACCGGGCAATTAAATATGCCGATGAACAAGGTGTGCTAATGGTTCACGGAGCTGGGAATGAAGCAAAAAATACAGATGAGAGTTCGAGCTATCCAACCGATACCTACGGTGAGACGGCCGGTGATTCCGCAGCTACCCTTTGGCTCACTGTAGGTGCTACTTCCTGGAAACCTGATGAAGAATTCATTGCAACATTCAGCAATTACGGTGATGAAACAGTGGACCTCTTTGCACCGGGTGTGGATATTTATTCCACGATGCCGGACAATGAATATAAGTTTCAAGAAGGAACCAGTATGGCTTCTCCTGTGGTTGCGGGAGTTGCGGCTTTAATTATGGCTTATTATCCGGAATTAACTCCTCATCAGGTTCGACAGATCATTCTGGATAACACGGTAAAATATCCCGGACAGGAGGTAATTATACCGAATGAAGGAAATCCGAATGAATCCCAAAAAGCGGTATTTCCCCAGCTTTCGGCCTCTGACGGTGTTGTGAATGTATATGAAGCTTTAAAAGCTGCGGAAAAATTGCACCAGTGATTTTCAAGCTGCAGGGCAATCATAATATAACCCGTGATAGCAACCGAAAAAGTAAATGTCCACTCCTTATGCTGTACTTCACAGGTGGTGCCATCATACAGCCGAACCTTAGTAACTGTAGTACCTTTGCCCTTTTGAGATCGCAGCTCTACTGCTCGTCGATTTTACACCTCCTTTTATCGTTTTTGGATCAACCATAGTTTTGAGGTTTTCAGTTTTTTGTGACCGTAATAAAGTGTGCTGGCATTGGAAACGATAGCGAGCCATCATTCCCGATAAATTCCTTCAGATCCGATGTGGCCCTATCGACGACTTCATCAATCTGATTGTCGTCAAGAACAAAACCTGCCAGTGGGAACCAACCTTTGACATCCGCAAGAACCATTGATCTGACATCAGGAAAATTAGCCATCCCTTGATGGGTTGTGATTTTAGCTGACACCAGACCACTTTCAGAAATAATAGATTTTAGCTTATCAGTATCACCCAGAGAAAAGGGAAACCTGAGAGCTTGTGCCACTTCTTCACCCGCAATACGCTCGAATATTCTTACCATCGAATCATAACCGGGAATATTATCAAGCGAATCAAAAACAGCAATCACCATACGACCTCCTGGTTTCAATACACGAAACATCTCGCGGAGTGCTGCCGGCTTATCCTCGAAAAACATCAATCCAAACTGACTGACAACAGCATTAAAAGATTCATCTTCCCAAGGTAGTTCCTCGGCCATTCCCTCACGCCACTCAATGTCGGGTGCTTGTTTGGAAGCAACAGATAACATACCGGGATTCATATCCAGTCCGGATACAAATCCATTTTGGCCTGATCGACCGGCTGCTGCACGAGTCAGTGCTCCCGTACCGCAGGCAACATCCAGGATCCTATCTTCCGAATTTATGTTAGCTTTATCTAAAATCATCTCCGGCCAACCCACAAATATTGCCGGAACCATTAATTTCTCATAATATGTGGCTATATTCTCTAATTCTTGTAAACTTAAATTATTCATAACACTTACCTTATTTTTTAGTCATACCTGCTTTTATTTTGTTTTTCGATTTCACACCTTTACTCATAATAACGCGTTCTTCAAACCCATAGGATATTTATTCCTATTTCTTCATCACGTAGTAATCATTCTGTATATCATGATCCAACCGGTGGATCTCTATATCTTCAAATCCTGCTTCCTTCAGCAGCTCTTGTGCCTTTTCGCGTCCCCACATGGTGCCGAGACCATCTCCACCCTGTGCCAGAGATA
>CAZPWQ010000011.1:0-57963 GCA_964590495.1 uncultured Balneolaceae bacterium
ATCCACCTCGCGCACCAACCTGTGCCTGTTCCCTCCAACGATTCAAAGGCCGGAAAGATTGAGGTCATATCATATTCGGAATGACAATGGAGATGTTTTTATTTAGCTGCCCCGCCCAACCACCGGTATCATTTCGATCCCGAGAAGTGATGAATAAATAAATGCTCATCCTGAATTTCTCCCGAAATATGTATAAACTCATGTAGTGAATATGGGGGGAAGTCGTTGAAATGAAAGATTAACCATCAGTTCATTAAAAACAATAATCGACATTTCTTTATGAAAAACAGATTATCAGACAAATGGGTACTAATCACAGGTGCAACATCAGGTATCGGACTTGCAAGCGCCAAATTGTTCGCCGCTTCAAACTCTAACCTTATCCTAACCGGCAGAAGAGAGGGACGGCTGGAGCAGATACAGGATGAGCTATCAGGCAGTGATGGGGTAGAGATTAACATCGCCTCATTTGATATCAGGGACAGACAGGCGTGTATTGATTTCACTGAGGGCATACAGGTACCGGTGGATATTCTTATTAATAACGCCGGTCTTGCCAGTGGCAAAGATGCCGTTTATGATGCCGGTTTTGATGACTGGGATTCCATGATCGATACAAATATCAAAGGGCTCATAACCATGACCCGTCTTATTGCTCCCCAAATGAGAGAGCGAAACAGCGGGCATATCATTAATGTCAGTTCTATAGCCGGACATGAAAGCTATCCGGGAGGCTCCGTGTATTGTGCTACAAAACATGCTGTCAAAGCTTTTACCGAAACAACCAAGAAAGATCTTCATGACACGAATGTAAGGGTTAGTATGGTGTCTCCCGGACTCGTTGAAACGGAATTCAGCGTAGTTCGATTCAAAGGTGATGAACAGCAAGCCGGAGAAGTCTATAACAATATAGATCCTCTCACGGGAGAAGATATCGCTGAGATAATTCATTTTATGGCGAACCGGCCTCCTCATGTTAATATTATGGATACAGTCGTTTTTCCTGTCAGTCAATCCTCATCTACGATGGTGCATCGTGGCGAATAAATTAGCTGCCATAGCAGTATCGTTGGTGATGAGCCTGTATCTGTTTTCATGCAGTGATACCGGAAGTCCCCAAAGACTTAATTTTGCAGAACAGGGCAGGGCAGTACCAGAATTCAATGCGGACAGTGCCTATCATTTTGTAGAGCAACAGGTTCAATTAGGACCACGAAATCCTGGTTCTGTGGGACATAGAAAGGCTAAAGAATTTTTGCTGGGGAAATTAAGAGACTATGCCGGCGAACGCAGTGTTTATGCCCAGAGTTTTACCGCGGTGGGATACGACAGCGATACGCTTTCATTATCAAATATAATAGCGGCTTTCAATACCCGAAGCAGCGACAGAATACTGCTTTGCGCTCACTGGGATACTCGTCCGCGTGCCGATAAGGACACCACAGGAAGTAATGAACCTATCCTTGGAGCAGATGACGGCGGCAGCGGCGTGGCCGTGCTCCTGGAATTAGCCCGGATTTTCAGTGAGAATCCTCCGCCCATAGGTGTAGATATTGTATTCTTTGATGGCGAAGATTATGGCAAAGAAGGCGAACTGGAGCATTATTTCCTCGGTTCACGGTATTGGGCTGACAACCCGCCTGTCCGGGGTTATTCTCCCAGGTTCGGTATCTTACTGGACATGGTTGGAGGTGAGAATGCTAAATTTTTTAAAGAATTATATTCACTGAGCTATGCGCCTGCTCTGGTTAATGAAGTATGGAAGATAGCTGCTGAAAAAGGTTCACATGTAATGTTTGTCGATCAGCGCGGAGATCGAATATCGGATGACCATGTCATAATCAATCAGAAATTAAATATACCGACGATAGATATTATTCGTCACGATCCCGATTCAGAGGATGGTGTTGGGGCGGCAGGTTTTGCTCCGTACTGGCATACTCATCAGGATAATATGGATATAATCAGTAAAGAAACTCTGAACGCTGTGGGTATTGTTATTGCTGAATTAATTTACAACAGAGTCGGAACTGTTGAGCGGTAAATTATAATGTGGCTGTTATGTTCTACTTGTGGAAGTGTCAACATCTGATCACGAGCATTTAAGCAAATAATAAAAGGTGTCATGCTGAATTTACTTCAGCATCTGTTGCAAGAATCCAGTTAAAAGCTTCTACAGCGTTCCCTGCTGAAGATCCTGAAACAAGTTCAGGATGACAAAGTTGTGTTAGGAACTTAACCGCTAAAAGATTGGAAATATTAGCGCATAAACTATGAAGTATGTCAAACTGGTCATTGAGATAGATGATAACTATCAGGAAAGCCTGATCAATGAAATGATGAATATGGATTTCGATGCTTTTGAGCAACAGGACAACCGGTTGATCACCTATATCACCAAAGAGAACTTTAATGTTGTGCACCGGGAGCGAATCGAACAGCTGCTGACCGGTTATCCCGGCGATAGTTATATTATTTCTGAAGAAGTTGTAGCCGATCAAAACTGGAACGAACAGTGGGAACAGACTATACAGGCACAAAATATAGGCAGATTTTTTGTAAAGCCTACCTGGTCTCGCGAATCGGCACCCCGGGATAAGATCGAACTCGAAATAGACCCCAAGATGTCTTTTGGGACCGGCTACCATGAGACGACCAGGCTGATGCTTTATTTTCTTCCGGATGTCGTACAAGAGGGAATGCAGGTACTTGATGCAGGTACCGGTACGGGCATTCTTTCTATTGCAGCTGCTAAATTGGGGGCGGGACACGTCTTTGCTTTTGATATAGACGAATGGAGTATTACCAACACAACAGAAAATATCCTGTTAAATGGAGTAGCCGATTCTATTACCGTACAGAAAGGTTCATCAGAAACGATTCCATCAGACAAAAAAATGGATCTGGTGCTTGCCAACATCGATCTCAATAGTATATTGGAGTTACTTCCTGATCTGACCAGGGCGCTGAAAAAGGAAGGTATCCTATTGATCTCCGGATTATTGAAAAAAGATAAACAAACAGTGATTGATAAACTCAGTGAACATTTTAACATACCTGAGGTTAGGAACGAGAACGAATGGATCGCTATGATGGCACAAAAGAAGAAATGATGTACGCCTCAATTGATATAGGGACTAACACGGTATTACTACTGATTGCAGAGATGTCCCACACGGGACTTAATGTTATCCATGAAGAACAACACATACCGCGTCTCGGCCGGGGTGTCGATCGTGACCGTAATCTTTCGGATGAGGCGATCAATCGTGTAACGGAGGTTCTGAATGAATATAAAATAGTCATTGAGAAAGAATATCCCGGAACTAAGGAAGTAATGGTAACAGCTACAAGTGCGGTCCGGGATGCCGGAAACCGGCAGTATTTTATCGGACGGGTAAAAGAGGAGACCGGTTTTACTATTACTCTGCTGAGCGGGGTGGAAGAAGCCCGTTTTACTTTTGGCGGTGCGCAAAGAGTTCTGCCTTTCAACAGCACCCCATCGGCAGTTGTGGACATCGGCGGCGGAAGTACGGAAATAGCCTGGGGAAAGGATGGAGCATTGCTCGAACGTTATTCATTTGATATGGGATCGGTCCGTTTTACCGAACGTTATTTGCAGGATGATTCCCCTTCTCAGGATCAGATAAACAGGTGTCGTCTGGCTATTGATGAATTGATCGGGGAGAATAAATTTTCCTTCCCGCCAGATACCATTCTTATAGGAGTTGCGGGTACAGCTACTTCCCTGGCATACATTCACTTAGATAGGGAGACTTATAAATCATCGACTATAAATAATACAATAATTAAGCTGCCGGAGCTGAAACGCTGGATTGAATATATCCAAACAATAAAAGCGGTGGAATTGGTAAAAAAATATCCGGCTGTGATGAAAGGACGGGCGGATATTTTTTTAGCCGGTTTGCTGATACTTGAACAGATAATGGTCACGTATGGTTTTGATGAGTTAATTGTTTCGACGGGAGGGATACGGCATGGGGCAATACTGGAGATGGCAGGAAAATAAAAAAGGCGCCCCTAAAGAAGAGACGCCTTTACAGGTCAAACGTTCAGACTTGCTCAGATAGGAAAACGAAGTCCTGCAGCCAGTGATAACTGATCAGCATTACTGATAACGAACTTCGCTTCGGTATAAATGCTGGCAAAATCTACATCAAACTCTGCTCCGCCACCAATATTAAGCCCGACTTCTGAGGTTGATGCGGAGCCTAGTCCACCAAAATCTACAGAAATAGTTGTATAGTTAAGACCACCCAAGCCATACACTCTGGTTCCTTCTTCAGCTAAAAAGTTATAGTGGACATTGGCATTTAATTCCCACCAGTCAACCACATCCGGGAAGAATATAATGAAATCAACTGCACCGTCAATTTCATCGGTAAAGCCATACACACCTTTGGCCTGGACCCCGATTGCTTCGGCTTCAAGTCCGTAAGCTAAACCACCGCCTACTTTGAGCAGCCCCTCCTGGGCGAGCGCGTTTGAATTTGAAAAAAACATGATCCCTAATATTAGACATCCGAAAGTTAGTAGTTTTTTCATTGTGTCTGTAATTGTTTAATTGTTGTTAGTAATTGTAAGTAAAGTTCAACATTGTTAATTGTATCCCTTCAAGTAGTAAGTCTCCTACCAGAACCATTCCTTACAAAATTAGTTTAGGATATATAATGCGTAACTCAATTCAAAATCAGTCCAAAAAGTTTTCCTGTACCTTATATTCACTATTAAGAAATCCTGATGGGAATAATGTTAATGATTCAGTATGTTATGAGCCTTAAATGTATACCTGTGCAACGCAGCAGGCAGTCCCATGAAATTGAGACATCGCATGACAGACTGTTTTTAAATTATATTTTTAAAACCTGCAATTTATTTTGACACAGTCAATTGCAAATTCAGTAATATCATTTATAAGAAAAGCAGATCAGTTTAATTTTTAAGTAGCAATGTCGGATCATCAGGCAACCAACAATTCGGATTATGAATCACCCCGCGAGAATGCTTCGGAAAGCAGTCGCGAAGATGATGTCCTGGTAGAAAAAGCTATTGGCGGTAATGGAGCTGCTTATAAAAAACTGGTTGAAAAATATGAGCGGGCATTATTTTTTCATATCCTGAAAATGGTAAAAAACAGGGAGCAGGTAGAAGATCTTGTACAGGAGAGTTTTGTCAAAGCGTTCGACAATCTGAATAGTTACAGCACTAATTACGCTTTTTCAACATGGTTGTATCGCATAGCAACCAATCATACCATAGATTACCTGCGTAAGAAAAAACTGCAAACCCTTTCAATTGATGAACCGGTTAAAACCAGGGACGGTAACATGCAGATGCAGCTTGAGGATGAGACCGCCGAGACAGATCGCCGGATTATCAGAAGTCAGCGTCAGGAGATCGTCCAAAATGCTATTGAAGATCTTCCCGAAAAGTACCGAAAGGTAATTGAGATGCGCCATATGGAAGAAAAGAGTTATCAGGAAATAGCAGATATTCTGGACCTGCCGCTCGGCACTGTAAAAGCGCATATATTTCGCGCGAGGGAGCTGCTTTATAAAGAATTGAAAGACAAAAGGGATAAGTTTTAATTAGGAAACGTAATACGTAATTCGTAATGCTTTGGATCTGCTCCCTCAATACTTCAGTAAATCAAAACTCAATCCCTGATATTCTCCGCCACGGCGGCGGCATTGTCTTTGTATTTCTCAAATTTTGCCCTGCGAATTGCACTTCCCTCAAACAGTTCATTATACTGCGCAAGGTCAAGTTCTTCCCAAAAATTCACATCACGGTTTTGGAGCTTTTCACGGGGAAAAAGATCTTCCATCTCACCATATTCGGCATCGTGATTCCATGGGCATACATCCTGACAGATATCGCATCCAAACATCCATTCCCCCAGTTCCCCCCGGTGTTCTTCCGGAATTTGCTCTTTAAGCTCGATAGTCAAATAGGATATACACTTGGTGGCATCAACCCGGTAAGGCTCATAGATAGCATTTGTGGGGCATGCATCGATACATTTCGTACAGTTCCCGCAGTGGTCGGTAACAGGATGATCATAGTTGAAATCGACATCAACAATCATTTCGCCAATAAAAAAGAACGACCCGATATTTTTATTCAGGATATTTGAATTCTTTCCCATCCAGCCCAAACCGGATTTTACCGCCCAGGCTTTATCCAGAACGGGAGCCGAATCCACAAATACGCGGCCTTCCAAACCGCCCATCAGGTCACGGGTAAAGGCGAATAGCTTCTTCAGCTTTTTCTTGTAAACTTTGTGGTAATCGCGTCCCTGGGCATATTTGGCAATTTTGGGTGTATCTTGCTGTTGCATCTGTTTTTTATGTTCCGGATGAAAGTAGCTTCCGATCACAGAAACCACTGATCTGGAACCGGGTACCAGGCGGGTAGGATCAACGCGCTTTTCAAAGTGGTTTTCCATCCATCCCATTTTGCCGTGACGATCCTGGTTCAGCCATTCCCGCAGCCGGCGTTCCTCATCTTCAAGACGACCCGCTTTTGCAAAACCACAGGCGTTGAAGCCCAGCCGAAGCGCTTCTTCTCGTACCTTTTGTGTTCGCTCCCGAAGATTCATGGTAGAGTATATATTATCCAGCATCCGCTTCACAGCTTTTTAACATCCACCTCTTTTATCCTGCCATTTTCGAGCTTAAGGGTGCGATAGGGATACTGTTTCACTGTATCGTAATCATGCGTCACCATAAGCACCGACATCCCCCTGTTGTTAATTTGTTTCAACAGGCTCATAATTTCGGCCGAAGCTTTGGGATCCAGGTTGCCCGTGGGTTCATCGGCCAGCATGATCCGTGGTTCATTGGCCAGGGCACGGGCGATAACCACGCGCTGCTGTTCTCCTCCGGACAGATCTTCCGGCATACTTTTCCTTTTGTGACTTAAGCCTACCATTCCCAGTACTTCCAGTGCACGCTGTTTGATATAACTGTTTTTTTCTCCCGTAACCTGCAGCGAAAAAGCAACATTTTCATAGACGGTCCGGTCGGGAAGCAACTGAAAATCCTGAAAAACAATACCAAGCCGTCGCCGCAGGTAGGGCACCTTTTTATTCTCCAGACTGGTAACATCCATATTGGCTACGCGAACATATCCGCTGTCAGGTACCAAATCGCGATAAATCAGGCGCAGAAAAGAACTTTTTCCTGCTCCCGTCTCACCGATCAGATAGGTAAACGTGCCGTTTTCAAGGGTGAAATTAATATTATCAAGAACCGGCCGGTGATCGTAGGTTACCGTGACGTTCTTAAACTCAATTACCGAATGTTGGGACATTGAAGCACCATTGTTATTCTTAAACTTTTCTCATTAGCATCGGACATGTCGAAGTCGCCGTATTTTGCCACAATCCTATATTCGGACTGATCGATAATATCAAGCATTTGCGGCAGCGTGTAAATTTTTTGTTTGTGTACTTCCCGGAATTGTTCGACTACACCTTCCTGGTCTGCTGACAACTTTTCTATTTTGAATTCATTTTTGTGAATCTGTGTACTGGGATCATATGTACTTTTTCTAAAGAAACGATAGTTATCGGGAGTATAGCCTTCCTCGTTATTGAGATATTCAATAGCCCGGATTGAGTTTTTAGGAGTCGTGAAGTCAAAAATAAGCAGGCTTTGAGGATGAAGTACTTTTTGTGTTTCCTTCAAAAACTGTTGTATCTGCTCCGGCGTTTGAAGGTAATTTATGCTGTCGAAAATGGAAACGACAATATCATAAGTTTGATCCGGCTCAATGTTTAAAAAGTCCATTACCCGGAATAATACATTACATAATCCCTCTTTATTCTTGCGGCGTGCCTGTTCAATCATTGCATCAGATTTATCTGTCGCCGTTATGTTATAGGAATCCAGCTCGTCAAGCGACAGTGAAAGAGAACCGGTGCCGCAGGCAAGCTCCAGAACATTTTTGGCACCGGGATAGTGTTCCCGTATAATAGCATCAATAAAATCACCCCAAAGGTCATAATTTACATCCTCCATCACGGAATCGTAAATATTGGCAAGCTTTGTATATTCCGGCTGGTCGATTGCAGTCATATCAGGCAACCTCATTTTTTTTATTCGACGCCAGATGTAGAGCCAACCTGAAAGCCTGCCGGAAAGATGACGGATTTGCCATATTTTTGCCGGCAATATCAAATGCTGTCCCGTGATCGGGGGAGGTACGGATGATCGGCAGGCCGGCTGTATGATTAACGCCGGCTCCAAACGACAGTGTCTTAAAGGGAATAAGTCCCTGGTCGTGATACATAGCCAGAATCCCGTCATAATCTTCATACTTCCGATTTCCGAAGAAACCGTCTGCGGGAAATGGTCCGTTAATATTGATATCGTTAAAACGTGCTTTTTGCAGGGCAGGGACTATGAGATCAATTTCTTCGGTTCCGATAATTCCTCCGTCGCCGGCATGGGGGTTTAATCCTAAGACAGCAATTTTGGGTTCTTTAAGACTAAAAGCACCGGTAAGTGTGTCATGCATAATACGAATGCCTCTTAAAATAGCGGTTACATTCAGGTATTTTGTAATTTCGCCAACCGGAATATGGACTGTTATCAATCCCACCCGCAGGTCTTCATTGACCATCATCATCATATAATCAGTGGTACCGGTTTTTTCAGCAAGAAATTCAGTGTGTCCGGGATAACTGTACCCTGCTGCATTGATCGCCTCTTTTGAAATAGGTGCTGTAACAAGTGCATCAGCAAGATTTTCTTTGCAGAGATTTATTCCTTTTTCAACTGCTAGCATGGAATATTTTCCGCCTTGCTTTGAAATTTCACCGGGATTCAAAGAAACCTCTTCATTATTATAACTTTCCAGAAGATAAACACCCGATTCACCAATATTCTTTGCTTTTTTTATTTTGGTGTACTCAACCGTGATAGAGAGGAGATTGCAGTAAAAATCAACCACTTTCTGTGTGCTGAGAATAATGACAGCGATACCGGACAAATCGATATCCCTGAGCGTTTTTAGCACTACCTCAGGTCCGATACCATTTATATCACCAATACTAATTGCAATCCTAAAAGACATAGATCATAACTCCGTTCATAATAGCATCACAAAATAGAAAGAAAAGTAGTAACGTGTGGCATTAATTAATCAGAGACTAACTGAAAATCACCGAAACCACTGGTAGCCCTGAAAACAAACTCCCGGGAGTCGTAGCTCCATATTTCTGTTGTCGTGCCACTGGTCGGGAATCTCCTCTGAATATCTTTTGGCGGACCAAATTTGATATAGACTTCGCCCTGATCACTTTCATATCCTACTTTGTTCATGGTTGTGAAATTCTCATAGGCATAGTCGATACGCCGGTAATATTCTGCCATCAACTCATTGAATTCGGTTTTCGGAGTGGGATCTTTTTCCTTCCAAAACTCCCTGAACTTTTTTTCTCGTTCCGAACCTGAGCCGCTTTTGATTTCCCTGATTGTACTCCTGTCCGCAATAAATTGAAGCATATCGATTGCTACATTCAGATTGAGCAGGCTTGTCGGCATATCAAACCAGATTGAACGTACAAAATCCCGGGCCGATGGGGTTGAGGAACCCTCCTGCATTATTTTTATACGGTATGCGGCATTCGGAAATCTTTTATTAGGAATTTGAACAAGAGCATAAGCACTGCCTTGATCATGGGAATTGAGGCTGATTTCTGTTTTCCCCCGGCTGTTATTGACGAGTACCGGCTTTATGTCCGTAAGGATATGATTTTTATCCAGATCCTGACTAAAAATTTCCTCAACTGCGGTAGTATCCTTTTGATTGATGTTCATTCTTTCTACCACCAGGGAATACTTTTGTGAATCTTTATATCGGGGGATATGAGCAAAAGCGTAATAATCTTCTCCGTAAATGATCCGGTTGCCGAGATTAAGCAGACGCAGCTGTTTTTGAGGGCTGTTCTCCATTACCGATTCTGCAATTAAGATATCACCATATTTCTTCCTTTCATAAGGATTAAGACCAACAGTACGAGTTTGTGACATACTGGCATCTCTTGCCTCACCACGATTCATCTGAAGCATATAACTGTATACTCCCGGCGACAGTTTTACTGACAGGTTACCCGGCAGGAATTTAGTAAACGACTGTGTCTGCTCATAATTTTGAGCATAGGCAGTATCACTCCACGATGAACGGTTCACAGATTCGAGTCCCTCCACGGAAACATTTTCTTTTCCGATATTGGAAGGATCGGATTTAAACACCTCCATATTTAAAGTTGCCGCACTTAAAAACTCTCCGCCCTCTCTGCCGGAGTTTGATCTGTTTTCCTTTCTGAATGGCAGAAAGTTATAGGATATGCTAAAAGCAGAAACAAAGGTAATCGCCTTGTCTGTATCGCCGGGAAGGCTGAAGAAATCGAAGAACATCTGTTGCTGTACATTTCTTTCAGCCAACTCCTGGTAACTGACATTCCTTTGCGCCTCAGAAGGTATGCTAACTAAAAAGATTAACAATAAAGCTGTTACAAAAGCGAAAATTGATCTAATTTTCTTGTACATGGAATAATTGAATTATATCGGTGTTAGCTGTTAATAAAAGTAACATAAAACTGGAATAAACAGAAACAGCTACTTTCAGGGTAGTGAAAATTCGTTATTTTATAACGAATGGCATTTAAACCTAGTATCATGTAATCGTAAACCTGTCAGGTTTAACCTGGATATTAAGCAACCAATGTAATACTGTTCTAAAACCTGACAGGTTTCACCCGACATTTGATCGTTGATACCACACTAGTATATAATGAACTTATTCTCATATGAGTAACAATAATACTGCAAATGTTTCTCCAAAAAACTTAAAAACATTTATCAGGGAGATAAATGAGACGGAAGCAGAATTGCAAAAGGGGGGCGGCGAGAAAAGGATTAAAAAACATCATGATAAAGGAAAGCTTACTGCCCGCGAACGTATCGATGCTCTTGTTGATAAGGGTGAACGGTTTTATGAACTGGGATTATGGGCAGGCTATGAAATGTATGAGGATGAAGGCGGATGTCCGGCCGGGGGAGTGATTACGGGTATCGGCAAAGTATCGGGACGTGATTGTGTAATAGCAGCAAACGACGCTACAGTTAAGGCGGGGGCATGGTTTCCGATCACGGCAAAAAAAAACCTGCGTGCTCAGGAGATAGCTATCGAAAATCACCTCCCCATTATTTACCTTGTTGATTCGGCCGGTGTATATCTTCCCATGCAGGATGAAATATTTCCCGACAAGGAACATTTCGGACGTATTTTCAGGAATAATGCGGTTATCAGTGCTAAAGGAATACCACAGATTGCCGCTATCATGGGAAGCTGCGTGGCCGGCGGAGCTTATCTGCCGATTATGAGCGATGAGGCTTTGATCGTTGACGGTACAGGTAGTGTTTTTCTGGCCGGCAGTTATTTGGTCAAGGCTGCTATCGGTGAAGAGGTAGACAATGAAACACTGGGCGGGGCAACGACACACACTGAAATCAGCGGCGTCACCGATTATAAGATGAAAGATGACGAGGAATGTCTGACCACGGTCCGGGACCTAGTTGATAAACTTGGTCCCTACGCTAAAGCTGGTTTCAATCGAAAGAAACCGGTTGATCCCGCACGGGATGTCACAGATATTTTTGATTTTTTCCCCGACGACCGTACCAAACCCTACGATATGCATAAAGTATTGGAATGTATCATAGATGAGGATTCATTTACCGAATTCAAAAAAGGATACGGCCAAACCCTTATTACCGGTTATGCCCGCGTTGACGGATGGAGTGTGGGTATTGTCGCAAACCAACGCAAAGTCACCAAAACAAAAAAAGGAGAGATGCAGGTTGGCGGAGTTATTTATTCTGATTCTGCAGATAAAGCAGCCCGTTTTGTGATGAACTGTAATCAGAAGAAGATCCCTATAGTATTTCTGCAGGATGTCTCCGGCTTTATGATCGGAAAACGCAGCGAACACGGCGGTATTATCAAAGACGGTGCCAAGATGGTGAATGCCGTGGCCAACAGTACCGTGCCGAAAATAACAATTGTTATCGGTAACAGTTATGGAGCCGGCAATTATGCCATGTGCGGACGCGCCTATGATCCACGCTTTATGTACGCCTGGCCGTCGGCGCAGATCGCTGTGATGGGAGGGACACAGGCGGCAAAGGTTCTGACACAGATCCGGGTTTCGTCATTAAAGAAAAAAGGAGAGGAGATCACCGAAGAGGAGGAGCAGAAGATTATGAACGAAATTCAGGATATCTATGAGAAACAAACGGATGTACGTTACGCAGCCGCACGGCTTTGGATTGACAGAATTATCAATCCTATCGAAACCAGAGAGCGTATTTCTTATGCCATTCAGTGTGCCGATCACAACCCTGATATTGAAGAATTCAAAACCGGCGTTCTCCAGGTGTGAATGGGATAATGGAACGCAGATGACGCAGATTGAGCGGATTTACGCTGATAATTTTTATAAATCTTTACCTGAAGTAGTTGTAGACCACCGCGAAGGTGGACTACAACCCTTCACGGCTCATATCCTGCAAATCTGATTCGAAGTAAAGATCTGGCACTCCTTCTCGCTTCTTGCTTCTTGCTTCTCGCCTTTTCCCCGTCTGGCGTCTTACGTCTCGCTTCTAGCCTGTTCTTTACAAGTTTTATCTTTTTATTTCTTTAGAATATATTCCAAATTCAACTTCTTTGTACTCAAACTTTAACCGATAACAACCAATTTTATGAAGTCAGCACGCACCTTACTTTTATGTTTCGCTCTTCTGATCGTTGGTTCTGTCCAGGGATGGTCGCAGTCATCACCGGCAGAGGCTCTTACGAATGTGGCGATTCACACAGCTGATGGTAATACTATAAAAAGTGGCACTGTCGTCTGGCGTGACGGAATTATAGAATCAGCGGGTTCAAACGTTTCCGTTCCTTTTGATGCATTTATATACGACGGCGGCGACAGCCTTCATGTATATCCGGGTTTTATTGATGGACTGGCCCTGTGGGGAAGTCCGGATCTGCCGGAAGATATAGGCACACCCGTTAAACCCGGTAGTCCGGACTATGAAAGAGCGGGTATCCAGCCACACAGAAAACCTTCGGAACTGCTTAAGAACAGTGATAAAGTCCTTTCTGAGGCACAGAAGCATGGTTTTACAACGGCTGTACTTGCACTCAAAGGACAAATGTTGCCGGGACAGGTAGACTTGTTTTTTATCAACGGTTCTGATACGAAGGATAAACTTTTTCAGCGAAATATAGGGATGTTTGCTCAGTTCGAGAATGCACGCGGAGCTGCTTATCCATCCACAACTATGGCGCTGATGGCTCAATTCAGACAGTTGTTTCACGATGCAGAAGCTCTCAAAACACAGCAGGATTATTTTGCTTCAACTACATCCAACTATCCTGTTCCGGAAAAGAACGAAGTTCTTGAAGCTCTTTTCCCGGTGATGCAAAATGATAAACCATTTTATTTTAAAGTGGATAGCAAAGAAAATATAGAACGACTGTTCTGGCTGCAGGATGAGTTGGGTTTTGACGTTGTCCTTGTTTCAGGAAAAGAAGCCTACAAAAAAGCGGATCAGCTGAAACAGCGAAACATTCCGGTATTGGCAAGTATTGATCTCCCCGAAGAACCGGAATGGAGAAAAGCCGAAGAAGATACCACAGAGGCTGAGGAGGTAAAGGAGGAGATCAGTGAAGAGATGCGAATTTTCCGGAAAGCACAACTCGAAGCTTACGAGGCCGATATCGACAATATTCGAAAACTGATGGAGGCCGGATTGCAGGTCGGTTATGCCTCAAACGGTATGGAATTAAAGGAATTCAGCAAAAATATTACCACACTGAGTGAAGAAAGCGGTTTAACTGATGAACAAATCCTCGATATACTGACACAGTCAACGGCAGATATACTGGGTTATGGACAAAAGATCGGGGATATCAGGCAAGGCCGTATCGCCAGTTTTACTGTATTTACCAAACCCTTTACAGATGAAGAGACAAAGGCAGTATATTCTGTCTCGGGTGGAGAGCTTAAGGAGTTTGAATCGGAATCTTCCAACAAACCGTCGGAATAGTCATGATGAAAAAAATATTAATACTAATAGCAGCTTTTTGTATCAGCGGCAATTTGTTTGCACAGGATAAAGGATCCGTCCTTATTCAAAACGGAACAGTCATTACAATTACTGATGGTGAAAAGGAAAATACTGACGTTCTCATTGAGGACGGCGTCATCACTGCCATCGGACAAGATATATCGGCACCAAACGGTGTGGAAACGGTGGATGCCGGCGGAAAATACGTAATGCCGGGAATTGTTGATGCGCACTCTCATATAGCGGGTGTTGACATCAACGAGTGGACCAATCCCGTCACAGCTGAAGTGTCGATGGAAGAATCGATTGATCCAAACGACATTAGCATTTATCGGGCTTTGGCCGGAGGAGTAACTTCCATTCATTTAATGCATGGGTCGGCTAACGTTATCGGTGGACAGAATGAAACATTGAAGCTGAGGTACGGAGCCGGGATGGATGAAATGCGTTTCGAAGGTGCGCCGCGGACCATTAAATTCGCGCTGGGTGAGAATCCCACACGGGTGCACGGACAAGGCTTTAACGTGCAGCCCCGAACCAGGATGGGAGTCGAACAGGTCGTACGCGATCATTTCGATGCCGCCCTGGATTACCAGCACAATCGCGAAAATTATTTGAAAGCCAAAGAACAATACGAGGCGAACCAGCAGGGAACACCACCGGTACCTGTCGCCAAAAACGAACGTCTGGAAGTGTTGGTGGATATCATCGAAGGGGATGTATGGGTACATTGTCACTCATACCGTGCTGATGAAATACTCATGCTGATGCGTGTTTTCAAAGATTACGGAATCGAAAACTTCACTTTCCAGCATGCCAATGAAGCCTTTAAAATAGCTGATGAACTGCGTGAAAACGGAGCCATGACTTCCATATTCGCCGACTGGTGGGCTTATAAATTTGAAGTCTATTATTCAACAGCTTATAACGCAACCATACTGAATGAAAACGGTGTCAAAAACAGCATAAATTCCGACAGCGGGGAGCTTATCCGGCACCTGAACCATGAAGCGGCCAAAGTGGTACATTACGGCGGCACCTCCGAAGAAGATGCCCTTAAGATGATTACCATTAATCCCGCTGCCCAGTTGGGCATTGATGATAAAGTGGGAAGCATAGAAGAGGGCAAACATGGCGATGTCGCCATATGGAGCGGACATCCCCTGAGTATCTACAGTATTGCAGAACAGACGTATGTGGACGGGAAAAAATATTTTGACCGCGAAAATGACGCCGACGACCAGCGGATTGAAATCAATCCGGAGACAGATTTTGATGAGGGCTACCAGCGCTGGTACAAAAAGAACGGACGAACGGAAGATGCATGCTTACGCGGCGCCGAGCTGCATTTTGATAACAATGGTATGTCCCTTAATGCAGGTTCGCAATAATCGGAATTATGAAAGAGACAGAAAATATTATGGAAAATTTTATAAAAATCGTGCTGCAGATGCTGTCCAAAGGACTCCTTGTGCCAAAGGCATTCCTTGGGAAGGAGAACTCCCCCAGTGATGCCTTCGGCAAAATTCAGCATGACACGAAGAAGTCTTACAGATCTCTGATGATCAGTTGCATTTCGATGTTACTGTTTACTTTAACGGCACAGGCACAGATTACAGAAAAGCCGGGATTTGGCAAGTATGCCATTACCAATGCCACCATTCATACGGTAACTGACGGTACTATAGAGAACGGTGTCGTTTTAATCAACGGGAAAGAGATTGTCGGGGTAGGAGAGAAGATCAAAATTACTGCCGATTATAACCGGATCGACGCCGGCGGCAAGCACGTATATCCGGGCTTTATTGATTCGGGAACTATGCTGGGTTTGCAGGAGATCGGCGCTGTGGCTGTAACCAATGATCAGGCTGAACTTGGTGATTTTAATCCCCATGTAAGAGCATTTACAGCGATCAATCCCAGTTCGGTCAGTATACCGGTTACCCGTGTAAATGGCATAACAAATGTAATTTCACTGCCGGTATCGGGACGTATTTCCGGTAAGGCGGTACTGATTGATCTATACGGTTATTCGCCTGACTCTATGGCGGTACAGCCCAATGCGGCGTTACATCTTAACTGGCCCTCAGCATCTGCCGGCGGTCCGTGGGATGATCGCAGCGAAGAGGAAATTAAGAAACAGTATAAAGCAAATCTTAAGGACCTTAACAAGTTTTGGGATAAATCCGTGTTCTACGATACGATGGTGACTGAGTATAACCGCGATCAAAATAACAGGAGAAGACCGGATGTTGACAAGAAGATGGAAGCCATGCGCGAAGTAGTCAGAGGTGAAATTCCTGTTATAGTTTCTGTCACTAAGGAAAAGGATATCCTTAATGTCATAGAATGGGTAAAAGAGCACGACGAAGCCCGATTCATTCTGGCCGGTGTTGAGGAAGGATGGAGAGTCGCCGGGGAAATTGCCGAAGCCGGTCTTCCATGCCTCGTTTCAACGCTCTATACACCGGAACGGGATTATGACAACTATCAGCGTCCGTATCAAAATCCAGGAATGTTGCACGAGGCCGGTGTAAAGGTTGCAATTGCTACCGGTGAATCGGAAAATGTTCGTAATGCTCCGTATCACGCGGGATTTGCCGCTGCATACGGTTTGGGAATTGAGGAGGCTCTTAAAGCAATCACGATTAACGCTGCTGAAATTTTCGGCATAGATGACAGGTTGGGAAGTATTGAAGCGGGAAAACAGGCGAACCTGTTTATTTCTGACGGCGATCCCTTTGAACCTACTTCCCATATCGAGCAGGTATTTATTGAAGGGTATAAAATTCCGATGGTCAGCCGCCATATCCAGCTTTATGAGGAGTACCTGGACCGGAATGCGATAAGTAATTGAACAACATTCTTCGGCAAAAATACTCTATCTCGTCCCGGTGCCTGCCCACCGTAGTTTTAACGAAGGAGGGCTCTGCTCCGGGACGGAAGGTGAAAGTGATACCAGTCGGGGTGACACTGTAGTTTATTAGCTGTCCTAACTATTCCAATGGTGTCATTTCGACCGCAGTCCCGACGGTTTCCCGGGACGGAGTTGAGAAATCTCATCCATATGGCAGAGACATTAATCCATATATCAGTTGCATTAGTACCAAGGGCAACTAACGGAATCTTCAATGCTGCAAAAGAGTACCGAGCCCAAATAACTGGATCAGTGACAATTTTTGTTGATGAAAATAATAAAGCTCTCCGCCGGTCAGGGCGGAGAGCTTTTTTTTAGGGCATTTGGTGCTTATAGAAGCATCCAAATTGTTGCTCTTCCAGAAACCTTACGTTTGCAAAAGCAAAAGGTTACACTGGAAAAGGATTTTTTTATTGCAATTTTTGCTATAAAAATAGTTCCGCAGACCCTATATTGGAAAGCCAATTTAAAAACCAAAAAAGATACAATGAGATCAGGTAATCCGGCACTAAGTGAAAAAACATTTCAACAGGTAAGCACAGTCTCTCCCGGAGAAGGTGCGATGACGGTCAGCGGTACCATAAATAAGACGGGGATACTGTTTTTTATTTTGCTATTGGGGGCTACCATCAGCTGGTATCAGCCATCTTCTGTATTTATCTGGGGTGGTGCTATTGGAGGGTTCATTCTGGCCATGGTCACGGTTTTTAAAAAAGAATGGTCACCGGTTACAGCTCCGATATATGCAGGACTTGAAGGACTTTTTCTTGGTGGCATTTCCGTGATGTTTGAAACTGCCTATGAAGGAATTGTATATAACGCCATCTTTTTAACATTGGGCATTTTTGCAGCAATGCTTTTTGCTTATCGCTCGGGATGGATACAGGTCACTCAAAAATTCAGGATGGGAGTGATAGCTGCTACCGGCGGAATATTTCTGGTTTATATTTCCAGCTTCATACTCGGTTTTTTCGGAATAGAGATGAGCCTCATTCACGGCAGCGGTTTAATGGGTATAGGCTTTAGCCTGGTTATAGTGATAATTGCAGCTATGAATCTCGTACTAGATTTTGATATGATTGAACGGGGAGCCGAGGCAAAAGCACCGGGATATTTTGAATGGTTTACCGCCTTTGGATTGATGGTAACTCTGATATGGTTATATATTGAAATTCTCCGTTTGTTGTCAAAGCTTCAACAGCGAAATTAAACTATTCCCAAAGACAGTCCCGGGTTATTGAATTTCAGACAGAACATATTTTTCAGGGATAACGAACTGACATTTGGTGTCCTGCTTGTTTTTGTTGTTATTTTAATTGTGGCAAGTTCCCGTATATCGCGCCTTCACAATAGTGAGGCAGTTTCTGTATCATCAGGAGATACGGTACATATTTATCTGGAAGAACGGACTGATCTTGAGGAATTGAGTACGACTTTGGCTGATTCCGGCGTCATTTATTCAAGGGAAGAAATATTGTGGGCGGGCAGTTTATTGGGATGGCGTAATTTCTCACCGGGACATTATCAAATTGATAAGCCGTATTCTTATGAAGTTTTTCTCTCGAAACTGGCAAAAGGTATTCAGGACCCTTTACGGTTAACTATTCCTCCGGGATTATCGGAAGAACAGATAATTGAGAGGATTTCATCAAACCTTAAGTTCGACTCGCTGGCTTTCCGCAAAGCCATTGAAGATTCTACGCTTTATGAGAAATATGACATAGAACGCAGGGACCTGATCGGTCGCTTTTTACCTGATACTTATTCTGTCTATTGGTCGTCGCCACCGGAAACAATTATTAACCGGATTTTTGAAAGTTTCAGAGAAAGAGTCTCGGAACCGTACAGTGAAAGACTTGAAGAACTGGATAAAACATTAAATGAAATTATTACACTTGCCTCCATTGTTGCATGGGAGGCTAATCTGGAAGATGAAAAACAAACCGTCAGCGGCGTGTATTGGAACCGGCTGAACAAGGGTATGCGGCTCCAGGCCGATCCAACAGTTAATTTCGCTGTAAAAAAACGCCGGAGAATAACCTTTGATGATTATAATGTTGACCATCCGTATAATACCTACCGTTATACGGGATTACCGCCCGGCCCCATTACCAACCCCGATATAAACTCTATACGTGCGGCGTTATATCCGGAAGAACATGATTATCTGTATATGGTGGCAAGTCCGGAGGGACAGCATGTTTTCGCTGAAACTTTTGAAGAACATAAAGAGAACAGTGCCAAATGGAGAAAATGGCTCGAGGAGCAATATCGCATTAAGCGGGAATTGGAAGCTAAAGAAGCTGAAAATACTGAAGACGAAAATTAGACCAAATGTCCCGGGGCAGAGCCCCCGGGACGAGATAGTCATTTATCCGTGAGCATCAGCCCGATCCACCTCATCCGCGTTCTATTAGTTCCATTTAATACATTACCGGATAAATTCCATCCCCGGAAATCCTGAATATTTTTACTTCCTGATTTATATGCTTACCGTTAAAGAAAATATTACTGATTAAACCTTCATATCTGGGTTGTTCTTTTAGCGCATTTTTTAATAAGGCAGGATTTTCAACTCGTTCTAATGTCTGAAACAGGAAATCAGCCGTGTCATACCCGATCATGGCCCAACGATTGGGTTCTATATCAAACCTGTCTTTATATTCTTCCCTGAATTTCTCCACATGAATGCTTTTTTGATCCTGATAGAATGATTCCGAATAATACAACCTTCTGTTATCCACTCTTTCTTCAGGAATATCAACTACCCCCCATTCCTGTGAACCCAGCACCGTTATTTCGCTATTCATAGCTTCCAGATCAACAAGTAAAAGATCTATCAGGTTAGAGGCTGCCTGGCCCGTAAAAGGTGCATAAATTCCGTCCAGCTGGTGGTAGTTTTCCATGGTATCGATTTTAGCCTTATCATTACCAAAGAACTTGGTATAGTCGGTAAGCTCATATCCAAGTGATTGAAAATCCTCTACAAAGAAATGAGGTACGGAAGCACCCAGTTTTTCCGCTTCTTCACGAAAAGCGTAGGCAGAGGTGGCTCCGCGGGAATTGCGTTCTGTAATTACGGCGATCGTATCCATCTCAAGTGTATTGACAGCATACTGAGCCATTCTTCTGCCGTGTGATGAAAAAGTCGGATTTGCCTGGTACAGGTAGGGGTTATCAAAATTGAGCGTATCAGAGTTTGCCAGGGGAGCTATCATCGGGATCTGATATTCCTCCGCCAGCAAGGCCAGTTTTCCCGCAGGCTCAGAAAACAATGGACCGAGAACAGCATCTACATTATATGACCATGCAAAATTTGTCATGGCATAACCGGCCGAATCGGAATTGGCCGCCGTATTCTGATATCGTATAAACGCTTTTTTTTCGGAATGTTCACTATTAAATTTTTCAGCTGCCATTACGTAGCCGAAGTACAGACCCTGTGTAACAGCGTAATCGGTATGATCGCTTGAGTAGGAGGGTAAAGCGACACCGATATTATAAATGATTCCATCCGGTGCCTCCAACTGCTCATTAAAATTTCTTACTACTTCAAGCCTTTGGGGATCGGGAATTCTGCGTGACAATTGTTCCAGGTTTATAGTTGTACTGTCGGCAACCGATTGTTTTAGTTGGTCGTATAGCAGTTTTACCACCGAATTTTCAACTTTCCCGACCGCCGATGAAATTATATCAACTTTTACCTGGTCTGAATTTGCTTCCTGAAAAGCATTTCTTCGCTGATCAAGTGTCAAATAGTTAAGAATACCATCATATAATTCAGAAGCCTCGCGATTTACTTCTGTGCTAACATCCGACTGAGTAAGAGCATGCAGCCGGTTCAGGGCGCTTCCGAATTTTTTCAACTGGAATTCTGTCAGTGACAAGGTATATTGTACTTCCGCCCGGAATTCATCCGATGAACCGGAGTCATCAATTTTATGAAGATAAGATTTGGCTTTCACATACTGCCCGAGTCCCAGATAGCTCTTGGAGAGAAAGAGGGTGGCATCGGGAGTATCAATATCTTCAAAAATCTCTATAGCCTCAGTAAATTCTCCCTGTTGATACAAATTCAGACCGTGATCGAAATCCTGTGCCAGGCTTATTTGTGAAGAGAGAACGAGAAAACATAAAAGGAAAGCTGATGCTGAAGATTTGGCCATTACTTAATTATTGTTTAAAAATGTCGGTTATTCTTCTTGGTTTTGAGATTGAATGATAGCAAAAGGGACAGTAAACAGGCAATATTAAATTGCGCACATCTTTCGAATCTATACCCGAAGGAAAAACATAATAAGATTCTAACTGATTTCAGCTGAAAATGTTCTCCTGTAAAGGAGCTGTGAGAAAATAAGCTTATTGAAGTGCCCGGGGTCAATAAATCCCCCTTAATAAAGGGGGTGCGGCTTTAGCCGCGGGGGTTGTTTTTCAAAAAAATGGCTAAATTGTTGCGACTGCAATAATCATTATAAAGTATTGTTGGATTCAAATTTTAATTCTTTAACAAAGATGGTCCAACAACCCCCTTTTATCCCCCTTTGTTAAGGGGGACTTTAGAGCAGCTATTTAAAAACTGAGCCAGGCATCCGGTATCTGGTATCTGTTATCCAGCATCCAGAAAGCTACTCCCATTCAATAGTGGAGGGAGGTTTGGAACTCACATCATAAACTACCCGGTTTATACCCGGTACTTCATTGATAATACGGTTCGAAACATGTGCCAGAAAAGGGTGCGGTAGATGAGCCCAATCGGCCGTCATTCCGTCAATACTGGTTACGGCACGCAAGCCCGCAGTAAATTCATACGTTCGTTCATCACCCATTACCCCAACGCTTTGTACAGGCAGCAACACCGTCAGTGCCTGCCATACATCGTCATACAGCTCCTGGTTTTGAAGTTCACTGATGAAGATATCATCCGCTTCTCTCAATATTGCAAGTTTCTCCTTTGTTACATCAGAAATAATTCGTATTCCAAGACCGGGTCCCGGGAACGGATGTCGTTTAATAAAATGGTCGGGAATGCCAAGCTTGCGTCCGACATCACGCACTTCATCTTTGAAAAGTTCCCGGACCGGTTCAACCAGGTCAAGATTCATCTCCTCGGGAAGTCCACCCACGTTATGGTGCGACTTGATGGTTGCCGAGGGACCTTTAAAAGAAATGCTTTCGATTACATCTGGGTAAAGCGTACCCTGTGCCAGGTATTTGAAGGTGTTATCATGTTTAATAGCTTCATCAAATACTTCAATAAACGTATTCCCGATAATCTTTCGCTTTTCTTCCGGGTCAAAAACGCCTTTTAACTTCTTCAAAAACCGGTCAGTTTCATCAATACCTTTTACTGGCAGATGGAGTTCCTCTTCGTAGACATCAAGCACTTTTCGGAATTCGTTTTTGCGCAACAGCCCGTTATCCACAAATATACACTGCAGCTGATCACCTATCGCTTTATGGACAAGCGTTGCAACTACGGTTGAATCGACTCCACCGCTGAGGGCACAGAGTACCCGGTCGTCGCCGACTTTCTCGTGTATTTCGGCAATAGTCGATTCTATGAACGATTCGGCTGTCCAGTCGCCTTCGAGTCCGCAAATATTGTAGGCAAAATTCCGGAGAATCTGTTTGCCATATACCGTATGTACGACTTCCGGGTGAAACTGTACACCAAAAACAGGCTTCCCTACATGTTTTACGCCGGCAATCCTGGCATTATCGGTGTGAGCAATCACGCGGTAGTCTGGGGAAAGTTCCTTAATATGATCACCGTGACTCATCCAGACGATTGATTCTTCCGGTATATCCCGTAACAGATCGTCATCAATATCTACAATCAACTCAGAACGGCCGAATTCTCTTTTTTCAGCTTTTTCAACACTGCCGGGTATCTCTTTATGGGCAATAGCCTGAAGGCCATAACAGATGCCTAAAACAGGAACCTCTAAACTGAAGATGTCATCATTCAAAGCCGGAGCGTTCGGATCATTAACACTGCTGGGTCCACCCGACAGGATAATACCGTTGGGAGGGATGTCAGAAAAAACGGTGAGATCTTTATTGAACGGATGAATTTCACAGTAAACATCAAGCTCTCGAATTCGGCGTGCAATAAGCTGTGTGTATTGAGATCCGTAATCTAAAATTAAAATCCACTCCGTCGGTCGGTGTTGCATTAGGTGACGATTTCTTTGTATTCTTCGGAACTCATAAGTGAATCAAGCTGGGCTGAATCTTTAAGACTAATTTTAGCCATCCAGCCTTCTCCGTACGGGTCCTCATTAACCAGTTCGGGTTGATCTTCAAGCCGGTCATTAACTTCAGCTATTTCTCCATCTACCGGCGCAAAAAGTTCAGAAACCGTTTTAACAGCTTCCACAGTACCGATTATCTCATCTTTATTAAACTCGAATCCCTCAGGTTCGATTTCAACAAAAACAATATCACCGAGTTCGCCCTGGGCAAAATCAGTCACCCCGATCGTGGCGGTGTTATCACCATTGTCACGGATCCATTCATGTTCGCGGGTATATTTCAGGTCCTTTGGATAGCTCATAGGTTATTCTGTTTCCGGATTAAATTTGAATTTACTTTCCAGATAATGAGTGTTGAAATTACCGTTCTGAAAGTTTTCATCATTCATTAACTGGCGGTGGTAGGGAATCGTTGTTTTTATTCCTTCCACAACAAACTCTGAAAGAGCCCTGCGCATCCGGTTGATCGCTTCTTTCCGGGTAGGAGCGCTTACAATAAGTTTGGCGATCATTGAATCATAATGTGGCGGAATTCTGTATCCCGAATATGCGTGTGTATCCAAACGCACACTGTGTCCGCCGGGCATATGGAATACCGTGATTACACCGGCTGAGGGTCTGAAATTATGAGCCGGATCTTCCGCATTGATACGGCATTCGATTGCATGTCCGCGCATTTTCAGTGGTTTATCTTCTATCTCCAGTCCGGCGGCTGCCTTGATCTGTTCTGCCACCAGGTCGTAATTGGTAATCTCTTCCGTTACGGGATGCTCCACCTGGATCCGCGTGTTCATCTCCATAAAGTAGAAGTTAAGATCCTTGTCGACCAGGAATTCCACCGTTCCGGCACCTTCATAATTTACAGATTTACCTGCATTAACAGCAGCCTCTCCCATTTTCTCTCTGAGTTCCGGAGTCATAAGGGGAGAAGGGGCCTCTTCAAGTAATTTCTGATGACGCCGCTGTAAAGAACAGTCGCGTTCGCCGAGATGGATGACATTTCCATGTTGATCGCCCAGAATTTGTATTTCCACGTGATGCGGATCCTGTACAAACTTTTCTATATATACACCGGGATTCCCAAACGCTGTTTCTGCTTCGTTGCGGCAGGTACTGAATGCCTGCTTCAGTTTATCTTCTTCCTGAACCACCCGCATCCCGCGTCCGCCGCCTCCCGCCGAGGCTTTAAGCATTACGGGATAACCGATTTCCTTACAGGCTTTTTTAGCGTCTTCATAGTTGTCGATTTCTCCGTCGCTGCCCGGTACTACCGGCACACCGCTTTTTTTCATCGTGTCCTTGGCTACCGCTTTATCACCCATCCGTTTAATAGCGTCGGGTGAGGGACCGATAAATTTAAGATTATGTTCCGAGCAGATACGGGAAAATTCCGCATTTTCGGATAAAAACCCATAGCCCGGATGTATTGCTTCGGCATTTGTGATCTCTGCAGCTGCTAAAATACTGGGTATTTTCAGATAGCTGTCTTTGCTGGGAGGAGGTCCAATGCAAACAGCTTCATCCGCAAATTTTACATGAAGGCTGTCCTGGTCGGCCTTCGAATACACAGCAACAGTGCTGATATCCATCTCCTTGCAGGTGCGGATAATTCGTAATGCGATTTCGCCTCTGTTGGCAATAAGAATTTTATTAAACATGTATCAGCCTGATTACTCAATAATGAAAAGTGGTTGGTCGTATTCTACCGGTTCTGAATCATCGACAAGAATCTTTTGAACTTCTCCGGAAAATTCGGATTCTATTTCGTTCATAATCTTCATAGCCTCGACAATACAGATCGTCTGTCCTTTTTCAACCTGGTCGCCTACCTGTACGAAAGGATCATCATCGGGTGATGGTGACCGGTAAAAAGTACCTACGATCGGAGACTTTATTATCTGTCCATCGGGCTGATCATCTTTTATTTGTTCAGAACTCTGCTGAGCTGCTTCACCGCCTCCACTTTGCTGCTGGACCGGTTGCTGGGAAGCTTGCGGTTGTTGGCCGGCGGGCATTTGATATTGAATAGGCATCTGCGGATAGCCTGACTGCTCGGCTTCAGCATTCTTTTTGACCTTTATTTTAAATTCACCTTCCTCAATTGAAACCTCATCAACATCGCTCTCTGCGATGAGTGTAAGCAGGTTCTTTATTAGTTTTAAATCCATAATCAGAGTTTAGTTTGATGTTACGCGTTCAATATATTCCGCAGTGCGTGTATCTACTTTAATTTCTTCTCCTTCATTAATAAAAAGAGGTACCTGAACTGTAGCACCGGATTCCAAAATAGCCGGTTTACTGCCGCCCTGGGCAGTATCTCCTTTCAATCCCGGATCGGTTTTGGCAACTTTGGCTACAATATGATCAGGAGGCTCGGCATAAAGCACCGTGTCGTTGTCAACATCTACTACAAGAGTGCAAATCTGTCCGTCGATTATGAACTGTGATTTTTCAACTTTTGATTCCTCAACGGGAATTTGTTCATACGTTTCCTGATGCATAAAGTAGTAGAGGTTGCCGTCCAGGTAAAGAAACTGGTAGGGTTGATGCTCCACACGTACTTCTGTCAGATTCTCACCGGACCGGAATGTTTTTTCGATCGTTTTATCATTTACAACACCCTTGAGCTTGGTTCTGATAAAAGCTCCGCCTTTACCCGGCTTTACGTGTTGATAATCAACAATTGAATATAACTCACTGTCTATTTCAATAACCATACCGGTCCTGAAATCAGACGTTGAAATCTTTCCCATAAATTATAGCAATTCCTCAAAAATTAAGTTGGTCAAAAATACCATGCACTGGTTTGGATAACAAGTGCTGTTTAAAACAGGTTCGGAAATAGTGCCTGGATCAAATTATAAAAGATAACGAGGGGGCATAGAATCATAATCAGGAACTTCCAGGCTTTTGCAAAAAGAGTTGCTGAAAAGCCTGTATAGCCTGAATCCATCTCCCCGAGGGCATTTTCTGTTTTCCAAACATACGCCAGGAACAGACATATCATTACACCACCAAGCGGTAATCCAACCTGACTGAAAATAAGATCAATGATACCAATAAGTCCTATATTGAAGCTGATGATTAATGAAATAGCCAGAATTCCAAGTCCGATAAAGCTGGCAGCTTTTTTCCTTTTAACATCGAATTCATCGATAACATATGATACCGGGACTTCCAGGAGCGAAATTGTAGATGTCAATGCTGCTACACTCAGAAGAAGGAAAAAAGACCCACCGAATAACAACCCCAGCATGCCTCCCAATTCATGAAAAAGAGCAGGCAGTATCTGAAAAATAAGGGCGGGACCAGCGACAAGACTTCCGTCATCTGCAAAAATGGTAATACCCTGGGCCTGTGCCATATACATGGCCGGTATAATAAGGAGGCCCGCCAGGAAAGCAATACCAACATCGGCCAGCGTTACGAACGCAGCAGCCTGCGGGATGTTCTCCCTGCGATTCAGATAAGAACCGTAGGTAATAAGAGCTCCCATACCAAGTGAGAGGGAGAAGAAAGCCTGTCCCATTGCTGCAAAAATCAGTTCCGGGGTAATACTTCCGAAATCGGGCTTCAGGTATACATCCAGCCCTTCTCCACTGCCGGGCTGCATAACCACATAACCAATCAAAATTACCAGTATAAATATCAGCAAAGGCATCATGGTTTTGGTAGCCCTTTCAATACCTTCACTTACGCCCCCTATGATGATAGTAACAGTAGCTCCCATAAAGACTATTGAAAAGAAGGCATTAAGTACACCGTTATTTGTATCGGCAATCCAGGCGGCCCAATCATGCATTTCCATAAAGAAGAACACCTCTTCAAAAACATAACTGACGGTCCAGCCTGCAATAACCGTATAAAAGGAAAGGATCATAATACCACATAACACGCCCCACATGCCGATTAAGGGATAAAATTTATTATTCCCTCCAAGCGCTTTAAATGCCCCCACAGGGTTTTTACGGGTGCGGCGCCCAATGCTCAGTTCCGCCATCATCACAGGGAAGCCGATCAGGAAACAGCATATCAAATAAATGAGAATGAACGCGGCACCACCGTTTGAAGCGGTTTCAGTCGGAAATCTCCACATATTCCCCAACCCCACCGCTGAACCGGCTGCAGCAAGTATGAATCCAAGTTTTGTATTCCAACTACCACGTGTCGAAGAATCGGTTACAGCCAATGATATACCCCTTTCAAGCTATGGTTTTGGTTCATAAATTTACGATCACAAAATGTAATACGGATTAATCACTTACAAATGAAAATTTGAAAACTTTACCACTTAGGCACTAATATCACTTAGTGTCCTGAGTGACTTAGTGGTTAAATCAAGAAATCATACTTCCCGGTTCGGCATCGTTTTCAACAAATTTGAGCGATCCGTCATCTTCTTTCGCCATTAAAATCATCCCGTTGCTTTCGACACCCATCAGTGCCTTGGGGGCAAGATTCGCAACCACACATACCTTTTGTCCCTCCAGCTCTTCCGGGTCGAAATCTTTGGCAATGCCTGATACTATTGTCCGTGTTTCAAAACCGATATCAACCTCCAGCTTCAACAGTTTATCAGCTTTTTCAATTTCCGAGGCACCGGTAATCACACCCGCACGAATATCGATCTTCATAAAATCATCAAATTGAATTTCATCCTTTAACGGTTTGTATTCCTTCTTTTTATCACCCTGTCCCATACTTCGTTTCTTTAATTTTTCAAGTTGAGCTTCTACGATCTCATCTTCAATCTTTTCAAAAAGAATATCGCCCTTATCGATGGCCTCGCCTTTTTGAAGCAGGTCCCCTGAAATATCATCCCAGTTCAGGTCACCGGCCAATCCCAGTTCGCTGCGCAGTTCAGACATCTTATTCGGCAGAACAGGATGGAAGAGTACCGACAGAGCCGCTGTAATCTGCAGGCATATGTGCAATGTGTTTCCGCATATCTCGGAGTTTTCTTTGCGTGTTCGCCACGGTTCCATCTCAGTAAAGTATTTATTGCCGATGCGGGCCAGATTCATTGTTTCTGCAATAGCTTCCCGCAGTCGGAATTGCTCATAGGCTTCGGTTATTTTTTTCTTCTGGACGGTTATCTGTTTCAGCGCTTCCAAATCCTTATCCGAGGGTTTGGTCAGAGTGGGTACTTTGCCATTAAAATATTTTTGTGTGAAGGAAGTTGTCCGGAATACGAAGTTTCCGAGAATATCAGCCAGTTCACTGTTTACCTTATTTTGAAAGTCTTCCCAGGAGAAATCGGAATCTTTGGTTTCCGGCAGAATGGTTCCGAGTACGTAGCGGAGCAGATCCGGTTCGAACTCTTCCAGATATTCCTGCAGCCATACCGCCCATCCCCGGGAGGTAGATAGTTTCCTTCCCTCCAGGTTCAGAAACTCATTGGCGGGCACATTTTCCGGTAGCACGTAATCTCCGTGAGCCATCAGTGTGGCGGGAAACATGATACAGTGAAATACAATGTTATCCTTGCCGATAAAATGAATAAGCTCGGTATCTTCATCCTGCCAATACGTTTTCCATAGATCGGGATCGCCTTTCTCCTGAGCCCATTCTTTTGTCGCTGAAATATAACCGATAGGGGCATCAAACCATACATACAGCACTTTTCCGTCAGCCTCTTCAAGCGGGACGGGCACGCCCCACGTGAGATCCCGCGTTACCGCCCGGTCGCCGAGACCGTCGTTCAGCCAGCTTTTAACCTGTCCGGATACATTCGGCTTCCAGTTATCACGGGTATCAAGCCATTTTTCGAGCTTTTCCTGGAAATCACCCAGCGGCAGGTACCAGTGTTTTGTTTCTCTTGTTTCGGGGGTGTTTCCTGTAATGGAACTTTTGGGATTTATCAATTCGGTGGGAGAGAGGGAAGTACCGCATTTTTCACACTGATCCCCGTATGCTTCTTCATAGCCGCAACTTGGACAGGTACCTTTTACATATCGGTCGGGAAGAAACATGTCGGCTTCTTCATCATATAATTGCTGTTCCGTTTTCTGAACAAAAACTCCATCATTATACAGTTTTGTAAAAAAAGCCTGTGAAGTTTCGTAATGGACCGGTGAGCTGGTCCGTCCGTAATAATCAAAATGGATTCCGAAATCTTTGAATACCTGTTTGTTCTGTTCGTGGAATTTATCCACGATATCCTGTGGAGAAACTCCTTCCTTTTCTGCCGCAATCGTGATCGGAACTCCATGTTCGTCGGAACCACAAATATGTACGATATCTTCCCCGCGGAGGCGCCTGTAACGTACAAACAGGTCGGAAGGCAGATACGCCCCGGCAAGGTGACCTAAATGAATGGGTCCGTTGGCATAAGGCAGTGCGGAAGTAACAAGTGTCCGTTTGGGCATTGGGATAATTTTTAAGCTTGAATTACAAACGACGAAAATAAGAGTATCATCTCTAAAATAACAAAAATGCTTTTGGGAATTGGTTTTTAGAAGAATGTATTAAGTAGAAGGTAAAAAGTAGAAGTATATCTTGTTCGGTCTGATTGCCACTATCAAAACCTCCAAGGTTTCTGAAACCTTGGAGGTTTTGATCGAGTATGTAACACCAGCTCATCATTTTCCCGGTTACCGGCAGGACATAATTCATTTAAAGCTTACCACTGACTCCCGATAGGCGATAACAATTAAAGTAATGATTGTCAGCGGAAGTACGAACCATAGCATTACGTTGTTGTAAAGCGGCAGCAGGCTGTGTTCCTGTATGTTCAAAAAAAGGTAAAAGAAATAAGATAGGTAATAGGCCAGGAAAAGAAAGCCTTCCCACCGGGCGATGGTGTAGCCGGTAAAGAAAATCGGGAGACAGGCTATGGCGACAGCTATCATGACGGGGATGTCAAAAGCGAGGATGCCGGATGCCACTTCGATATCCCCCGGAATGATCAATCCACTGATACCCAGTATGGCAAGAATGTTAAAGATATTGCTTCCAACGATATTACCAACGGCAATATCACGCTCCCCTCTTAAAGCCGCAATAACGGAGGTTGCCGCTTCAGGCAAGGAGGTACCAAGCGCTATCACCGTCAGTCCGATAATGGCACTGCTGACGCCAACTTTCCGGGCTATCTCAATTGCATTATCAACCAGCCATTCCGAACCGATAATAAGCAGAAACAACCCTCCGGCAATAAGTATAAGTTGAAACGTCCGCGTCTGCTTAAAAGAACTGTCTTCATCGGGCCCCGTATTGGATTTACCGGTACCGGCAGTATCACTCACATTTCGTCCCTGGTAAACCGTATAGATCAAATAAACTATCAGCAACAAAGTCAATAACGCGGATTCTCCAAATCCGAGAATGCCGTTAAGAGATAAAATCCATAACAGTATGGATATTCCAATCAACAGGGGGATATCCTGCCGGACCAGCTGTTTATCGACATAGAGAGGTGAAGCAATTGCAGCTATGCCCAGAATAAACAGCACATTGCAAATATTACTTCCCACCACGTTGCCTACCATTATATCGGAGTCACCTTCGAATCCGGAACTGATGCTGATAGCCAGCTCGGGTGCACTTGTCCCGAATGATACCACGGTTAAACCTATAACGAGAGAGGAGACTCCGATTTTTTCAGCCAGAGTGGAAGCTCCACGGACAAACAGTTCTGCTCCTGCCAGCAAGCCGATAAGTCCAAGAATAAAAAACAGTATATTATATATCATATAACAATTTCATCAAATCTCTTTAGAGTATTTCGTGCCTTTTGTGCTTTAGTGGTAAAAAGGGAGAAGAGCTTACAAATCCCAATACTTCACCAAAAAACCGTAAAGTGCGACTCCGACTGTAACTGATACGTTCAGAGAATGTTTATGTCCGTATTGCGGAATTTCCACAAAATCATCTATAAAGGGCAGAATTTCTTCATCAACTCCTGTCACTTCATTACCGAAAACGAGACATATATTTTTCTGAGAGGGAAGGTTATAGTCGGGAAGCAGAATACTTTCAGCCGTCTGCTCAAGACCTATTATTTTATAGCCGGCGGACTGAAGTTCTGAGAGTTCTTTCTTAATATGATCAACTTTGCGCCAGTCTACATGTTTTTCTGCACCAATGGCGGTTTTTGTTATTTCGGGGCGTGGAGGAGAGGGGGTAAATCCCGATATTAATATCTCATCAATACCGAACGCATCGGAACTTCTAAAAGCCGCTCCTACGTTGTGTAGGCTCCTTACATCATGAAGTACGATTTTCAGTTTGTCCAAATTTCCGGGCGCAGTGCGGGATAAATTTTTACGGAGAATTTCTTTGGTGCTTAATTTGTTCATAATACAGCCGTAGACAATTATTGGTTAACAAGAGATTCATTTAATCCAATTCTGAAAACATTTCCGATCATTTATGAAACAGGTTTTTAGTAACAGAAGCCTTTGCAAAACCCGTGTCACCCTTCCCGATTCCTCGGGACAGGGTCTGCCACATAAAATTGAGTTAGCAGCTTTTAAATAAATATCAGCTACAGATGCTGATCCCGATAGGTACATCATGACATGGTAGGTTTTGCAAAGGCTTCTAACATTGATTCATTAACAGGAACCGAAAAATAACTTCATGATATATTCTGGAAATCCCTGAATGTGTTTAAATATTAAGAAGAAATGTACCAAATTTATATTTGGTATAAGAGCTCTAATCATGGTATTTTAGGTTCCTTTAATTGCCATGATGTCAGCTTTTCCGGCTGACATTATTTTTTGGGTAAAAAAATCTTTTAACAAAACCAGGCATTACAGTGGAAAAGAATTACTTATCACGAGAAGGGTTTGAAAAACTTGAATCTGAACTCAGAGACTTAAAAACACGGGGACGTAAGGAAATGGCCGAGGAAATCGCTGAGGCCCGTGCAAAAGGCGACCTCAGTGAAAATGCTGAATATGATGCAGCAAAGGAAGCTCAGGGTATGCTTGAAAAGCGTATAGCAGAACTTGAAAATGCCCTGGCCAATGCAAGGATTCTTGACGAAGAGGATGTAAATACCGATAAGGCCTATCTCTTGTCTACCGTGACCATTTATAATCACAATTTAGACAAAGAAGTTAAATACACGTTGGTTTCAAAAGACGAAGCAGACTTTTCAAAGAATAAAATATCCATTGAGTCACCCATCGGAAAAGCCATTCTCGGTTCCGAAGTTGATGAAATCGTTAAAGTAGATGTACCTGCCGGAGAATTAAAATTGGAAATCAAAAATATAGAACGATAAATGAATATTACAGTAGTTGGTACGGGGTACGTCGGATTAGTCTCCGGAACCTGTTTTGCAGACTCAGGAAATTATGTAACCTGTGTAGATATTGACGAAAAAAAAGTTGAACAACTCAACGAAGGCAAAATTCCCATCTACGAACCCGGGCTTAAGACGATTTTTAACCGTTCGATCCGTGAAAACCGACTCCACTTCACTACTGATCTTGAAGGATCGGTGCAAGAAGCAGAAATAATATTTCTGTGTCTGCCTACACCACCCGGTGGAGATGGTGAAGCCGACCTTTCGGCTGTGATGAAAGTTGCCGGTCAGCTCGGCGGTCTTATTACCGATTATAAGGTTATCGTCAATAAATCCACCGTCCCGGTTGGAACCGCCGAACGAGTGCGCGAGGCGATTGCAAAAAACACCACTGTGGAATTTGATGTGGTATCCAATCCGGAATTCCTTCGCGAAGGTGCTGCAGTTGATGATTTCAGAAAACCCGAACGTGTGGTTATAGGCACACAGAGTAAACGTGCTGCTGAGATTATGACTACTCTTTATGAGCCGTTTGTCCGGTCAGGAAATCCGATTATCATCATGGACGAACGCAGTTCGGAATTAACCAAGTACGCTGCCAATGCGATGCTGGCAACAAAGATTACATTTATGAATGAAATCGCCAATATTTGCGAACGTGTAGGCGCCAACGTTGACAATGTTCGTCGTGGTATCGGTACCGACTCACGTATTGGCAAACGCTTCATTTTTGCAGGTATCGGATACGGAGGCAGCTGTTTTCCAAAAGATGTACAGGCCATCCATCATACGGCTGCAAAAAACGGTTATAATTTTCGAATCCTTGATTCTGTGATGAAAGTCAATGAAATCCAGAAGGTATCTCTGGTAAAGAAAATGGAGGATTATTACGGAACCGATGATTTTTCAGACAAAACTTTCGGAATATGGGGACTGTCATTCAAACCTGAAACAGATGATATTCGCGAAGCACCTGCATTGTATATAGCCGAGGAACTTGTAAAACGCGGTGCCAAACTATTGGCATACGATCCGGAGGCTATTGCTACATTTAAAGCTGCAACCAGTCAGACAGTGTTGGATAACACTTCATTTGTACATAACCAACAGGATGCGCTGGATGGAGTGGACGCCCTGCTTATCTGCACTGAGTGGAATGAATTTCGCCGACCCACAATCGACCGTTTCCAGGACCATATGAAACACACCGTTATTTTTGACGGACGCAATCTTTATGATCTGGAACGTGCCCGCAAAACAAAAATCACGTATATCAGCGTGGGAAGACCTGCTATAAATGCATAACAAACGAGTACTTATTACAGGTGGATCCGGTTTCCTGGGTTCTCATCTCTGTGATCGTTTTCTGGCCGAAGGTTATGAGGTGATCTGCATGGACAATCTGCTGACTGGGGATAAGGATAATATTTCCCATCTGAGGGATAGTGATGATTTTACATTTATCAGGCACGATGTCACCAATTTTATCCGGATAGATGGTGATCTTGATCTTATACTTCATTTTGCTTCCCCTGCGTCACCGATCGATTACCTGGAAATGCCCATTCAAACTCTGAAAGTCGGTTCGCTGGGTACACATAAGGCACTTGGACTTGCTAAGGCCAAAAATGCCCGTTTTCTGCTGGCTTCAACAAGCGAAGTTTATGGTGATCCGCTGATACACCCTCAAAAAGAAACCTATTGGGGTAACGTAAATCCCATCGGTTACCGGGGCGTTTATGACGAAGCAAAGCGTTTTGCCGAAGCAATGGCGATGGCTTACCACAGATTTCACGGCATCGAAACACGCATCGTCAGAATATTCAATACCTACGGATCCCGGATGCGGATCAATGACGGTCGTGCGCTTCCGACCTTTATGAGACAGGCGCTTTTGGGAAAACCACTGACAGTTTACGGCGACGGTTCACAAACACGGTCTTTCACTTATGTTGATGACCTGGTCGAGGGAGTCTGGCGCCTTTCACAGAGCGATTATGCGGAACCCGTTAATATTGGTAATCCCCAGGAGATCTCAATACTGGATTTTGCTAAAGAAATTATCGAACTAACCGGCTCCGAAAGTGAAATTACTTTTGAAGAATTACCCACTGATGATCCACAAGTGCGTCAACCGGATATTAGCCGGGCTTGTGAAATCCTGGACTGGGAACCTACTACCGGTCGTAAGGAAGGACTCAAAAAGACACTCGGTTATTTCAAGAAAAAAGTGCTTGATTCCGGTGAGTAATTATAACCAAGTAAATTCTCCAACGAGTGAATTATATAAAGTTAAATCGTAATATTTTCTTTCTGTTTACAGCTGCTGCCTTTTTTGCAGCTATTTTCACTTTTCCGGAGAATATCCGCGCCCAGGAGCGATCATATGAATTCCTGCCGATGCCGGATGTATGGTATAACAGCGTCGACGGTATAAGGGCGGGAGTAAGAATCAAGGGACAAACACCCGGGTCCTACGGCGACGGACCCCACCGCCTGAATCTGGGAATCTGGGTAGGTTCCAAACTACCTGCTAATCCTGTTTCCTATTATATTTCCTTTACAGAGCCAATTTCGGCTATTTCTGATTTTGGCAGCGAAGGCAGCATCAGGTTAAGAAGCTCGATACGAACGGGTTTTCAGCGTCACGGTATTTCGTTTAACAAAAGGTGGCAAACCGGGTTCAATGAATTCAACTATAAACAACTTGAAATAGGTGCAAGAGCGGAAAATCGTTTTAATAATGACTACCTGCTTTACCCTCAGCTTTGGCAGGAGAACTGGCTGTATATCACACATGCGACCTTTGACCTGCATAACGAACATTCAATAGGGCGCTATTGGTTGAATATCTCAATAGATGCAAACATTGCGGGCTCGCACCCGGGATTTGTCCGGAGCCAGATACAATATCAGCAGCAAGTACCATTGGGCGATTTATTCGAGGTCAGAGGCCGGTTGTACGGATCATTGGCCAGTGACGAAACTGCCCCGGAGTACCTGTTTATGCAAAGCATGGCCCCTGCCGTTTTCTGGATGGAAAATGGATTTACCCGTGCCCGCGGTACAATACCGCCATCCTGGTTTCAAAATGGTAACGTCCAGATAGCAGAAGGGCCGAACCTGCGGGGATATGTCCATCAGGAGGCCAGATTGTTAAATGAAACAGGTCAACCACCTTTATATACTTCGGCAGCGGCAACAAATGTTGAGTTTGAATATCCGAATCCGATAGACAGCGCTCTGCAAAACATATCGATGGTGGGTGAGTTTTTGAGAATGAAATCATATCTGTTCTATGATGGCGGTATTTCCAGAGCGGCCGGTCTGCCCGGAGGAAGTCCGCAACAGGAATTTATCAGTGATGCGGGTCTTGGTTTTTTATTTTCCTTCAATATTCCCGATCACCTTGGACAAAGAAGTGGTGTTGTGTTAAGATATGACTTACCTTTATGGTTGTCGCATTCCGGTGATGAGAAAGCGTTTAAATTCCGAAATGTGATAGGAATTGGAGCAGTCATCTCCCTGTAAATCTTAAAAACGTGAACACAGCTGTACCTTTAAAATTACTTTTAAGTCTAATAGCATCAGCCTCCCTGTTATCATGTACCAGTGCACGGTGGACAGTTAAAAGTACAGATGCTGTTGACAGAAATGAATCGGAGATTGTAAGTCAGAAAGAGTTTCTTTCACCCGAGGGTAAATTGACACCTGAAGATCCCCTCCTCCGCCTGAACTTACTTTCAGAGATACAATACGAGTATCCACAACGGGTACTGTTGCAACGTACGATTCAGGATTACAGACTGCGGCCGGGCTTTACAGTATTGGGTTTTGCGGGTGCCGCAGCAGCATTCTATGCTGCCAATTCATCCGCATTGGAAGGAAATAATTCATCAGCCCGCTCACTGACACTGAATACGGCGGGTGGATTGCTTGCTCTTTCCGGTTTTTGGAACATGAAACCGGTCGGAGAACCGCGACCAACAGGCGAAGAACGGCATTTGAGGAGTACGGGCACTATTACTGAGACGGATACAGCTAATATTACAGGAGCATCCCAAAACAAGGCAGATATTTCGGTAGATTACGAAGGGCAGACTCTTATGAAAGAAAGCGGAAGAGGGATTACCGGGGGAAGATTGGAATTACAACTTGTTAATATACTTGACGATCTCCGGCTCTCGGAAAGTGATCCCGGGAAAGTAAATGTTTACGTGGAATTCAATGACTCTACCTACACCTATTCTTATCCTGTCGAAGATATTCTTTTGCCTTATGCTCAAATTACAGCACCATTAACTGAATTGAGAAATGAACCGGATGAATCACAGGCATCGGTACTGGCAGAACTTCTCAGCGGAAGTCAATTGCAGATAAGCAATATCGAAGATGAAAAGTGGTTCCGGGTTTTGTACGGAATTTCCGAACACTACATCCTTCGCAGTAATGCACAATTAATTTGGAGACCTTCAGGCTTTATTGACAATAACAGCGTAGTTACTGTTGCCCAAATTCCCTTTGGCAATATTGATGTTGAATATAATGTACCTATTCTCAGAAGTGTCCGGAAAAATGCTTATGCCCTGATTATCACGAACGAAGACTACAGTGGTCAGTACACCCCAAGGAGTTACTCCCACAGAGACGGCAGACTTATCAGAACCTATCTTGAGGATGCACTTGGATACCCATCCCAGAATATCTTTGAACTGAAGGATGTAAGAGATCCCGGAGAAGTGACAGAACTTCTCCAAAAACTGCAACAAGCGACCAATGACAGTTCAGAAGTTTTTGTATATATAAATGGTCATGGAAAGATCCAGAAAGATCAGGATTCGTACATCCTTAACCTGTCAGCCATAACTTCAGAAAAGGAGGAGACAGATATACCTTTGGTGAATCTGGGGATGATTTATGAACAGCTTTCCAAAATTCCTTCCGGCCCGATGCTTGTATTAAATGATATCAGCTTTGGCCCTGAGTCTCATAATTTGAGTCTTTCACGGTCAGAAAACCGACAGATATTTAATAATCATTTCTCAGAGTTAACCGACTCAAAACCCGATGCGACCATTATTACAGGATCAAATATTGATCAGCCTTCGGCTCTTTATCTTTCCGCCTCGGGGGAGGACAAAAAACATCACATTTTTCCCTATTACTTTGCCAGAGCACTGCAACAGCGAATAACAGATCTTCCGGCGATATATCAATTTCTCGAACGCAACGTCCCCTATACTTCACGCAGGCTGCATGATCAGTCTCAGGATCCCATGCTCCTCGGTGCCACATCGCTGGATTTTACTTCGGAATAATGGCTTACTTATACCTTATTTTAAGTGCTCTCTGTTCAATACTGATAGCCCATCTTCTGAAACAGACGGAAGTCCGGGAGCTCCGGACTCTCAATACACTCACGGTCAATTATCTGGTGGCCTTCGGCGTTGCCATGCTGGTGGGAGTAAACCAGGAATCCGGTACTGAACTTTATAATACCACGCTGTATCTTTTTCTTTTTTGTGGTCTTGTAGGGATGTTTTTCATCGGTAACTTTCTGGTATTCAGCAAGTCTGTTCATGCAAACGGTATGGGTATTTCAATAGCTGCCATGCGACTCTCTCTGTTGGTACCGGTTTTGATTTCAATTTATTTTTATTCTGAATTTCTAACATTTGCCAAAATAACCGGAATTATCCTGGTATTTGGCTCCCTTATATTATTGATTCCCAAACAATCATCCATCAAAATAGGAAGCATGAATGCCGGCTGGCTGTTGCTCATTACCTTTCTGTTATCGGGTTTTGCGGATGCTTCCCTGAAAATTTACGAGGAGGATTTCAGCCTACAACTCAATGAATCGATGTTTATGGGCCTGGTTTTTTTTGGGGCGTTTATCATCGGATTGATCATATGTATGGTGAGAAGCGGCCCGTTAATTCGCAGTAAAGAGATAATACTGGGTGCTGCGATCGGTATTCCGAATTTATATTCAGCTGTTTTTATGATATATGCTTTAAACGACATAGATGGTGCTGTTGCATTCCCTGTCGTTAATGTATTAATTGTGTCAGGCGGAACATTTCTGGGACTCTTTCGATGGAAAGACCGTGTTTCGACAAGGCAGTGGATCGGCATTGCAACCGCGTTGATTGCTATACTACTACTCGTTTAAACTCTTGCATTATGATCAAAATTTAGTTGTATACAAGGCCTACTTCACTACAGCTATATATTAGGTAAGTAACAACTTGTTATACGAAGGTTTTATGTAGTATATGGGCAAATTTATTTTAAGATAGCCTCTGTTAATGGTGGAAGCCCATTCCACCATTAAAAATTATAACAAGTAAGCACCCCTTAATTAATTGTAAACATTGTTCAACAAACTCCGAAGGAGTTGAACATGAATAGCCCCCTGCGAAGCTGGGGGAGGCAAATTAAGAGTTGAGATAATCAACCCCGAAGCGGGTTGAATCTGCAGGATTTGTTGGTGAAAATGAAGTCTTCATTCTATTTCCAAAATGTTTTAATATCTTTCATTGACAGGTCCCAATTAAAAGATATTAGATCATGAGTACCCATACACAAATTCAATATCAAAGCACAGAAAGGAACCTCAGGTTGCCTTTGATGAGAAATATCTGCTTTAATACAGTTCCTTGTTTATTCAACCCGCTCTGGGGTTGAGTATATCCTTGATGAACTGGCTACCCCGCATTACATACGGGGCTATTCACATTTAATCCCTTCGGGATTTAGAATGAAGGACTTAATTTAAAGCGAATGCCAAAAAACGGCTTAAGATCCGACTGTTGAGCCCTGACAAAACATTAGAAACTAAATGCAAGTTATCTTCTTGTTTTATAGGAATTTGCAACCTCCTAAAATTATTTGATGCAGGGTATGGATATAATTTCCGATATCAGGAAAAGAGCGGCTTCGCTCTACAGGAAGGTAGTATTGCCTGAGAGAAGTGACGAACGAGTACTGAAAGCAGCTTCTTTCCTCACTCATGAAAAAATCGCACAGGTTATTTTGCTTGGAAACAATAAGGGAATATATCAAACTGCTGAAGTAAAAGGCGTGGAACTGCCGGATGACATCAGGTTCATTGACCCTGAGAATTTTACCCATATAGACTATTTTGTTGAGAACCTGTATAACCGTCGAAAACATAAGGGAATCACAAGGGAAGAAGCGCGTTCACTTCTTATTGAAAACCCATTGTATTTTGGAGCATCCCTTGTCGCCATTGGTGCCGCCGACGGTTGTGTGGCAGGATCAATCGCTACGACAGGTGAAGTAATCAGGGCGGCAATACAGGTTATCGGACTGCGAAAAGGAATAGATACCGTTTCCAGCACTTTTTTAATGGCTATGCCCGCAGGAAAAACTTTTACTTACGCAGATTGCGGAGTAGTACCATATCCCGATAAACAGCAGCTCGCCGATATTGCCATCGAATCTGCGCGAACACATCAGCTGTTGACGGGGCAACATCCCAAAATTGCCATGCTGTCATTTTCAACAAAGGGAAGCGCCGAACATGAAAAGGCAGTGATGGTCAGACAGGCGGTGGATATTGTGAAGGAAAAAGCCGGGAACCTGGATATCGACGGGGAGCTTCAATTCGATACGGCGTTTGTCCCTGAAGTTGCGAAAAGGAAAGCCCCGAACTCTAAAGTGGCCGGACAGGCAAATGTTTTTATTTTTCCCAACCTGGATGCCGGCAATATCTCCTACAAAATCACCGAACGGTTGGCCGGCGCTTCTGCAACAGGACCTATTCTTCAGGGCCTTTCCCGCCCGATGATGGATCTCTCACGCGGCTGCAAATGGCAGGATATTGTGAATGCAGTTTGTGTAGCCGTCCTTTTGGGTGAGAACTACCACTAAGTCACTTAGAACACTGAGAAATAATATCCGCGCAAACCCGCTAAATCCGCACCATCCGTGTTCCATTTTTCTTCATAACCCCTGGTTATCTGACTGATAATCTTTTACAATTGGAATCAGTAGTTAAAAAAACTGATTATTAGGTGATAATTGAATGAATAAGCGGGCAATATATGAGGTACTAAATAAGTTTATCTTGCTGAATACTTTGCTTATATTTACAGAGTCTAGATAAAAGCTTAGGAATTGAAAAGAGCTTAGATTATCGCACAGTTAATGTTTAGCCCCATTATAGAGGACTAACTCTTTAATTGTCGGTGCATTCAGAAAAAATATATAACTAAAACGGATTGCAGCCACTTAATTTATGAGTGAAACGAAAGCACTAGAATCCATGATCGGTGGAGAGTACAAGTACGGATTTACTACCGATGTGGAATATGAAGATTTTCCCACAGGAATAAATGAAGATATCATCCGCGAAATTTCCCGCCGGAAAGATGAACCGGAATGGGTGACGGAATTCCGTCTGGAAGCTTTTGAAAAGTGGAAGCAGATGGTAGAGCCTGATTGGCCCAATGTCAAATATAAGAAACCGGATTTCGATAATATCCAATACTACTCGTCCACGAAAAAGAAAAGCGGTAAAAAAGCGGAAAGTCTGGATGATATTGACCCTGAAATCCGGGAAACCTATGAAAAACTGGGTATCCCGCTGGAAGAACAGAAGATGTTATCCGGTGTGGCGGTTGATGCAGTATTCGACAGTGAGTCTATCTTCACCACGTTTAAAGAAAAGCTCGCTGATGCTGGTGTGATTTTCTGTTCTATTTCAGAAGCGATACAGGATCATCCGGAACTGGTTAAGAAGTATATGGGATCTGTAGTACCGAAAGGCGACAACTTTTACGCAGCACTGAACTCGGCGGTATTCTCCGACGGTTCATTTGTCTACGTACCGGAAGATACGGTATGTCCCATGGAGCTTTCCACGTATTTCCGAATTAATAATATGCAATCAGGACAGTTCGAACGTACACTTATCATTTGTGAGGACAACAGTCACGTCAGTTACCTGGAAGGCTGTACGGCCCCGATGTTCCAGGAAAACCAGCTGCATGCCGCAGTAGTTGAACTGGTTGCCCTTGAAAATGCCGAAATTAAATATTCCACCATTCAGAACTGGTATTCCGGTGACGAAGACGGAAAGGGAGGTATCTTTAATTTCGTAACCAAACGCGGACACTGCCGCGGAGACAATTCTAAAATTTCATGGACACAGGTTGAAACCGGTTCAGCGATTACCTGGAAATATCCCAGCGTTATCTTGTCCGGTGACGGTTCAATCGGAGAATTTTTCTCTGTAGCCGTGACAAACCATCACCAGCAGGCAGATACCGGTACAAAAATGATTCATGTCGGCAAAAATACCAAGAGCACCATTATTTCAAAAGGTATTTCGGCAGGGGAATCCAATAACAGTTACCGTGGACTTGTAAAAATCAGTCCACGTGCCGACAATGCCAAGAACTACTCTGTTTGTGACTCGATGCTTATCGGCCAGACCTGCGGTGCACATACATTTCCATATATCGAATCCGCAAATGCAACGGCCAAAGTAGAGCACGAAGCCACAACCAGCCGGGTAGGCGAAGATCAGATATTCTATCTGCAACAACGCGGTATGGATGAAGACGATGCCATTTCATTGATCGTCAATGGTTTCTGTAAAGAAGTTCTCAAAGAGCTTCCGATGGAATTTGCTGTTGAAGCAGATAAGTTGCTCGGCATAAAGCTCGAAGGAAGCGTGGGGTAGTTACTGCCTGCCCTACGAAGCCTTGGCGTAGTAGGGGATACCGGATGCTGGAATTGATTCAAAATTTATAACTTAAAATTTAAAATTATTACAACGTGCTAGAAATCAAAGACTTACATGTTCGTGTAGAAGAGGATAAGGATGAAGTGATCCTCAAAGGAGTCAATCTTACTATCAATAAAGGTGAGATTCATGCAATTATGGGTCCCAACGGAAGCGGGAAAAGTACGCTTGCTAAAGTGGTGGCCGGTCATGAGGCGTATGAAGTAACAAAAGGCGATATCCTTTTCGAGGGTGAAAGCATCCTTGACCTGGATCCGGAAGAACGCGCTCATAAAGGTGTTTTCCTGGCGTTCCAGTATCCCGTTGAAGTACCCGGGGTGACAAACAAAACACTGATGCGACAGGCCTATAATACGATCGCCAAAGCGCAGGGAAGGGAAGAACTGGATCCCCTCGAGTTTGAAGATTATGCAGCAGATAAACTCAAACTGGTAGACATGAAAGCCGAATTCCTGGAAAGAAGTATCAACGCAGGGTTCAGCGGCGGAGAAAAGAAGCGCAATGAGATTTTTCAGATGGCTGTATTGAATCCGAGGTTATCGTTTCTTGATGAGACCGATTCCGGTCTTGACATCGATGCCCTGAAAACAGTCGCACACGGAATCAATCAGATTGCCGGTGAAGACAATGCCGTCGTACTTGTTACTCACTACCAGAGAATCCTGGATTATATCACGCCCGATTTTGTCCATGTCATGATCGACGGAAAAATTGCAAAATCCGGAGACAAGGATCTTGCTGTTAAACTAGAAGATCAAGGTTACGACTGGTTGATCGACGTAGCATCTGTATCAGTAAACGGCGAACATAATTAAGAAAATGACTAAAGTAACACGCAAACAAAATACATTTTTGACCGATCTCCTGGATTACCAGGGATCACTGAATGGTAAATCAAAATTCCTGGATGAAGTCCGGCTGAAGGGCGCTGAAGAGGTTCGCAATGGACGCTTTCCGCAACCAAAAGATGAAGACTGGCGTTTTATAAGTCTTCGCGATCTTTACAGTGATTCATACCGGCTGGCGTCAAAGGTACAAGTTGCCGAGCCTGAAATAGATGAATATTTCATCCCGGAAAGTGAAAAAGCACGGCTGGTTTTTATCAACGGCACTTTTTCGGAAAAGCATTCCAACATAGATGCGCTGCCTGACGAAGTGGTTATCGGTAATCTTTCAGGTCTGGCTGCCGATGACAATGAACTGGTGAAAAAGCACCTCAACCAATATGCTGATTTTGAAGATGATATCTTTACTTCTTTCAATTCGGCGTTTCTGGAAGACGGAGCTTTTATCTATGTGCCCAAAGGACTGAAAGTGGATACACCGGTTCAGCTGCTGTTCGTTCAGACCGACGCCCCGGAAAACTATTTTACCACTTCCCGGACACTTATCGTAGCGGATAAAGATTCAGAGCTGACAGTCGTGGAAGATCATGTCGGAACCGGGGACAACAAGTATTTTAACCTTCCGGTGGTTGAAGTCAATGTGGAAGAAGAAGCTTATGTAAAGCACACAAAAATCCAGCGGGACAGTAAAAAAGCCATTCATATAGCCCGTACGGGAGTATTTGTGCACAAGCATTCGAACTATGAATCGTACACTATAACCCTGGGTGCAAAGCTGTCCCGCAACGAACCGCGAATTTCTCAGCGGGATGAAGAGGTAGAATTCACCGTTGACGGACTGGTACTGATCGACGGTGACCAGGTTTCCGACACGCATTCTGTGATGGATCACCGCTTCTCGCATTGCGAAAGTCACCAATTACACAAATGTGTGATCAACGGTAATGCACATTCTGTTTTTAATGGAAAGATTTTCGTTCGTCAGCATGCACAGAAAATCGATTCTTTCCAGGAAAACCGGAACCTGCTGTTATCTCGCAAGGGTCTTGTAAATACAAAGCCCCAGCTCGAGATATTTGCTGATGATGTTGTCTGTACACACGGTGCAACTATCGGTCAGCTCGAAGAAGATGAAGTGTTTTATCTGAAGAGCCGCGGCCTCAGCGATCAGCAGGCACGTGAACTGCTGACCTACGCTTTTGCGCTGGAAACAATTGAAAATATTACAGTTGACTCGGTTCAAAAACTGCTGGTTAATGAAGTCCACCGTTTTACCGAGCAACAGCTGGATTCTGAATTAACGGTCTAAATTATATGGCGGATGCTGCAAAAACAATAGCAAACGAGGAGGTCGACTTTGAGAAAATTCGCTCTCAGTTTCCCGTTCTGCATCAAAAAGTGAACGGCAAGCCGTTGGTCTATCTTGATAATGCAGCATCCAGCCAAATGCCCGAACCGGTAGCTGACCGCATTGATCATTACCATCGCAACGAGCATGCCAATGTTCATCGCGGTATCCATACCCTGAGCCAAAAGGCCACGGATGCATTTGAAGTTACGCGTAAAAAGGTGCAGGAATTCATCAATGCCCGTCACCTTCACGAAATTGTCTATACCTCGGGCACTACCGATTCTATCAATCTTGTAGCATCCAGCTTTGGTGAGAAATATATCGGAGAAGGGGATGAAATCGTTATCTCTGAAATCGAGCATCATGCCAATATCGTGCCGTGGCAGATGACTGCGAAACGTTTTGGAGCAAATTTGCGGGTCATACCGGTTGACGACAACGGTGATATCGTCTGGGAAGAATATGTCGACTTGATGAACGATCGTACAGCAATTGTTGCTGTGGGACACATTTCCAATGCGCTCGGTACGATTCATCCCGTAAAACGCATGATCGCCGAGGCCCATAAAAAGGATATTCCGGTATTGATTGACGGAGCACAGGCAGCACCTCATTCCAATATCGACGTTCAGGATCTGGACGTTGACTTCTATGCTTTCTCGGCACATAAAATGTGCGGACCTACCGGTTTCGGAATTCTTTACGGTAAAGAGAAGTACCTCGAAGAAATTCCGCCGTATCGCGGCGGCGGCGAGATGATCGACAAAGTCACTTTTGAAGAGACGACATATAATACGCTTCCGCATAAATTTGAAACAGGTACACCACCTATTGCTGCCGGAATCGGACTCGGCACTGCTATCGATTATCTGACAGCGATCGGAATGGAAAATATTACCGGAAGAGAACAGGAATTGTTGCAATATGCCACCGGACAACTACTGCAAATTGACGGATTGCGGATTATTGGTAACGCACGGGAGAAAGCTTCCGTAATATCCTTTGTTTTTGATGATATCCATTCAACCGATATCGGGACTATATTAGACCAGCAGGGGATAGCCATACGAACAGGCCACCATTGTGCACAGCCGACGATGCGCAGATATAATGTACCGGCTACAGCGCGGGCATCTATCTCGTTCTATAACAATGAAGAAGATATAGACCGGCTTGTTGAAGGTATAAAAGAGGCAAAAGAATTTTTCTGATCAATTTGGGGTTATTCGAAGTAATAGTTTATATTTATATTCGTTCTAAATAACGGAACCGCTAACATTATAAGGAATTTAGACCATGCCGAAGATTAAAGAAATTGAACGTACGCCAAATCCCGATGCCATGCGCTTTGTGTTGGGAGAGTCATTAACCAATGGTGTTACCAGATCTTTCGAAAACGCCAGCGATGCTGAAGGAAATGAGCTGGCCAGTGCACTGTTTGCCATAGATCACGTGATCAACGTGTATTATGTAGACAAATATGTGACGGTTACTCAGGATGGGAAAGCTGTCTGGTCTGAATTGCTTCGCCAGCTGGCACCCCCGATACGTGAGGTGGAGCCTGATTCAAACGCTGTTGAAGACGATGAGGTTCATGCAACAAAAGAGGTACAGGAATCTGACGACCCGCGGCTGGTTGAAATCAACCAAATGCTGGATGAGCAGGTGCGTCCCTATCTGCTGGCTGACGGTGGAGGTCTCAAAATTCTGGGACTGGAGGGAAACCGTCTCAAGGTTCATTACCAGGGAGCGTGCGGTACTTGTCCGACGGCTACAAGCGGAACCCTCTACGCTATTGAAAGCATGGTTAAGCGTGTTGACCCGGAAATCCAGGTTATTTCAGTCTAATAATGGTGAGTAATTATGTCCATTTCAGTATCTGACAGAGCAGCGGAACGTATTAAGAAAATTCGGGAGGAGAAACAACTTCCCAATGAGGCAAAAGTGCGGGTCGGCGTGGTAAGCGGCGGTTGTTCAGGATTGACTTACGATCTCGATTTTGATAACAGACCGCCCGATGAATCTCAAAAAGATCAGCTATTTGAAGATAATGGTGTTGAGCTGGTTATCGATATGCGAAGTTTTCTCTACCTGTCAGGCACCCAGCTTGATTATACAGAGGGACTGAATGGAGAAGGTTTTCACTTCCATAATCCCAATGCTTCACGAACTTGTTCTTGCGGAGAATCATTCTCAGTATAAGTTATGGCTACAGATACCCAAGGCGAAATTGTCAATAAAATAAAGCAGTCTGAGAAGCTCGTAACTTTAGACCTGCAAAAGTATTTCGATTCTACAAAAAGAGCCGGACTTGATCTGAAACAGTTTCTTTACGAAGGACTGATCCTGAAAGAGAAAGATTTTCGTGTCGATCTTGAAAATTTTGACTGGTCGCAGTTCGATGATCAATATGTATGCGTTTACTGCTCCACAGATGCCATACTTTCAAAGTGGGCGTATATGATTGTTGCACAACATCTTGCCCCTCATGCCAAAGAAGTATTCCAGGGTGAGCCGGACGATATCCTTTTCGAACTGTACCGGCGCAACCTGGAGACCGTAGACTGGAGCAAGTTTCAGGATAAGTTTGTTATTCTTAAAGGCTGCAGCGATAAGGATAAGCCCGTTCCCGAAAGCGTTTACCTCTATGCCACCCAAAAACTCCTGCCGCACGTCAAAAAACTCATGTACGGCGAAGCCTGTTCAAACGTTCCTGTTTACCGGAAATAATAGAACGCGGATAATGCGGATTGAGCGGATTTACGCTGATAAAACTATTTATAAATTCTTAGTGCTCCGAGTGATAGGAAAAAAGTTTTGCCTGTAGTAGTTGTAGGCCACCGTGAATGTGGACTACAACAAATGGCCGACTAACTTCCCTGAATCAGATTCAAATAAAGATCTGGCACTCCTTCTCTCTTCTTACTTCTCACTTTTTCCCCGTCTGGCGTCTTACATCTAGCGTCTAAATTTCATTTGTCAGTAACACAGTCTTACCATACCTTTCGAAAAAACAGTTCGACACAATGGATAACAGTCACGTATTTGCATTGGTAACCGGCGCTTCCCGCGGAATTGGCGAAAGCATTACCGGAAAACTATTGGACAATGGTGCTGAAGTTATCGGTACCGCACGGAATTCTGCCTTTCCGGAATCATTTACCGCGAGCGATCACTTCAGTGGGATACATGTTGATCTGTCGAAGCAAAATGCAATTGAAGAAATCCTGAAGCCCCTGTTTGAACGGAAGAAGGTCCCGAATGTGCTGATAAACAATGCCGGTATTTTTGAAGAATGCTCTTTTGATGAAGATGATGACAAATGGTTGTCCGGTTTAAAAAGAACAATGCAGGTCAACCTGAATGCCGCAGCGATCCTCTCTAAATGGGCTGTTAATCGATGGAGCAGGGAAGAGGGAGGGATTCTGATCAACATAGCCTCACGCGCGGCCTATCGGGGTGATACACAGGAATATGCCGCTTATGCAGCGTCAAAAGGAGCCCTTGTGGCATTTACCAAAAGCATTGCCCGTGACTATGGCACAAAAGGAATTTCTGCTTACTCTTTAGCACCCGGCTTTATTAAAACGGACATGGCTATGGATTCCATAAAGATTTACGGAGAAGATTATTTAACAGAGGGAATGGCTTTTGACGAAATCACGTCGCCTGAAGAGGTGGGAGAGCTGGTTTCATTCCTGGCATCCGGTAAAGTTCGCCATATGACCGGATCCACTTTTCATATCAACGGTGGAAGCTATATGATTTAGTAATGTCAAACATTTCTAAAACTGACATAACCGGCTGTAAAAAAACTATCGTAACTGATGTCCATTAAACAACGAAAAAAAGATCATGTTTCCCTGACTGCCTACGGTGAGATGAATTACGGACTCACTACAGGTTTTGAGAATTATCAATTTACACACAATGCTCTGCCGGAAGTAAATATGGATGACATCTCCACTGAAGCTTCACTTCTCGGCCGTTCGTTTTCATTCCCACTGTTTATTTCTTCAATGACGGGAGGATATACCGATGCGGGCGCTGTCAATGCTATTATAGCGGAGTTTTGTGAAGAACACAATTTGCCCTTGGGCGTAGGCAGTCAGCGTATTATGTTGGAGGATCCTGAAACAGCATCTACTTTTTCTGTTGTTCGGAAGAAAGCTCCGAATGCCTTTATAGCAGCAAACATTGGCGGAGCCCAGCTGGCTGGTGGTTTAGACCGGGACAAGGTTGATTTGTTGATCGATAGTATTGAAGCTGATGCCGTAATTGTGCATCTTAATCCGCTACAGGAGCTTATGCAACCGGAGGGGGACCGCAAATTTAAAGGCATTGAAGACGGGATTTCAAAAATAGTAAATGACAGTAGTGCACCTGTCATTGTTAAGGAAACGGGAGCCGGAATATCAGGTAATGTTGCCGTGCGATTGATTGAAGCAGGTGTTTCCATAATCGATATAGCCGGGGCAGGGGGCACAAGCTGGGCGAAGGTGGAGAACAGGCGCAAGAGCAATAAAAATCCTGAAGAACTATTCGACGACTGGGGAATTCCAACTGCAGAATGTCTTCTGCAGGTAAATGAACTCCGGCAGAACTATGATTTTGAGGTTATCGCTTCCGGCGGGATCAGAACGAGCCTTGATATAGCTAAGAGTTTATGTCTCGGAGCCGATTTTGCCGCAGCCGCCCAGCCTATTATCAAAGCGGTAACAGATGATGGTCGGAAGGGATTGGAAAAACTTTATAAGGATTGGAAGAAGCATCTGCTGATTACAATGGTTTTGCTTGGATGTGAATGGATAGGTGATCTGAAGGAAGATCATCTTCGGTATTCAGGAGAATAATAAGAAAAGGAGTAAAGGAGACGGGAGAAAGGGAGACTGGACAATTCGTTCCGTCAGGAATCTATAGAGTGAGTATGATATTCGGGAGCAGAGCTCCCTTGAAGCTGGTTATTAGAGAAATTAAACCTGCAAGAAACCTCCAAGATTTTTGAAACCTTGGAGGTTTGGTTAAGGTCTTATTAGTTTAATCCGCCGGCCGGCGGACTGTGGCTTATTCCAATAAATTCAGCCCTAACATCTTACTGTAAAATGCTTATATTTGGCCTTCCATAAATTGAGACCAAGGGTATTTTGAAAGCGACTGAACATCAGCAGCAATTTTCCGAACTTATTGATCGAAAGCTTGAAGAGCTGAATCTTCCTGAGAAGCCCCATTCCCTGTATGAGCCGGTTCGGTATACACTGTCGCTCGGTGGCAAACGGGTGCGGCCTTATTTCACACTCAGCGGATGCGGACTATGCGGCGGTGAGGTTGAAGAGGCGATACCGGCGGCGCTGGCCATCGAACTGTTGCATAATTTTACGCTTCTGCATGATGACATCATGGATGCTGCCGATACCCGCCGTGGCAAACCCAGTGTATATAAGAAATGGGATGCCTCTACGGCCATTCTTTCCGGGGATGCAATGTACGCAAAAGCGTTTGAGCAGCTGCAATATTACGGAAACAGTGACCGGTATTCCAAAAAAGATTACTCGGAAATAATCGATTTTTTCCTGCACAGTGCATTGACTGTTTGTGAAGGACAGGCTTTTGATCTTGAATTTGAACGCAGAACCTCGGTTACGGCAGATGAATATATCGATATGATCGAGGGTAAGACTGCAGCCCTGATCAAAGGAGCATTGAAGATAGGTGGCAGGGTGGCCGGTGCATCTCATAGGATGATCGGAGAACTGGAAGCATTCGGCAATCAGATAGGAATTGCTTTTCAAATTCAGGATGATTTACTGGACGTCATTGCGGATCCGGGAAAATTCGGCAAAAAAAAAGGTGGAGATATTTTTGAAGGTAAAAAAACATATCTATCCATTCTTTCGTTACAACGTGCCGGCAAACATCAAAAAGCACTGTTAACATCAATATTTACGAAGCAGGAACCATCAGAAACAGATGTTGATCGTGTAATTTCACTTTATAACGAATTGGGAATTATTGAAGAAACGAAATATGTCGTGCAAGATCATTACCAATCTGCCGTTAAGCACTTGGATTATTTTGATGATACTACATACAAGACAAAACTGAAGAATTTTTTAGATCGACTGATCTACAGAGAATTTTAATCTTAGGTTATTAATAATGGGTACTACCTTTACAAGACTATCAACGGTAATTTGTTATCTATTGATCATTGGGGCTATAGCTTCCTGCAAGAATGAAGCTCTCATTCGCCCCGGTGATACCCTTCCCGAAGCTTTTAAAAAAGCGATGACATTATATCAGGGTGAAAAATATGGTGATGCTGCCGAGGCATTAGAAACAGTTATTAACCTGGGACGAGGTACCGAATACGGTCAGGAAGCTCAATATTACCTGGCTGAATCATACATGAAACAGGGCAGATATCTTTTGGCCGCCTCAGAATATGAGCGCTATTATACGCTTTTTCCCCGTTCAGACAGACGGCCGGAAGTTCAGTTTAAGGAGGCCTATAGTTATTACCAGCTGAGTCCGCGGTATAAACTTGATCAGACATATACACGACGGGCAATCGAAAAATTTCGCATATTCAATTCCCGCTATCCCGAATCAGACAGAGTCGGGGATGCGGCAGAATATATAGATGAAATGCGGACAAAGCTGGCCAAAAAACATTACTATGCCGGGGATCTCTACCTGAGAACAGACAGATATCAGGCCGCAATCGTTTATTTTGACTTAACCATTGACAATTATCCCGAAACAATTTGGGCGCAACGTGCTTTGGTTGATGAAATAAAAACGTATAACACCTTCGCCAACCGGAGTGTCGCTTCAAGGCAGGTAGAACGTTATGAAAAAGCCGTCGACAGCTATGAAAAATTCATGCAGCTGTTTCCGAACGGTGAATATCGACCGATGGCTGAAGATTATGTTGATGAGGCACGCTCAGCACTTGCCGATTTAAGAGAAAATTTACCGGATACGGTTCAAATATCCACATCCAGTGGTAATGAGTGATATAAAACCTGGCACCGGGCTTTTAGGGGGTACGTTTGATCCGGTGCATAATGGACATATCTCAATTGCTAAATCATTCCGGGAATCGAAGTATCTGAATGAATTGTGGATACTTTTAACTCCGGATCCGCCACACAAATCAGACCATCCTGTTGCGGATTTCGGTACCCGCTTAAAGATGCTGAAAGCCGCTATGAGCGGCTACGACAATATCCAAATCAGCGATATAGAAAAGAAACTGCCGAAACCATCCTATACAGTACAAACACTTTCCCATCTGACAAATAAGTATCCCGGCAAAAATTTCTACCTTTGTATGGGTGAAGATTCACTGGCCGGTTTTAAAGAGTGGCACAAATGGCAGGAGATCCTCAGATATTGTAAGTTACTGGTAGCCGAACGTCCCACCGGACACGCAAAGTTTGATTCATTAATTGAGGACCATGCCTTTTTTATTTCTCATGAACCGATTGAAATCTCTTCGACAGAAATAAGGAGACATATTACAGCCGGTAAAGACATAAGCCAGTTTGTACCCGGAAAAGTGGAAGATATCATCCGCAAATATAATTTATACCAACAGTAACGGATTTTCCGTGCTGGTTTAAGCGTCCGCGCTTGACCCGGTGTAATGGAACGCGGATGAAGCGGATTATTCGGATTTACACAGATAGTGTTTGAGGGATTGAAGGATTGAAGTTTTCCACCGTCAATTGCCTGCGGCTTGCTGTCTGCAAATTGTCACACTGGTCATTGTTCAGTGATCTTTCCCATGGTTGAATTTTCCATCATTTCTTATAACTTAACCTTTGACCTTTTGGTGCTGTACTGTAGCTGTAAACTCAAATAAAAAACATGTTATATGAGGCGTTTAATAGTATGTAGTCTTTTCTTTAGTATTTTTTTCGTCAATTGCTCTTCGGATCAGCCCACTTCTGAGGATATTAACGAAGATGAGACCAGAGCCGTTCTTGAGCATCACTGGGAGACGTTTAAAAATAATGACCTGGATGGCGTAATGGAGGATTATTCGGAAGAGTCATTTTTAATAACACCCGATACTACCTACAGAGGATTGGATGAAATCCGCGAGAATTTTATTCAGGCATTCCGGGTATTTCCTGTTGACCAGGATCCGCTCACACTGAAAAAGTCAGTCGTTGAAGAAGATGTTGGTTATATCATCTGGGAGTCTTCCACATCAGACATGGATCTGCGGTTCGCAACAGATACCTTCATCATCAGAAACGGAAAGATCATCCGGCAAACATACGGCGGTATCACCCAAAGCGAACTGGAGTGACAACGTCTAGCTTCTCGCGTCTTACGTCTAGCGTTATAATCAGGGAAGCGAAATATACTTTCTCAGTACCCATTCGGCACTTAATAACAGAATTACCACAGCAAACCACCACCAGTGCTGATTGGGATAAAACAACGTCGTATTAACCTTTTCCTGCTGTTCCAGTAATCCTCTCCGTTGTAATTCATCCCAGAAACCGTTTAGTGAGTCATAAGTAAAAAAGTGTCCGTTTGACTGCCCGGATAATTGTCTCAGGAGCTGGTCATTACGAACGGTATTCACAAACTCAATATTGGAACCGGCTACTGCAAATTCTCCGGTTTGTTGTTCAATTGTTCTGTTTCCCTTCCTGGCTGTTGCCTGGTAGGCATAGATGCCTTCCGACATGGAACCCAGGTCAAGATGATATTGACCATTTCCCCGGTTCTCCATAGAGTAGAATTTTGTCTCCATCGTATCGGAAGAAAGTTCGATGTCGATATTGGCTTCAGGCTCCATTTCACCGCTTTCATTTTTAAGAAAACCACTAATTACGACTTCCTCCGAACCTGAATATGATCGCTGTGACGGCTCAATACTGAGTCTTTGATTATCGGGATCGGCTGCCGTCCAGCTGATGATATTAAACCATAATTGTTCGCTAAAATCCCGTACCTGGTCGTTGCTACTTTGTCCCAAAAGGTACCAGCCATACGCTGAGACGTACGTTTTTCTTCTGTTTCCCAGTTCCATGATCGAAAGGAGGGGAGTGCCGGTATCCTGACCCTCGAACTCGCTTGTAAACAAAGTCCTTGCACCGGGTATGCTCTCGGCACCTTGAATGGGAGCATGTAAGGAGGATAACAGATCGTAATTAATTGGGGGGAGTTCCATTACAGGATGCTCTCCGGGTTCTGCCGATCCGGAAAGGGTAACTCTTTCATAACGTGGAGAGGCTGATATTTCAACCGGCAGGGCAGAGGAAACAACCGACTGAAGATTTTGATCGTTAAAAAGGGGAAGGACTGTAATAACAACCGGTATGTTATCCAGCAATCTGCTCAGCGTTTTCTCAAGATCGGGAGACAATCCCGTGCCCGGAAATCCATGAATAACAGCCAGGTCAACAGTGTCAGGATCAATGTCCAGATCTCCTTCAATAAAACGGTTTCCCTTCAGCCATGTCCGGTTCATCAGGTTGGTGTTGGCATCGCTTAACAGAAGAGATCGGATATACCGTACATCAGGGTGTATTTCAAACGCCAGCGAAAGAATCCGCTGTTTGGCATCCTGTACATCAATAGAAAAAAACTGGCTGTTATTTGAGTCGGTCCATTCCCCTGTTTGATGCGGTATAACCACACGGTATTGCTGGAGCCCTTCGGTTTTCAGACCCAAATCAAAATCTACCGTTGTTGTTGTATTTTCCCCTTCCGGCGTGATCGTTTCGGAATCTATGACTTCATCACCTTTCATAATTTGAACAGCAACCTGCTGATTTGCAAAACCACGTGCCGATACTGTAGCGCTCACCTGTTGTTCTGTATTTACGTAACCGGTGTTATTGGTTGATACTGAATTAACCAGCAGATCCCTTTGGGGAGCGGTATCACCGAGTGCAACCGAAAAAACCGGTATATCTATTTTCCGGGCATCAAAGACTGGATTTTGACCAGCCGTATAAATACCGTCGCTGAGTATTATTGCCGCATTCGATTCCAACTGATGTTGAAGGATAGATCCGATAGCAGAGTTTAAATTGGTTCGGTCAGCTCCGAATGTGAGTCCGTCCAACCTTACCGGCCTTGTATTTTCACCAATTGCCAGATAGGAGAATGACACCCTGGAAGAATCATCCAGCTCCAGTTCCTCAAGTGCATTTTGATAAGAATCTGCTCCTCTGTAGTCATCCGTTACGATGGACATGCTTTCGGAATCATCAAGCAGTACCAGGATGTTTGACTTTTGATAATAGGTTGATTCAGCTCTAAAGACAGGGTTTATCAGCAGAAAAAGGAGAATGAAGAAAGCCAGAGAGCGAAGAGTGATCAGCGTGTATCTGTATAATCCTGAAGCGGAAGACAGACTACGGTAACTCCACCACGCAAGGGCAGTGGTACCTGTTATCAATAGCAGGTAAATCCACAGCGGCAGAGATGATTGAAACTCTTGGAAAACAAAATCCACGGTACCCGGTTTGATTCTTATAGGTGATCCAGCAGCATGTCGATAAGCTTGTCGGAAGTTAAACCTTCAGCTTCTGCGGCGTAATTGTTTACAATACGATGTCGCAGTACAGGCTTGGCCAGTGCACGTATATCCTGTTCACTGACATTATATCGGCCATTCATCAGGGCACGGGCTTTACCGCCCAGTATCAGGAATTGAGAGGCTCTCGGACCGGCACCCCAGTCCATATATTGTTTAATAAAGTCAGGAGCAATATCTGATTGCGGACGACTTTTTGTAACCAGGTTAACCGCCATATTCAATACCCCTTCGGGGACCGGAACTTCCCGGACCAGGTTTTGCAATTCTATGATCTGTTCGGCATCAAGCACCGGGTTAATATTTTCCTCTCCCAGGGAGGTTGTCTGGCTGACAATTTCCGTTTCTTCCTCGAGTGATGGATAATCCAGCCACAGATTAAACATAAAACGGTCGAGCTGAGCTTCAGGGAGGGGATAGGTACCTTCCTGCTCGATGGGATTCTGAGTTGCCAGTACAAAGAACGGCGGTTCCAGGGGATAGGTTGTACCGGCGGCGGTGACATGAAACTCCTGCATGCCTTCGAGCAGCGCGGCCTGTGTCTTTGGCGGCGTACGGTTAATTTCGTCAGCCAACACGATATTAGCAAAAATTGGTCCGTGTACAAATTTAAAAGCCTTTTTTCCGGTTTGATGATTATCTTCGATGATTTCCGTACCGGTAATATCTCCCGGCATTAAATCCGGAGTAAACTGAATGCGGCTGAAGCTTAAATTCAGGGTACGGGCGACCGTACGGATCATCAGGGTCTTTGCCAGTCCGGGTACACCTACAAGCACACAATGTCCCCGCGCAAATAAACAGATCAAGAGCTGATCGAGAATAACTTTCTGCCCGACAATGACTTTTCCTATTTCGGAGCGGATCCTGTTGACAGAATCCTGGAAAAAATCAACGGCTTCAATAGAATCTTCTGGGATAGTCTTCATATTAAAGGGAAGCGTATTTATATTGCTCGGGAATAGGAATTTTATACTCTATATAAACTTCATCCCTCTTTTTTCTGATCCATTTTTCCATTTCGCGTTGCTGTTTCTGCTGAAGAGCCACATCCTTTATTCGTTCGTAATCCTGCTTCAAATTTGCAATATGTTCAGGAACATTTTGATCAAGCCTGACAATTCTGAAAGCCCGTTCTGAGTTATTGTTGGATTCTATCGTAAACGATTTCGGTTCGGAAATATCTCCCTCTTCCTCCAAAAGTAAAACGATACGGTATAAAGCAGGATCCAGATCCTCCAGCGGCATAAGCCGTTCTCCAGTTTGGGGATTAAGAATTCTGCCACCGAGAGGTGCCGTATTGGAATCCTCCGAATGCTTGCGGGCCATATCCCCAAAGGTTATATCATCATTCGTCAAAACAGAATCCCGGATTTGCTCAAGCTTATTGATGGCACTTTGATCGTCATAATTTTCATCATCCATCGTGATAAGTATGTGATTGGTATCGATTTCATCACCCACACGACGATTTAACCGTATTACATGAAATCCGAAAGAAGTTTCCACCACTTGTGATATTTCACCGGGTTCCAAAGCAGATGCCGCAGCTGAATATTCAGATACCAAATCATTAATAGCCATGAGAGGAATTTTACCACCATCACTTGCAGAGGGTCCCTCGCTGTGTCTTCTGGCAAGTTCTTCAATACTTTTTCCATGATTCATAATCGAATCTCTGAGCGATCGTGCCAATTCAAAAGCCTGTTCACGGGCATTTTCAAGAGGAGGAGGGATGGCTACAATTTGAGATATAGCAACACTTTCCTTGACCACGGGGAGAGAATCACGGGGTATGCTTTCAAAGAATTCTATGACTTCGGGCCTGGTAATTTCTACTTCCATCATTTTCTGCTGGCGATACTGCTGAACGATCATTTCTTCCCGATAATCATCCCGTAGATCCGCACGGATTTGTACCAGACTCTGTCCGAGTTGCTCTTCAAGAGCCTCTTCGCTTCCAACTTGTTGAATATAGGCATTAATCCGCTGATCAATATTCATATCAACCTGCTCATCCGTGACGGTTATAGAATCTCTTCTTGCATGATCTAGCAGTACATACCGCTCGACAATATTTTGCAAGACCGAGTACCATATGTCTTCGCCGAATTCAATTTGGCGGTTACCCTGTTGCTGCAATTGCATCATATACTGCTGCACCTGCTGATCGACTTCCGACTTCAGGATGATATGATCATTGACCACAGTTACAATTTGGTCGAGACTTGTAGAATTATCTGATTGTTGCGCGTGAGAAATATTGGACGTGATCAAAAATCCAATAATTAAAAGAAGTACTGAAAAAGTTCTATTCATTGGTTGAATTAGTTTGAAGGGTGTCGTTAATGACAGAATTTTGATTATCTGTTTCGGGTAAAATATTAAATATTTCTACTTCATTATTTGATTGAGCCTTAAGATAAAGATTCTTTACGTAGGAACTGAAATGACGTTTTTTCTTTCTCAGCAGAAGCCAATCCTTTATTTGTTCGATAAGCCAGTCAAGCTCGGGATGTTCTCCCTCCGCCCGTGTATCCCTTAATTGTACAAAATGATAGTTTCCATTGATCCGTTCAATTTGGGATATTTCTGTATTGCCAATCAGACTCAGATAGTGATTCAATATATTATAATCTGCCAAAGCCATCGAAATCGGCCAGTACTGTTCAGACTGACGAATTTTAGTTTCCGGATCGATCGAATATTTTCTTGCTACTTCGGGCCATTCAATTCCCTGCATTAATTCTCGTTTTGCCGCTCGGGCTGATACCATATCTTCTGTTTCCACATGACGAAAACGAACAAATTCTTCGTTTAATATAAA
>CAZPWQ010000012.1:0-56289 GCA_964590495.1 uncultured Balneolaceae bacterium
GGATGGCTTTGATCAAACTTTAATTATTTAGGCGCAGTTATTATAAAATCAACTTATTGGACAACCTCAATTTATAGTAAGCCTTTTCACTCAGTGTTAGTGGCGAAAATCTCCGCGCGTGACGCAAAAATTAATATAAAAACAGCAGAATATGCCTTATCAACAACCGCCGGTAGTTAAAAATAGTGACGGGGAAAGCCGCAAGGTTGGTTTTGAACTCGAATTCGCCGGTGTCGAACTTCGGGAAACCGCTGGAATTATCGCATCGCTTTACGGGGGAGAGATAAAAGAAGTACACCGTTATCATTTTGAAGTGAAGAATACGGAATTTGGAACTTTTCGTGTAGAACTGGATGCACAGATTTTGCAGAAAATGGCTCGTCAAAATATGGATGTTACCTTTGATGAACAGGGTCTCAGAAAGTCGATCGAGGATGTCGTCGACAAACTGGCGAAAACAGTCGTACCGATCGAAGTGGTGATGCCGCCTGTTAAGGTTTCGGAGTTGGAAAAGCTGGAGGAACTGCGCAAAAAGCTCCAGGAGAATAAGGCCAAGGGTACCGATACATCATTTATACACGCTTTCGGAATGCATATAAATATTGAAGTGCCGGAGCTTGCACCCGTTCCGGTTTTGCAATACCTCAAGGCCTTTATAATATTATATCCCTGGCTGCTGGATGTTTTGGAAATAAATATTTCCAGGAAGATTTCTCCGTTTGTGGTTCCGTTCCCGGATAAATATTCCATGATGGTACTGGAACCTTCGTATCAGCCCTCCTTTCAAAAAATGATCGAGAATTATGTCGAGCATAACGATACCCGAAACCGTCCGCTGGATATGATGCCCGTTTTTGGTATGATCAACAACAAATTGATCAAAAAAGTAATAGAAGGGGAAAAAAACGATCCTCGGCCTGCTTTTCATTACCGGCTCCCCAACAGCCGGATAAATGATGCAGGCTGGCGGTTTGAAAAGGAGTGGAACAGATGGCTTGTTGTGGAAAAACTGGTTTCGGATAAGGAGATGCTCGACAGGTTAAGCAGGTTGTATTTGGTCCGCAGGAAACAGAAATTATTAGCATTTCGAAAAGAATGGGCACAGACAATCAATATTCTTTTAGGACTTGATGAACAGGAATAGACCGAATATCGGCGTTACGGGCCCCGACAGGGGAGGTACGGCAGCTTGGTGGTTTACCAGCTTTGCCGTCTGGCTTCATGGCGGCAAAGCTATACGTTTTCGGCCCGGGGACGAAGATCTTTCCGTCAATCTTCACGGCCTGATTATCGGGGGAGGAGCTGACATTAGTCCGGATCGATATGATGAGGAAAGGCTGCACGAATTATTCCATGACAATCAGAAAACAACCGGTTTTCGTCAGTGGTTGTATAAAATAGCTACGGTAATTTTCTTCCCGTTTATATTTCTGCTTCGAAAGTTATTATCAACGAAGGAATCAGCTGTAGATCAGCGGAGAGATGAAATGGAGTTCAGACTTATGGAGCAGGCGATAGAAAAGGACTTGCCCATTCTCGGGATATGCCGTGGTGCACAGCTGATAAATATTCGGTTTGGGGGTAATTTATACCAGGATATAACGAATCTTTATTCCGAGGTACCCAAAGTTCACAGTGTCTTTCCAAAAAAGAAGGTAGTTATAGCCGATAACAGTAAACTTCACAAAATCCTGCAGTTCGACCGGGTGTTTGTAAATGCGTTGCATAACCAGGCGGTAAATAAACTCGGAGACCGGCTGCGAATAGTAGCCACAGAGGAAAACGGAGTGACCCAGGGTATTGAACATGATGGCTATTCCTTTTTGATCGGTGTACAATGGCACCCTGAATATCTACCCCAGATCCCGGCACAGCGACGGATTTTTAAAACCCTGGTCGAAGAAGCGGAAGCAGTGATGAGGAGTACACAATAATAACAGCTTTACGGAGGAAGGTGGGCAGAGAGAGTCGAATTTTTATCACTTCTCAGCCTGTCATGACCGGAGGTCACACATAGAGCATTTCGCACCAGAGGTAAGGAACGAGTAGATGAGGAGTAATTGAATAGGTAAAGAAACACCTCAATAACTCAAAACTCAGTAAATCAAAACTAAAGACCTCACGTATCCATTTTATAATCCACAAAATGGCGCTCTTCAATAACGGAATTGATAAAATCCAGCGCTTTTTTATGATGTACATTTCGGGTGTACATTGTATAGTCCAGCTCCGTCTCAAAATCAGAAATCAGAACAACATCGTAGGCGGTTCCTATTTCTTCGTCTTCATCAGTCATATTAATACCTACTTCGACATTTTTTATTTCGTCGATGTTTATTTTTAATCCCTCCAAAATAAGTTTCATCTTTTCGGCATTTTTTTTCTTTGAAGCACCTTCGGCTTCTTCCTTTAACTTCCACATGACAACATGACGAATCATAAATAATCTCCTGCTATAATTGTTTAAGTTATTCGTTTCGGAATTTCTGATTAGTCCGCATTTTCACTGAAAAATTTATTGTGAGAAATACAGGATTTACTGTTGAAAAGAAAATGCTAATACAAATTACTATACTTGCGAACGATTGGCAAAAGCTAAATCATCTTTATCAATTTCAAATTCGGTTCTGTTCAGGATTTCTTCATTATAATTTGCTGCAACCCGCAGGTAGAGTTTTGCATTATCCACACCTTTATCTTTATACCATTTATATGTTTCAACATACCCGATAGCTACTTCAACTGAATCGCTGGAGGTAAGGGAGTTTTGCGCTCCCGAGGGTATGGGAACTGTAAGTGTTTGTCCGGCAATAATAAGATCCGGGTCATCGATTGAAGATTTGTTCGCATCATAAATCCAGGGCCACAGGTAGGGATTATCGTATTGGCTTTCCGCCATTCCCCAGAGTGTTTGTCCCTGGTTTATCTCTATATCAACGCTCTTTTTTTCTGCTGATTGCTGAGATTCCTGCCGTTCAGGCTGTTGGGATTGAACCGGCTGTTGTTCTTCATCCTGTTGTTGTGCCTGTTGGTCGGCATCAATTTCCTGATTCTGGTCGATAATGGCTGTTGAGGCAGATGATGATGCCTGGTCCGGACCGTCTTTCGTTGCCTGCTGTGATTGTAAAAGCACATATCCGGAACCGGCTACTAAAAGAAGGACAATAACTGCAGCGGCGAGTATAAACGCATTACTATTCTTTTTACGGTTTCTGTCGGTTTTTACAGGAAATTCAGGCTGAGGGACCGGTTCGGGCAGTTCATCCGCTTTAGTACTGCCGGTTTTGTTTTTTTCTGCCGAAGAAAATGCAGCAGGATCATCTTCCATCGGGGCAGGTTCTTCTTCACTAAATACTTCATCATTGGCTGTGGGAGTGTAATCATCTCTTTCTCCGCCGAGTGTTTCCCCGCTTATAAAGGCTTCCAGATCTTCATCAAAAGTCTTCTGTCCGTGCTTGAATTCAACTATGTCATTATCATAGGAGTCATCACGATCGGTACTGCTTTCCTCCTCCTTTTCATCTAAAGAAAACTTTGAGGAAGTAGTTTCAGCTGTCTGTTTGTTATAGAAATCTTCTTCCTTTTGGTCTAAACTGTTTATATCCTCTGATGCTTCATCGTCAACGGAAGGTGGAGGAGCGGTTGGTGTAAATTTCTGTTGGTCCTGTTTATTCTTTTCGCCGGATTGCCCGGTAATATTTTCATCATCGATAATTTCCGGTTCCATCTCGGCATATGGGGCATTTACAAGCTCTCTGAGCTCCTTGTAAGGCTTAAATATAATCTTATTATGAGCTGGAATAGTCATACTTTCGCCGGTCTGGGGATTATAACCTTTACGCTCGTTCAGCCGATGGAGTCCGAATTTACCGAATCCCGCAATATTCACCTTCCCGTCTTCTTCAAGCCCGTTATTTATTATATCGGCAAAATCTTTGAGGAAATCATGAGTAAATTTCTTCGAATTGTCGGTTTTATCTGCAATAGAATCAATGAGTTCCCGGAATGTTATTTTTTCACTCATCATCGAACCCCGCTTTCTTTAGATCTTCCTTTAGATTTTTATTGGGATTAAAATCCACAACCCGTTTGGGTGGCAACTGCATGTATGCTTCATAATGAGGATTATACGACTTTCGCTCATCGCGCTTTATGACGCTGAATGTACCCAGATCGGGAATGGTAAATGCCTTATCACCGGCCAGATTACTGCAAAATGTACTGACAATAACATCGAGCAGCCGGCGTGTTTCAGCTTTGCTCATATCCCAATTTTCAGCTAGTGCAGTTACAACATCGCTCGTATTCATAAGAGGATGATCTGGTTTAAAAGTCCAACGTTACCCATAATTAATAAAAAATTCGGTAAAACTAATATTTTATTCGCTTTTTTTGCTTGTATTACTACGATAAGTCGCCTTTTTTTGGGCTTTTTTGGCTTTAAAAATGCTTCAAACAGCCGTTGAAACGATTTTTTAAAGATTAGCTTTATAACTAATAGAAAATCAGAAAAGTTAAATCAGACATCATTATATGAGTAAACCATTGAATGTCACTCAAAAACTAATTAAAAGTCACCTGGTGGACGGAGAGATGAAGCCCGGGGAAGAAATCGGGCTTAAAATTGACCAGACACTCACCCAGGATGCAACAGGAACTTTGGTGATGCTGGAATTGGAAGCCATGGACCTTGAAGAAGCCCAAACCGAGCTTTCCTGCCAGTATGTTGATCATAATTTGCTGCAAACCGATTTTAAAAATCCGGATGATCATGTCTTTCTAAAGTCAGCAACTGAACGTTTCGGAATGTGGTACAGCCGTCCGGGCAACGGAGTAAGCCATCCTATTCACACCGAGCGTTTTGCTAAACCGGGTAAAACACTGGCTGGTTCCGACAGTCACACACCCGCCTCAGGATGTATGGGCATGCTTGCCATCGGTGCCGGCGGACTTGATGTTGCTTTTGCTATTGCCGGAGAGCCTATGTTCCTGAAAATGCCGAAGGTACTGGGTGTTGAGCTTAAAGGTAATCTTTCCGACTGGGTAAGCGCAAAAGATGTTGTTCTCGAGATGCTACGCCGTTATGATGTAGAAGGCGCTGTCGGATATGTCATTGAATATTTCGGGGAGGGATTGAAGAATCTTTCCACGATGGATCGCCACGTACTTGCCAATATGGGTACCGAAATGGGTGCCACAACCACTGTTTTTCCGGCTGATGAGGAAGTACATCGTTTTATGAAAGCACAAGGCAGAGAAGACGAATATACCGAGCTTAAAGCCGACGAAGGTGCCGAATATGACAAGTATGAAGAACTTGTACTCGATGATGTAGTACCTCTGATAGCACTGCCCAGCAGTCCCGGTAATGTAGTACCGGTACGTGAGGTGGAAGGCAAAAGTATTTATCAGTCGTACGTAGGATCTTCAGCCAATCCCGGTTATCGTGATTTCTGGGTTGCCTCGGAGATTGTCAAAGGCAAGAAGATACATGACGACGTATCCTATGATATCAACCCGACATCGCGGCAGATTATTGAAAATATGGTTAAAAACGATGTCATGTTTAACCTGGTGCAGTCGGGCGCACGCATTCACCAGGCAGGATGTAACGGCTGTATCGGTATGGGACAGGCTCCCGCATCAGGACAAAACAGTCTGCGTACCGTACCACGTAATTTTCCTGATCGGTCGGGAACGCCCGAAGACTCTGTTTTTCTTGTAAGTCCTGAAACGGCAGCTGCTTCTGCTTTGACGGGTAAAATTACAGATCCGCGCGATCTGGAAAGTCTCTATGATATGAAATATCCCCAATATAAAGAACCTGAAAAGCTGATTGTCAATAAGGAAATGTTACAGCCGCCGAAAAAGAAAAGCGAACGTGGTGAACTGAAAAAAGGCCCCAACATTTCCAATATGCCTGATTTTGAGGAACTGAAGGATTTCGAAGTCCCGGTAATCCTCAAGATGGGAGATGATGTGTCAACCGATGAGATTCTTCGTGCGGGTGCCGATGTACTGCCTTTCCGGAGTAACATTCCGGAAATCAGCAAGTTCTCGTTTGAGGTGGTAGATAATACGTTCTATGATCGCGCTATGAAAACTAAAGAGGAAATGGGCGGACATGTAGTAATTGCCGGCGAGAATTATGCACAGGGTTCTAGTCGCGAGCATGCAGCTATTGCCCCACGGTACCTGGGACAACAGGCGGTAATTGCCAAAAGTTATGCACGTATCGGCTGGCAAAACCTGATTAATTTTGGTGTTCCGCCCCTTGAGTTTGAAAATAAAGCCGATTATGGCGATATCGACCAGGATGATATTCTGTCGGTAAACGGTATTCGAAATGCCATTGAAAATGATGAGGATATCATCGTCACGAATAAGACGAAAGGCAACCAATACAAGGTGAAACATACATTTAGTGAACGGCAGAAGCAGGCGGTTCTTTCAGGTGGTGTCATTAACCTCTTTAAAATGAAAAGACAATTAAACTAAGAAGTATGGGGAACGGAATTTCATTTGACTCCCTGATATGAAGCAGATGAGATGAATTCCCGGGTCTCTTTTTATATCGAATATATTAAAGCCAGGGAGATAACTGTATTGTTGTCTCTGCTGGCTATTGTATTGGGTATATGGGGATTTCTGGAACTTACAGACGAGGTGCTGAAGGGTGAAGTTCTGGGGTATGACGAATGGATAATGAGTGTCTTACGGGAGGATGGAAATCCTGCAGGCCCCATATGGCTTCCCGAAGTGATGAGAGATATTACTTCCCTTGGAAGTACAGCAGTGCTGATTATCGTAATTGCGTCAGTAAGTGGATTTCTGGCTCTTCAAAAAAAACACCGTTCAGCATTGCTGATTATTATAACCTCCGGTACCGGCGTTTTGGTCGTTATTGCCCTGAAGAGTTTTTTAGCACGGGAGCGACCGGATATTATTCCTCACCTGGTCGAGGTGACCAGCCTCAGCTATCCAAGCGGACATGCTATGATGTCGGCTGTAGTATACCTGACACTTGCCAGTATGATAGCACTTATTCAGGAACACAGACGTACTAAGATTTACAGCATCGGTATGGCATTGTTGTTTACCTTTTTGGTCGGAAGCAGTCGTGTTTATATGGGAGTTCATTATCCAAGTGATGTGCTGGCCGGATGGTCTATGGGATTGGCCTGGGCATCTCTTTGCTGGCTGGTTGTAAAATTAACCGGATGGTCCGATCTGCTGCCTGTTGAAGATGAAGCCGATCCGACCGACTGACAACTACTCAGATGAAAAAGCAGCTAATCTGAATATTTAACCTTGGTTTCCAGCCGGACTGGTAAATGTTATCACGGTGATATTTGTAGTATAAATAGATATAGGTTCATCTAATTTGTTGCACCATAGCAGAGAGAGGTAAATTTGTTAATTTGAACATGAAAACAAACATTCATCAATAGAGTACTATGAAAAATTTTAATCCTTTTATTTTCTTTCTAATAAGTCTGCTCATTTTTTTACCCGGCTGTGATCTTCTAAAAGGTATTTTTCAGGCGGGTTTCTGGACGGCTATTATTTTTATAGTAATTATTATAGCTCTTATCGTATGGGCATTTTTCAAAATAACCAGTTCAAATCGTAAGAATCCGGGGTAAGGAAATCTTTGATAAAAGAGCAGGGAATGATATGAAATAGAATACAGTAACTGAACCAAATTTCTGTTAACAGGCAATAAAGCATTCAGCCTTTGACCTTACCTGGGCAGAACACAGTTATGCACGGGCGATATATCAACCGGAGAAAGTACTACCGAAGTGATAAATACTTATTTTTATTTTTGTTATTAAGATGAGCGGGACGAATATATTTTTTAAAGGTGGCAGGCTTTTTGTTCTTTAACTTTCGGTGCAGTATCCTGTGCCATAAAAGAAGATTTTTGCATAGTTTTTTAAACTTATCCAGATAATCCCCGCTGGATATTTTATCTAAAGATCTCACCTTTCGTTTCAAACTTGTTATTGAACTGTCTATAAAATTTATCTCTTTCAAAAGATTGATGAATAACTCATTTATATCACAATCTTCTTTTTCATCTTTTAAATTATCATACCCGTTATAATTTTTACACAAATATTCTTTCAAAGCTTTTTTATTGATGCTGTTTGGAGCGATTACTCTTGAAAGTTCCTTGCAGGCTTTGTAAAAGCTTTTATAGGTATTCTTAACAGGGTACTTCAAACGGGAATTATCAACATTCCCTAATAAATTCCCGACATGGGATAAAGAATTTATTTTTCTGATTGTGGCTATTAAATCATGCAACGGATCATAGGAATCCACAGGGGTAATTTCATAGTATCTCAAATAAAATTCATGGAAGTCGGGATCATCCACCGAAAATTCAGGTGTTTCCAGCTCAAGTGTATGCCAGTATTGTTGTTCAGATGGATCCAATTCTGAAAGATCATCTAAAGCAACGGCTACTACTCGCTCATCCTCATTAATTTTTCTTTTACCATACCGAAGAGTATATGAATCATCGGATTTTATTGTTAAAAATCCGCCACACAATGTATCACACAAATTATAATTTTCCGGATCATCGGTATATTTTTTCAGTACTTCTGCCGGAAAGTAAAATAATTCAGTTTGATTGTGTCCGAGATGCAACTTCTTTTTATACTCCGGAATATCTTTTTTGGACAGACCGGAGTTATTAAAATAATCGGTAAGGATTTCTCTGGAAGGAAAGAAGATGGTTATGAGTTTCTCGCGGTCCCCCTTTTTTGCTATTTCCCTTTCTCTACCCGTCTCGTCAAGGGATATAACAACGTCATCATTTAAGGTTCCTTTATTCTCTTCCTTTAGTTTTCTCAATGTCTGACGTACCTTTTCGTGCCTAATCTGCAAATCAGTTGAAACCTGGTGAGAACTAATACCACAAAAATTATCATTCCAGTATTTCAGGCAATATTCCAATATGTCTTTTTTAATGTTCATAAATGCCCCTTTAATGTTATTATAATAATACATTTTCTACCTGGTTTAGGACGCGACAATTATCACAATTATGGAAGGTTTAAGAAGTTGCAATTTTTTAATTTTGCCTCTTTCTATTTAACGATACAACATATTGGTAAAGGTTTTAGTGTAATTATAAACTTAACCGGCTATTTGGTATCGGAATAATTGCTCATATCCCGATACCAAGCCGGTCATCAGCTTAAGTGGTTTTTTCTTTGGCTTTAAGATTAATTTGTTTCATTGCGATTGAATTCAGTTTTTTATCGGCAGCTGATTCTTCTTCCAAAGTCTGTTGCAGCATTTTTGCGGCGTCTTGATGATCAAGTAAATCAGCATAATGTCTCAAGGTGCCATAAGCAGATATTTCATAATGTTCAATTCGCTGTGCTTCCGCAATAATACCGGCATCTCTGACTTCCTGATCGGCATCTTCTGAAACGAATGCATCGGCTTGCTTTATGAGTCCCTTCATCGCTTCACAATTTACTCCTGATAAATCATCGACACCAATTCCCCGGCCGACTTCTTCAAGTCGCTCTTTCTGATGTTTTGTCTCTTCCAGATGCTCATCAATTGCGTTACGCAATTCTTCATTCGTGGCCCGGTCCCTCATTTTCGGTAGTGCCTGAAGAAGTTGGTTTTCCGCATTGTAGGTATCTTTCAAATGGTGATGAAATAGTTTTTCGAGATCATTAAATTTAGTCATAACAAATCACCTCTTTATATTTAAAATTATCCTATTTTAGGAAAGCAAGTAGTTGAATAGCCATATATACCCACCACTTGAATTACCTTCCTAAATTTTAACGTAACATATCCATGCGATATCAGAGTTGAAGTAGAATGAAATATGGTATTTCTGTAAGAATATTTATCACAATTTGATGATCCATTTCGAAAGCCTGAATCATATATAGAGAAGGTTAAAACCGCGTAATTACAGTTATTTAGAGGAACTTTTATTCGCTTGTTATTAATTTAAAGGAACAATAAAGTGCTTTATCATATATCAGTAATACGGGTTAATCAGCGAGAGACCAATACATTTTTCAGTAAATATCACAGGAAGGAGAGTAGGAAATAAGCTTTTTAACCCGGAAAAATCCAACAACAACTAAATTCATCAAGGTTAGCATTATGGGTGAACATTCAATGGAAAAAGAACAACTGAAAGAGGAGTTAAAAGATGAGGAATTGCCCGAGCAGGAACAGTCGCTGCCGGGGGAAGAATCTGAAATGGTACCCGAACCTGAAATCATCCGTGAGGGTTATGAAAGCAGTAATAAGTTGAAGGGGAAAATAGCGCTGATTACGGGCGGCGATTCTGGTATTGGTCGCTCCGTAGCCGTACATTTTGCAAAAGAGGGCGCTAAAGTTGCTATTATTTACCTGGAGGAAGATGAAGACGCGGAAGAAACAAAAGAGATGGTAGAGAAGACAGGAAGTGAATGTCTCGTGATTCGCGGGGATATCCGTAACAGAGATTTTGCCCAGCAAAGCGTTGACAAGATTGTTGACCATTATGGTGATCTGAATATTCTGGTTAATAACGCCGCTGAACAGCATGTCCGTGAGGGTCTTCAGGATGTGGATCTGGATGTTGTGGAGCGAACTTTCCAGACGAACATCATCTCCATGTTCTATATCACGAAAAAAGCCCTGGAATACCTGAAGAAGGACGACTGTATCATCAATACCACCAGTGTTGTCGCGTATCAGGGACGGGAATACCTGATAGATTATGGTGCCACCAAAGGGGCTATAGTAAGTTTTACCCGCTCTTTGAATGAAGATCTTGCTCCCAAGGGCATCCGTGTCAATGCCGTTGCACCCGGACCAATTTGGACTCCACTGATACCGGCAAGCTTTCCTGAAGAGCATGTATCCAGTTTTGGCAAGTCGACCAATATCGGCCGGCCCGGCCAACCTTCAGAAGTAGCACCTGCTTATGTGTTCCTGGCTTCAAAGGATTCATCCTACATCTCAGGACAGGTAATCCACGTAAACGGAGGAGAGCCGGTCAGCAGTTAATTTTTATGAGCAAAATAAACAGAGCACCTCAGGTCTTGAAATTGGCTTTTTTGCACGGTTTATATTTTTTTATCACCGGTATTTGGCCGATCCTTCACATGCCGAGCTTTATAGCGGTTACCGGACCAAAAACAGATCTGTGGCTGGTACGTACTGTGGGCATATTGATCCTTTTAATTGGGATCGGATTAATGATTTCAGCAATTCGAAAATTTATAACACTGCCGGTTATTATAATAGGAGCAGGAGCGGCATTGGGGTTAACTTTAATCGATATTATTTATGTAATGAAGCATGTCATATCACCGATCTACCTTCTGGATGCTTGTATTGAGATCATAATACTTGTGTTGTGGGCCGGTTTATTTTACCGGACGGGGTATCGGCTGACGGGTAGGTAGTATTTCATTATTCATTCTTATTTAAGGCAATAATTGTTAATCCCTTTGCAACTACAAATCGTGTCAAAATATCTGTAAATTTCTGTTTCCAGTAAAACAGTTTACATCTTTGAGTGCAGCTGTCATTATATTTAGTACACATTATTGAAATTATTAGGCGATTTCATCGGTTACTCATAATGTGAATGCAAAAGCTAAAAGAAATTTATGAGCAATCCCCAAAAAGAGATAAAAACATTAGGTGCATTAAAAAAATCCGGATGGGAATCCCTTTCCGTAAAGGAGGAAATTCGCCGTAATCTGATCAAGAAGATCAGCAATAAGGAAGATTTTTTCACTGGTATCATAGGATATGAAAAATCGGTAATTCCCCAGTTGCAGCATGCACTCCTGGCGAAACACGATATCATTTTACTGGGGTTGCGTGGGCAGGCCAAGACAAAGATTCTGCGCCAGCTGGTCAATTTTCTTGATGAATATATGCCTGTTGTAGAAGGATCGGAGATCAATGATGATCCTTTTAACCCGGTATCAAAACAGGCACGCTCACTTGTTAAAGAACACGGTGACGAGACACCCATTACGTGGGTTCACCGCAGCGAGCGTTATGGAGAGAAACTGGCGACCCCCGACACTACTGTGGCGGACCTTATCGGTGATATCGATCCGATAAAAGCAGCTGCAAAAAAACTTACACTCGCTGATGAAAATGTAATCAATTTCGGACTAGTGCCCAGGACGAACAGGGGATTGTTTGCGATTAATGAGCTGCCGGATCTGCAGCCACGGATCCAGGTTGCTCTTTTGAATATAATGCAGGAACGAGACATCCAGATACGCGGCTTCAATGTGCGGATTCCACTGGATGTGGCCATGTTTTTTTCTGCTAATCCGGAAGATTATACAAACCGGGGAAATATTATTACCCCGCTCAAAGATCGTATTGATTCGCAGATTCTGACCCACTATCCGAAAGAAGTTGAGGTGGGTATGCGTATTACGGAACAGGAAGCATGGACGTCCAGAAACGGTGCTGTCAAGGTTGAAGTGCCAAAAGTCATCAAGGAGTTAGTCGAGCAGATTGCTTTTGAAGCCCGCGATTCGCAATACATCGACCAGAAAAGCGGGGTTTCCACTAGATTGACGATTTCTGCTATGGAGCAGCTTATCTCGGCAGCCGAGCGGCGGGCGCTTATGAATAGTGAAAGTAGTACCACAGTCCGCATCACGGATCTCTTTCACACCGTACCGGCCCTCACTGGCAAGCTTGAGCTTGTTTATGAAGGGGAACAGGAAGGGGTAATTAATGTAGCAAAACACCTGATCGGCAAAGCGGTAAAAAAAATATTCCTGAAATACTTTCCTGATCCTGGCGACCAAAAAAGGCGGGATGAAAAAAGTGTGTATAAACCTGTTTTGGACTGGTTTACTTCAGATAATTCACTGGAGTTAGCGGACTATCTCAGTCAAGGTGAATATGAAGATAAACTTGATGCGGTAGGCGGGCTAAAATCCATCGCAAAAAAATATGCTCCGGCCGACGGCGGCCGGGAAATATATGTTTATATGGATTTTCTTATCGAAGCCCTGCACCAGCATTCGATGTTGGGTAAAGATGATTTGGATGACCGTCGCTCATATTCCGACATGCTGGGAAGTATGCTCGGATCGATGGACGACCTCGATGATTTTGAAGATTACGATCGGTAATTGTGGGGTAGTTCGTTGCAAAAGCAAAGGAATCATTGTATATTTGCGCATCTAATCAAAGGAAAAAGATTTATAAATTATGAAAAAAGGAATTCACCCGGATTATAAAGAAATAACTGTCGTATTGAGTGATGGAACCGAGTTTAAAACCCGCAGTACGATGAACTCAGAAGTCTATAAGAGTGAGGTAGACTCAAAAAACCATCCTTTCTATACCGATAATATGCAGTTTCAGAAGAAGGCCGATAGAATTGATCGTTTTAACAAGCGCTACGGCAACAATTAAACTGTACATTTGATAATCAAGTATTTCAGGGATGCAGACATCAGGTCTGCATCCTTTTTTTATTATTTTTTGTTAGTCTTTTCTTAACTAAAATTTATTCTCCCATGCAAGTTCACAGCTTTACCGTCGGGCCATTTGCAGAGAATACATATCTGCTTACCCAAAATAATAGCTCACTGTTATTTGATCCGGGGTTTTTTGAAGAAAGCGAGTTCAATGGTTTCAGAAAAAAACTGGAGGAAGAATCACTGCAGTTGTCGGCAGTTGTATTAACTCATGCACATATAGATCATATCCTGGGTTTGCACCGCGTACTGCAAGATTTTGACGTCCCTGTCTACCTGAGTGACCGTGACCGATACCTGTGGAATAATTCCGCTTCACAGGCAAAAATGTTTGGCCTGCAAATGAAAGAATTTGATTTTGAACCGGAAACGATACCAGTCAAAAAAAACTGGCAGCCGGGATCTTTTTTATTTGACGTCCGTTACACGCCGGGCCACGCCCCCGATCACGTATCTTTTTTCAGCCCGGAAAATAATCTTCTGATTGCAGGAGATGCCTTATTTAAAGAGGGGATAGGCCGCACTGATTTGTACAAGGGAAGTTTTGAAGTTCTGGAAACATCAATTCGCGAACAGTTGTATACCTTGCCCGATGAAACTGTCGTCTACCCCGGACATGGTCCCGAAACAACCATTGGTCATGAGAAACAGGCTAATCCCTTTGTAAATGGTTAAAGAGGATTACTCCTCTTGGTCTTTATCTTCCTGCTTATTCATCAGGCGTATAATCTGCTCATTATAATATTCCTGTTTACCGGAATTAAGTTTTCTCAACCGTTTATAGGTTTTTATAGCGGCTTTGATCTTTCCCTGCTTTTCATGTATTGAAGCTAATGTTTCAGATACAATGTCATCGATATCATCGACCTGTTTCTTTGCTGTTCTTTCTTTTTCCTTATCTATCTCAGAAGGACGAATACGCTCGGATTCCACTTCCGAAAGTTTCTGAATGAGTAAATCAAGGTCCAGCACGGGACCGGGTCTTTCAGGCGATAATTTCGGACGTTCCGGTTTTTTACCTGCTGCGGAAGGAGTCCAGGCCTCAAAAGATTGCGGATGGCTCAGATAATAATGTAGTTTTTCAAAAAACGGACTGCCTGGTGCAAAAATACGTGCTTTCAAAGCTTCATCCACGGCCTGATCATTCATTCCTTTTAGATGATAAAACCACGCCAGTAGAAAATGTCCTACTGCATCAGGACCTCGTTTTTTAAGTTGTTTTTTTAAACGGGTAACCGCTTTGAGGGGTTCCTTTTCAAAATGTTCGGCATAGGAAACAAGTGATTGTGGTATGTCAAAGGGAAGTTGAGGCATGTAGGGGATTAAATATTACCCATAATTTAATAATTAACATTATACAAATTGGTAATCTTAATATTTAATAAAATAGAAAATTACCAGCCGCTTACTGCATCATTAAACATATTATTGGCAACCTGACTAAGAGCCTCGGCAGCAGCTGTGTTTTCACCCTCTATTGGATCTTCATTAGGGTCGTAGTTGGCTGAGCCGGAAAATGTTTTCGACCATTCCGGTTTTTCTTCATCCGCAAACTGAAAAGTTGCACGTACACTAATAGAAATTTCATTTTGTTCTGCCTGTTCTTCTCCACTGATACTTACAATTCTGCTATTATAGGAAGAAATGGAACCTTCCAGTACGGCATCAGCCTCGTTACGTGTGTTTGCCAAACTAAGTCTGGTTTGATTTATAAAACGGTTTATCAGTGTTTCGTTTAGGCGGTCACTCAAGTCTGCAACGCCACTGGAAGATTGATCCGCGAAAAAAGGAATAAATACTGTATTGACTCCTTCGGGGATGGAAGTTCCCGTAAAACTATATTGGAAACATCCTGTAACGGAAACCAGAAATAAAATTAAAATGAAGGTGTTCAACCCAGACTTATTGGAGATCATACTGGTCAAGCTTACGATAAAGAGTTCGTTCACTGATACCCAAAGCTTCTGATGCTTTTCGCCTGTTACCGTCATATTTGCGAAGAGCCTGTTCTATTAAAAACTGCTCGGTTTTTTCTATGGAGGGGATATCCTCGGCATTAAAGAAATTTGAAAATGAATCTTTTTCGCTTTCTTTTTCGTCTGATATATCAGCCTCGGAGTAAGATTCAATACCGATATCACCTTCAGCAGCACGATTTACATCAATATCCAGATCCGACATCTCGTTATCCCGTACCTCATTTTGAATATTTTGCGGGAGTGCTTTCAGGTTTTTTTGGGAAAAGGTGGAGTACAGAAAACTGGCAAGCATTTTTTTAACATCGCTGATATCGTTTCTGAGACCGACAAGAGCCCGGTAGATAAGTTGTTGATCAGCTTCGCCAAATGATGATCCGTTAGAAGATTGTTCTTCACGCTGTCCCCGCGATAGTACCGGAAGATTATCGGCCGATCCGGTATGCTGGCGACCTTTAAGATATTTTTGAAGTTTTTCCTTATCGATAAACTGGGATTTTTCAAGTACAACCAACTGCTCTGCAACATTTCGCAATTCGCGCACATTACCCGGCCACCGATAGGAAACCAGCAGGTCTTTAGCCTCATCTGAGAAACCTTTGAATACAGAGTCGTATTTGGAAGAAAACTCTGTTACGAACTTACGAAAAATGGGAATGACGTCTTCAGGACGGTCGCGCAGAGGAGGAAGTTTGACTTTAACCGTATCCAAACGATAATAGAGGTCTTCCCGGAAAGAACCTTCCTGCACGAGTTCCCAAAGATCTTTATTTGTAGCCGCTACCACTCTCACATCCGTTTGGCGAAGGTTACTGGAACCAACCCGGAAATATTCACCAAGTTCCAGAACCCGCAACAGTTTCACCTGCACATTTTTAGGTGTATCACCTATTTCATCAAGAAAAATCGTACCGCCGTCGGCTTTTTCGAAGTAACCTTCCCGGGCTTCGTGTGCACCTGTAAAGGCGCCTTTTTCATGTCCGAACAGTTCACTTTCAATAATACCTTCCGGAATGGCTCCGCAGTTTACTATAACCAAGTGATTATTTTTGCGTTTGCTTATCGAATGTATCGCACGAGCAGTAATGTCTTTACCAACCCCGCTTTCGCCTTGCAGCAAAATGGTAATATCGGTATCGGCTACCTGTATAACCTTGTCGATTACCTGCTGAAGAGCCGTCGATTCTCCAATAAGTCCAAATCGTTCTTGAAATGCTTCGCGATCCATAGCACTGAAGCTTGTTTATTATCTTGAGTCACCATTTTTGTTAACATACATTAACTGTATAAGGTAAGAATTAGTCTATTAGTTACATAAAGTTTATTCTAAATTGCCTGGTAATCAATGCAAACAGGTAAGTTTATTTTACAATTCAAAAACAGCATTTTTTTCTGAAAAACCCTTTCAATTAATTTTTCAATCCTTATCTTTAGTGCTAAAAATAAAGCGAGAAATTTAGGAGATATACCTGCGGTTATTATAACATTGTAATAGAAGATGGAAAGCGAACGTGTGAATTATTTTCACAGAATCAGCCTATATCTGTGTGTAATTATTTTTCAAAGTTCATTTTCAATATAACATGAGTAGAATTTGAGAATAAAATGCAGGCGTTTAGGGACTCTAAATGATATTATATCCACCTTTACTATCATTTGGCACAGCTATTGTAACAAATAATTAGTAAGCCATTAAAATCCAGAGCAGGATAACGAGGAAATTAGTAGATGACATTTGAGGATAAAATCCAGCAGCGTATTGCATTCATCTATAATGAAGAGACTGCTGAAGCTCTCGGTAAGCGAATTACATCACTCATAAATCGTTACCATTTTAACAAGAGTAATGGTCAACCTGAATATGCCTCCTGGGATGAAGAGGATATTATATTGATTGCATATGGTGATTGTATCAATAGGAATGGCCGTAACCATCACAAGCTGGGATTGTTGGAAAACTTTCTTGATGAATATGTGGGGGATGCAATCAATTCTGTTCATATACTGCCTTTCTTTCCCAGCTCTTCGGATGAGGGTTTTTCAGTAATCGATTATAAAAAAGTAAGAGAGGATCTGGGCAACTGGTCTGACATAGAACGGCTGACAAAAAAATACCGAATTATGGTTGATCTTGTCATTAATCATATTTCGAGATTCAGCGACTGGTTTGAAAATTACCAGAGCCGTGAAAAACCCGGAAGCGAGTATTTCATTGAAATTGATCCGTCTACAGATCTTTCGGTAGTAATGCGTCCACGTAGTTCTCCGTTGCTTACAGCTGTTAAAACAAATAATGGACTCAAGTATGTATGGACAACATTCAGTGATGACCAGATTGATCTTGATTTTACCAATCCCGATGTACTGCTGGAATTTATAGATATTTTTCTGTTTTATCTCTCCAAGGGCGTCAAGCTTATACGTCTGGATGCTATCGCTTATCTGTGGAAAAAGGTTGGCACCAAATCTATTCACCTTAAGGAAACTCATGAAGTTGTCAAACTCTTTCGGGATATCGTAGACTATATTGACAAAACTTGTACGCTTATAACCGAAACCAATGTTCCTTTTGAGGAAAACGTAAGTTATTTTGGCAAGGGTGATGAAGCACATATGATATATCAATTCAGCCTGCCGCCGTTATTGCTTCACGCCATACTCACTGAAAATACACAGTACCTGACAAAATGGGCATCCGAACTACCTGTGCCTCCTGAGGGTTGTACCTATTTTAATTTCACTTCATCCCATGATGGCATTGGCGTACGCCCCCTCGAGGGTCTGGTTCCGGACGAAGAGTTTAACTATCTCGTTAAAGGGGCAGAAGAACGCGGTGGCTTTATTTCCTACAAACAGAATGCGGATAATAGCGAAAGTCCTTATGAGCTGAATATCACCTATTTCGATGCTTTTGCCGAACCCGGGCGTGATAAATCAGCCCTTCAACTTAAACGCTATCTTTGTTCCCAGATAGTAATGCTGAGCCTTCAGGGGGTGCCGGGTATTTATTTTCATAATCTTGTGGCCACAGAGAATTTTATTGAAGGAGTTGCAGAAACCGGTCAGAAACGATCAATTAACCGCAAAAAATATAGTTATGAAGAACTGAAAGAGAGGCTGGAGGATGAGTCAAATGTTGGACATATAGTTCTCCATTTTTTCAAGAAACTTCTGGAAGTCCGTAAACAGCATTCAGCTTTTAGTCCCACAGCGGGGCAGGAGATACTGGATTTCGGAGATCAATTTTTTGCTTTGATCAGAACAGCAGAAGATGACAGCGAAAAAATCCTGGTAATCAGTAATATGAGCAGCACGAAAACTGCAATAGCTGATTCTGAACTGGGATCATATACTGAAAAGGAAGAGTTGATAAACCTGGTTAATGGTGATAAAAGGAAGGTAAGCCCGGAGTTGGTACTTGAACCTTTCCAGACGGTATGGCTAAAACTTTAAACAGTCGGCTATCTGGGATAACTCATCGATAACCAGATCCGGTTTGATTTTTTCTATATCAAATTTCCCGGGGATGTGACGTATTGATCGTTGATCACCTACGTATAAAGCCGTCCGCAGGCCCACTTCCCGTGCAGGTTTAATGTCTTTTTCAACATCATTTCCCACGTATAGTATTTCGTGAGGCTGAAATCCTTCCTTTTCAGCGGCTTCTTCAAAAAACCGGTAAAAGTCAACAGAGGGTTTTTTGTATCCGGTTTTATACGACCAGATAAGAAGGTTAGAATTAAAGCCGTATTCCGCCGGAGATTTCTTGAGCAGAGCTTCAAAAGTGAGAGGTGTATAATATTGAGAATTGGATATAATGCCCAGTTCAAGATTTTGCCTGATGAGTTTTTTCAAAAGGCTTTCCAGCCGAGGTACCGGCCATACATCATTAATACGAAACTCGAATTCAATGCCAAACCGCATAGCCTTTTCACGATTTATCTCACCTTTAATCTCATCACGATCAACTAATGTGGTAAGTACATCCTCCCAGACGGCAACAATATCGGGTTCGGGGTGATCTATTCCTTTTTTCCGGGCTTCCTGTATGTGGCTGTTTATAACTTCTTCAAAAATTGCCACTCCATTTTCTCCGGCAGAAGAGCCTTTGACCGTGAAACCTGTATCTTTCAGCGCCTGGGTAAAAAATTTAAAACTTATTTCCTGCTGTTCTTCATCTACACCTATATCACCTACGGCTGACATAAACATGGTACCGTAAAAATCAAAGGCGACGCAACGAATACCTTCTATTGGGTCAAGTTTTGTGACATGTGTAACGGATATAGGTTCAAGGGGATTAGTAAGCTTTTTAATCCTTTCAAAAAGTTTATTCTTATCCATAAGTTCAGCTGTTAAAGCGAACGATTAAATTTCTTCCGGTATTCTTCAATATCGATCATCGGGGGGCGTTCCTCCTCCACAATTTTCAGTTCGATCTGCTCATATACATCTTCTTTAGCCTGTGTTTGTCTTAATACAGTTTCGAAGTCGGAAATGTCCCGGATAATATCAAGTGCCTTTGCCCGCTTTATAAAAGTCTGAAGAATCCCGAATGACATCTTTCCAAGTGCCCGCGTCGGTTTGTTCTCGTGGACCCGTTGATCAAGATCCGTTTGCGCAAAAGCATCTAGTCCATATTTCGTATATACATCGATCAGATGTGAAGTCTCCACACCATAGCCAATTGGAAAATGAATTTTTTCGAGAACTTCCCGCCGAACGGCATATTCGCCCGACAGGGGCTGAATGATGCCCGTCAATTCAGGAAAGAAAAGCGAGAATAGGGGACGTATGAGTATTTCAGTCACGCGTCCGCCGCCTGAAGGGCGTACACTACCGGATACCGCCAGGGGGCGATCATAGAATGCTTTGACATATTTTACTTCCTCCCGGTATATTAGCGGAGCGACGAGTCCATATACAAAACGGGGATGAATATTACTGATGTCTGCATCAACATATACAATAATATCACCTTCCAGTTGATAGATCGCTTTCCAGAGGTTTTCACCTTTTCCTTTTTTTGTTTTCAGACCAGGCAGGATATCATCCGCCAGGTAGGTATCGGCACCAAACCGCTGTGCGATATCGAGCGTGTTATCATCAGAACCCGAATCAATAACCACAATTTCATCCAGCAATGGGTAGCGATCTACAAGCTCGGATTTAAATATAATAACTTCCTTACCGATGGTTTTCTCTTCATTCAGTGTCGGCAGGCAGAGCGATATTTTTAAATTATTTTCCTCCTTCTTTTCTACAAGCTTTTTCAGATCCCAAAATTGTGAATGATGATAGGTGTTCTTATTGATCCACTTTTTAATCTTCTTCACAAAAACCTCCGTCGATTGCCAATAATGTTCCTATGACTTGTGCTATGCCGGTGTAAATAGGTTCTATTTCTATACTTTCATTTTTTTCGTGTACGTAATCCCCATGTGTAAGGCCCAACGTTATGGCAGGAATATTTCTGTCTATAAAAGTAGATAATTCCGAAGTACTTGGTCCGGGTCGGGGTTCAATTTCAAGTTGATCCATAATACTTCTGGTATGCCGGATAAGCGGATGTGAAAAAGGTATTCCGCCGGGTTCCCGCTGAGCAAAAATATCCAGTGAAATAGAGTCGCCGCTTCTGGCTGAAACTTCTGAAACAATTTCCTGCATGACCTGATGAATATCCTGTACCATCTCCGAAGATTCCGATCTTATTTCAAACTGAAGCTTCGCACTCAGTGCAGTAGTATTGAAAGATGTTCCTCCCTCTATCGATCCCATCACAATACTTGTTCGGGGACGCTGGGGCAGGCGTATTTCGTTAATTCGATTAATAACTTCGTTGATCGTCAGTATGGCACTGGCATCACCAAACCGAGACCAGTCATATTCTTCGGGTACCGAACATGTTACTTCACCACGCTTCATACCTATGGAAGTATGACTCAGCCGTCCGAGTTCAACTCCTTCAATACCTATACCGGCCTGTATTTCTTTTTCAAAATTTGAAAGGAAAAATCGCAATCCTTCGAGATTACCGCGTCCGAGACTGCGGGAGGCTCCCATCAGGATAAGGTTTTTATCCAGTTTAATATCAAACTTCTCCAGGAAAGTAGGAATCGTTGCGAGAACAGCCAGTCCCAGGCTATTGTCAGCTACTCCCGGTCCCGTGACTGTATCGGGTTGAACCTGAATAGTATGATCTATTTTTGAACCGAAAACGGTGTCGGCATGGGCTACTACCAAAATATTTCCGTTTCCTTCCTCTCCTTCCAGAATGCCGATACCGTTGCCGACTTCATCTACTGAATTATTCGTTATTTCAGCTTCTTTAAATCGATTCAGGAGGAAATCTATTCTTTTATCTTCACCAAAGGTGGGAGCCGGAATTTCGCCAATCATCACCAAATTCGCCAGCAATATCTCTTTCAGATTTTTTGTTTTTTCTTCAATTTCCCCCAGAGAATGCAAAATGTCATCAAATGATTTAGCCAAGACTTCCATGCCGATATTTTTAAAATTTCTTTTACACTAATATGAATACCGAATAGGTACTAAAAGTTTCATCCTAACCTGCTTTTCTCACCACGAAATTTAGTTGAGGGCAAGGCGAAGTGATATTCACTAGAAGTATCAGCAAATAGAACTGTTAATTCAACTATTTCAATAGCAAAAAAATAGTAACCCTTTGCCATCTTAGTCGTCATATAATATAATCGCAGAAATATTTACAATCTAAAGTTTATAACTATCTTATAGAAAATTCTAATATACCTTTATGATTGTAAATAATGGAGAAGCAGGAAGCACAATTGATCCGTGATATTGTGGGTGGCAAGCAGGATAAATATCGCATCCTGGTTGATCGTTACGCCCCTATGGTCTTTCACATAGTGAATAGGTTTGTAGACAGAGAACAGGATGCCGAGGAGCTGGCACAGGAAATATTTGTTAAAACCTATGAACGATTGTCTACATTTAACGAACAATCAAAATTTTCATCCTGGCTTTATATGATTGCAAAAAATCATTGCAGAGATTATGCAAAGAACATACGCCGGCAGAACAAACAGTTCAGTGAGATGGAAGAGCACGATCTGGAACGGCAGATGGGGTATAATCAATCCCCTGATCAGGATCTAGAACGAAAAGAGTGGGCGGCATTATTACGGGAGGGACTGGATGTGATTACCCAGGATTACGCGGAAGCTTTTTTACTTAAATATGAAAACGGCATGACATACGAAGCAATGTCAAAAAGGCTCGGAGCTTCGGTAGGCGCCTTGAAAGTGCGGGTGTATCGGGCCAAAAAGGAGTTAAAAGATTTTTTTGATCAAAACAGCTGAATATTATGAACAACGATGAACTGCTGCAAAGGTATTTGGACGGAGACTTGTCACCGGAGGAAGAAAAGGAAGCTCTGCATGTAATTGCAGACGATACTGAGCTCCGGGCGATGTTGCGTTTCGAGCAAAAACTGGCTGATGCTTTGGCCAGTGAAACTATTTCATATGAAACTGAAGCCGTACCGGAGGGATTTTCTGACAGTGTGATGCTGCGTATTGAACAGCAGCAGGAAAGCCCGGCCGGCGGCGGGCTGTTTGAGAAGCTTGAAGCGTGGTACCGGCAGTTGTGGATCCCGCAACAGGTACAGTGGCGGCCGGCCTACTCTTTTGCAGTGGCCTTACTGCTGATCGTATCACTTTCGTATCCATTATATCTGACACAGTTGGAAGACCAGTCACCACAACAGGCTGCCGGCCTGGAAAATATGGAGAGTTCTGTAGAGCAGGTTTCAGCAGAAGACGGTGAGGTGATGTTACGCTTTGTATATATCGATGAGAATGCAAGCTCTGTCGCAGTAGCCGGAGATTTCAGCGATTGGGAACCAATTGAACTGACCAGTCAGAATATTAATGGTGAGCAGATCTGGACCGGCCTTGTTTCAATGAGCCGCGGCGAACACAATTATATGTTCATAAAAGACGGACAACAGTGGGTTACAGATCCGCTGGCACCGGTACAGCGCGATGATGGATTCGGGAATAAAAACGCAGTTATTTACTTATGAGATTCATTTTACTGGCTATGATTATTTCTTATGCAATAACAGATGTATGTAAGGCCCAGCAGTGGAATTCTGTTTTGTCACTGGATTCCCGGGTTGGGTATTCTACAAACATTTATTTGAATCCTTTTTTAGCGGAATGGGATCCGGCGGTAGAATCGGGATATAATCTCACTTCGGTAATGGGCCAGACCTTCTGGTATAAGGAAAAAAGTTCACTTTCTATGACGGGCGGAGTATTCTATGAACCTTTGTTTGAAAGCGGGCCCGGCAGCTGGAAGGGTGCGTTGGGACTTGCAGATTTCAACTATCGCTTTACCGGCAAGTTGAGAGTGGGAATTGAAGCCGGGGCAAGTTATTTGAACAATTCCTTCAGTCGTACGCTGACCTGGGTTCAGCCAAAAGTCACGTGGTTTATTTCTCCGTTTTCGCTGTTGCGGCTGAAGGCGGGATCCAATTTTAGAACCTATAAAAACTTTCCCGATGGTCAGGACGGCACTAACCGGTTTGACCTTTACGCCCTGGAGTTTGAAACGTGGCCGGGTTCCCGCTGGCAGGTAACAGCCGGATTATACGGTGGTTTAAATTCCCTTCCCGATGTTCAGGAGGGATTCAATGCAAGAACGGCTGTCGGTTATCATTTCCGAAATGGCGCTTCGCTAAACCTTTTTACAGCAATGGAACAATACCAGATAGAAATAGCAGATGCCGGCGAAAATGGACCCCCCGGTGGTGGATTTCCACCGGGAGGTCCTTCGTCTCCTTCTGCCGACATAAATACAGATCGTTTCATACGGTTTGGCTTAAACGGTTCTCTGCCGATCAATAAAAGGTTTTCGTTATTCGGAACTGCTGAAAGGCTTCAATTCTATTCAGAAACCTCATCAGTTTCGACAGGCGACTACCAGGTTTCCGGAGGAATAAGATTCAATTTTGAACCGAAAATACGCTCAAATGATAAAGAAATAACTCCTGTCTGGCAGATTAATAGTGATGTACAGGAAGTTCGCATTCAATATTCGGGTGAAGGACGTATATACCTTGTGGGGGATTTTAATAACTGGAAAAAAACCGGCATTCCCCTCAGAAAACAATCCAGGAATACATATGTCACAACCTTATCACTTCCGGCAGGTGCATATGAATATAAAATACTCCATGTACAGGGGGATTCTGAAGAATGGTTCAGGTTTTCCGGTGATACCTATACCGTGGAAGACGGCTTCGGAAGTGAAAATGCAATGTTACTGGTTGAATAATAAACATGAAGGAAATTATGAAATGTTATAAAAACATATTGATCTCGGGTTGTTTACTGGTTCTGGTTACAGCCAATGTGCTCGCACAAGATAATATTAGCGCTTTGATCCAAAAGGCGGAAGATAATGGTATACAGCGATCGACCCTGATGGAGCTCCAGGCACGTGCACAAGACCGGGATATGAGTGATCAACAGCTGTCGCAAATAATTCAGTCTGCAATAGGGATGTCTGAGCAGAATTTGCCTGCAGATATTGCTGTTCAAAAAGCTCTTGAAGGACTTTCAAAGGGTATTCCCGGTAACCGTATCGCTCCTGTAATCGAACGTGTATGGCAAAGTACGGCTCAGGCTGTTGAGGTGATAGATCCCTGGATAGAGAGGCCTGAAGTGCAGAGAATGGTTAACCGGTCGCAGGGGGTAATGACCGGAGAAAAATTCAGAAGTGATATGTCAAAGGCTGTTTCAAAATCCTTGATGCAAAATATATCATCTGAGACGGTGGGAGATATATTAAATCAAATTGGTACAGAGTCTTTGCTTAGTACAAGTTCACCTTCGGATATAGTTGTGGCAATGGGAATTCTTCCGGACCTGCCGACTGCCAATGAACAACCTCAGATTTCCGGTTCATTTATAGTCCGTGCACTGAAAGAAGGATTTAAAGCAAATGATCTTCAAAAGTTGCCTTCTGCTATGAAGATTGCACAACAGAGAAATGAACTTCCCGCGGCTTCTGTGATGGAAGGTGTGGCAGATCAGATGCAAGGTGGTATTCCTGCCAAACAAATACTGCAAAATCTGTTTAATGGAAATATTGGAGGCGGACCTCCGGGCAATATCCCCAGAGGGTTGGAAAACAGACCCGATAACCGGGGAAACGGGAATGGTCAGGGGGGGAATTAGAAGCTGGCGTAATCATTAGTTCATTTAGCAGGAGAGTTTATAAGCAATAAAAAGTCCCCCTTCGAAGGGGGTTAGGGGGATGTCAGGATAAAGCAGTAGAACAACTCCATTAGTTTAACACTAGCTATTGCTATGTCTCGAGCGGTTCAAGCATGGACGCTTGAACCAGCGGGGTGGTGGACGCTTGAACCAGTCGAGGGGGGGCGCCACTATCTCTGGAGTTCAAATTTCTTAGAAACAAAATTAATTCAGTAACTATTATGTATCCCGCTCGTCACATGAATAGTTACCAAAATATTAGAAAATTTTAATAATATATCATTAATAAAAAAAGGGAAATTATGTTACAGAATAAGCTACTAAATATCCCATTTGCAATAATACTGGTTTTTTCAATCATTCTTACAGGTTGCGGTCTGGGATTTGACGGTGACGGAAATACTGGAACTATGACAGTTATGATGCACGATGCGCCGATAGATTCGGCTGACGCTGTGAATGTCTTCATAGAACGTGTTGAGGTTAATAATCTTGAAGATGAAGAAGGGTGGACGATACTCGGTGAACCACAGCAATCTTATAATTTGCTGGAGCTGACCAATGGCGCATTGGCGGAATTGGGAACTTCGGAACTTGAAACAGGACGTTATGAGCAGATTCGCTTAATTCTCAGCGAAAACGATAACAGCATCGTTGTTGATGGCACTGAATACGACATGATAGTACCCAGTGGTGCCCAAACAGGTGTAAAGCTGGATGTAGATGCGGAAATAGAAGCTGGTATCGAGTATGTTCTTCTGCTGGATTTTGACGCAAGTCGGTCGGTTGTTAAAGCCGGTCAAAATAACCCATCAGTCGAGTATCTGTTAAAGCCGGTTATTAAAGCCACAAATATGGCTATAACAGGAAATATCGGCGGAACTGTCAATCCGGTTGAAAGTCGAGCTGTTGTATATGCTCTTGCTGATTCCGATACCCTGTCTTCAACGATTGCAGATACGACCGACGGAAGTTTTCTCCTGGTGGGCCTTGAAGAAGGAACTTATGATGTTTCTGTTGATCCAAGGAATGATAATTATCAGCCTGAAACAGTAAATGATAATACAGTGACTATTGGTGAGACTAACGATATAGGAGAAATAGAACTTAATGAAAACTAGTATGTGACCCTCAATACTAGTTGTGAAGACAAAAAGCCTGCATTTGACCGTGCAGGCTTTTTTTTATTTTCAAAAGGGTTTTGCAAAACCCGTGCCACCCTGAATTTATTTCAGGGTCTGCAGCAGGAAATTAAGTAACAGCTTCTAAAACCCCATTGCTACAGATACTGATCCCGACAGCATGAAACCCATGGTTTTGCAAAGCCTTTTTGAAATTTGAGAAATCAAGCTTGGACCAACGGACGATCAAATTCAGCAATACTGCTCTTCTGGATTACGTCGCCCATTAAAGTAGCTGAAGTGCAATCGGTTATGATCACCTCTGCATAATCACCCTTTTCTATATTCCCTCTGTCGAAAACAACCATTTTATTTGTATCTGTTCGTCCGCAAAACTGTTCATCGGACCGCTTGCTGGTTCCTTCAGCGAGTACGAGGTGGCGACGACCGATCTCTTTTTTATTCAGCTCTTCCTGGATATCCATTTGTTGTTCTATAATTTCGGAAAGGCGGCGTTTCTTAACCTTATCAGGAATATTATCTTCATATTTACGCTGGGCAAGTGTGCGTCCTCGTTCGGAGTATGCGAACATGTATGCAAGGTCATACTTTACTTCCGCCATCAGCGAAAGGGTGTCCTGATGTTCTTCCTCAGTTTCATCACAGAAACCGGTGATAATATCGGTCGAAAGAGTGATTCCGGAAATAATATTCCTCATGTTGTCGACGAGATCGAGATATTCTTCCCGTGTATAAGGCCGGCGCATACGTTCCAGCACATCATTGTTACCGGACTGGGCAGGTATATGAATATAGTTGCATAAATTCGGCTGCTCACTGATTACCTGCAGCAGTTCTTCAGGGAAATCTTTAGGATGCGGCGACGAAAACCGGAATCGCATTTCGGGATTCACCCTGCTTGCCTTGTACATCAATTCAGCAAAACTATTGTCGCCGTCGTTATAGGAATTTACATTTTGTCCTAAAAGAGTTACTTCTTTATACCCCTGGTCACTCAACTGCTTCAATTCGTCAAGTATGCTTTCAGCCGGACGGCTCCGTTCACGTCCGCGGGTGAACGGCACCACGCAAAATGCGCACATATTATCACACCCCCGCATAATGGTAACAAACGCGCTGACGCCGTTATCGTTGGTACGTACCGGTTTAATATCTGCATAGGTTTCTTCAAGAGACAGCAGTACGTTTACCGCTTTTCGTCCGTCATCGACGTCTGAAAGAAGCTTGGGCAGGTCGCGATAAGCATCAGGTCCCACAACCAGGTCGACAAGTCCTTCCTTGTCTATAATTTTATCACGGATCCGCTCGGCCATACACCCCAATACACCCACTGTAAGGTCATCATTTTCTTTCTTAAGCGAACGAAACTCCTTCAGACGATTCCATACACGGGTTTCGGCATTTTCCCTGATTGAACAGGTGTTTACAAAGATGATATCTGCCTTGTCCGGTTCCTGCACAGGCTGCATACCTTCATCCATCAGGATAGAATTCACAATTTCCGTGTCAGAGAAATTCATCTGACAACCGTATGTTTCAATATAAAAGTTGCGTTGGTCCACAGCGGGATAGGTGTTTTTGTTTATAGTATTGTCTCTTTATTTAAGTTATTAAATATAAGAAGAGATTAGCTCTTTATGAAAACCATATACCGGATGTTGGAAAACTGTTTTTTACAACCCGCAACTCGTAACCCGCATCCCGCACTCTAATTCGGCCAGGTTTCAGGATTTTTTCTCCATTTGGCCAGTGTCTTGATATCTTCTTCATCGATATAATCATGTTCAACAGCTACATCTACAAGTGTGGTGTAGTCGGTAAGTGTATGGACTGGAATACCGGATTTTTTAAACCGGTTGATAGCTTTGTCGAAGCCGTAGGTAAAGATGCAAAATACCGCTCTTATATCGGTGCCGATAAAACGCAATGCCTCAACCACTGAAATAGCTGACCCGCCAGTGGATATCAGGTCCTCTATAATTATGGTTGACTCTCCTTTTTGAATTCCGCCTTCAATCTGATTGCCGAGTCCGTAGGCTTTTGCTTTGGCACGGACATATGACATCGGTTTATCGAGGTTTTCCGCCACAAATGAAGCATGGGGAATACCTGCCGTAGCCGTACCTGTGATTACATCAACATCATGATATTTATCCCGGAGGAAATCCACGAATCGCTGTGCAATTTTTTTTCGAATTACCGGATAGCGCAGGGTAAGCCGGTTATCGCAATAGATTGGTGAATTCCATCCCGAAGCCCATGTAAACGGATCATTGGGACGCAGTATTACAGCATCAATTTTTAATAGATCTAAGGCAATTTCTTTTGCAAAAGGTTCATCAATAATCATAGCATATGTTTCAAATTTTTGATTACCACTGTTTTTATTAACATAACATATAAGTGTTAAGAAAATGTTAGTCAGATATTAACCTATCAAAAAGATAAGGGCCTTTAAACATATAAACGCGTAAAAACCCGCTAACAAGTCATCGACCAATATACCGAAACCACCGGGTAGTCTCTGCAGTTCATTGACGCCCAATGGTTTCTTAATATCAAAGAATCGAAAAAATACAAATCCGGCAACTAAGAGCAGAATGTTATAGGAAAAAGAAGCTGAAAAGCTGACCGCTATAAATGTCATTCCCTGTCCTGCAAATTCATCCATTACAAGTGGGGAAGGATCGCCTCCCCATACCCGTTCACACTCTTCCGACACCCATAGCGTTATCAGCGAACAGAGAATTGTAAAAAGTACCATCCCATACCAGGAGGTATAGACACCGATAAAATAGATCGGGAAGAGGGCAAAAAAGCTGCCCCATGTGCCGGGTGCATTGGGTAAAAATCCTGCGTAAAAAAAGCTGCCAAGAATCGGTTTTAGTTTTTGCATTAAATAATTTGTTCTAAAACATGTTCAATTTATCGTCTTACAAGCCGTAGTGCATGTTTTGGCCATCGTTTGAAGATCGCCATTAATTATCTTCTTATCTACTACCAAACGATTTTCAAAGCGTGTGATAAGGTAGGTATCTATTGGGGAAGATTCCACTTGTGACTCGTCCGAAATACTGCTCAAAACTGCTGTAACTTAAACCTCTTCTTTAATAAAATCCGCTCGCCATTCGACATGAGTGCTTCCGGTGATCACTTTAGGTTATTAAGGTCAGTTCTCACTACCGGGAATCGGTTTTAGTCTTTGTATTTTTCTGAAAAAAGAAAATATCTTTGTTGACATAAATATATTCGAGACCGGAATAAATGGTGAGAACAACTATTGCTATCATCATCCATCCTAAAATTCCGGATTGGAGCAGTTGTATGCAGTAGGTGCTTAACCAAACATCTGTTTTAACAAATACGCCTACCATAAGCACAACATACAGAAAAAACATCTGGCTCATTGTTTTCAGCTTTGCCGTATATCGTGTACGCATGGTTAGCCCCCTGGAACCGGCTATCAGACGCATTCCTGTGATTAGGATATCACGAAAAACAATAACAGCCACAGCCCACCACGGGAATTGCCCGCTGCTAATAAAAGGCAGACAGATAAAACCCGCAAAGGTTAAGAACTTATCAGCAAGCGGGTCGAGAAATACTCCGTATGCGGTTTGTGCTCCGTAAAGACGTGCCAAATAACCGTCAAAAAAATCCGTTACAACAGCTACAGCAAAGACTCCTATGCTCAAGGCACGCCATACAACCTCATCCTGAATATAGAGGAACAGAAAAACAGGAGCGAGTATAAGTCTTATTGTGCTCAGTATGTTTGGTAAACGACGCACGGCGTAAAGATAGTAATAGTTTTGCAGAATTAAATTGTTTTTTACTGTCGAATAAAGAGCTTCGAAATGCTGTCAAAGATTGATATTTTGCGCTTCCTTTATAAATAAATTACGGTTAAATACAATAGCATGCAGTGCCAGATAATCAGCATTGGAAATGAACTGCTGACAGGTGATACGGAAAATACCAACGCCAGCTGGATCGGCCGTTTTCTAACGGAAAACGGGCTGGAGGTAACCCGGATTCATACGATCAGCGATAATTTGATTCTGGTAAAGAAAACAATACAACAGTCATTGGCGGAGGCATCGCTTGTAATTACTACCGGCGGACTTGGTCCCACCCATGATGATTTAACAAAAAAAGCTGTGACTGAATTATTCGATTGTAAATCAGTAATACATAAACCAACACTTCAATTCATCAGGAAAATTTTCAAACAGAGAAATATTCCATTTTCAAAATCGAATTATTACCAGGCCGAGGTGCCTGATTGCTGCGATGTACTGTTCAACAACCAGGGAACGGCACCGGGAATGTGGTTTGACCGCAGGGATGGAAAACTGGCAATACTGCCGGGAGTGCCACATGAAATGAGGCATCTTATGAAGAATAAAGTATTGCCAAAAATAGAAGAAATGACCGGTCTTCGGGAGCAGCGGTATTCCCGGTATATACTGACAGCCGGTGCGGGCGAAAGTACATTGAGCGACGAAATCATCGGGGATTTGGATTCTTTTTTGAATGATCATGTGAGTGTTGCTTACCTGCCCGGCACACAGGGAAACCGTATTCGCATCAGCAGCTATGGTTCCAGCAGGGAAGAGGCTGAAAAAAAAGTTCAGCCCGTTGCGGAACATATATTGGCAAAGGCAGGTGACCTGGTTGTAGGTGAAGGAAAGGAACTGACGCTTTCAGAGGTCGTGGGAAGGCAACTAAGGGATCAAAGAATCAATCTCGCCATTGCAGAGAGTTGTACCGGCGGGGCTCTGGCTGATACTGTTACAGATATTCCCGGAAGCAGCGATTATATGAAAGGAGGTGTAATAGCATATTCAAATGATATAAAAGTAAGGCACCTGGGTGTTCTAGAAGAGATACTACAGAAGTATGGTGCCGTGAGCAGAGAGGCAGCACTACAAATGGCCAAAGGAGTTGCTGATCTTTTTAATGCAGATATCGGCGTTTCCACAACCGGGGTTGCGGGACCGGGAGGCGGTTCAAAGGAAAAACCGGTTGGTACTGTCTGGATCGGGTTTTGGAGTCAAAACCATCATTTTGCGCTAAAAGCCCGGTTCACAAACGACCGCCTTATAAATAAGGAACGAACGGTGGCAGTTGCTCTCGATATAATTCGCAGGTCTGTTGCAGGAATAAGGGAAATGCCTTATAGTCTTAAAAAACAGGAAGCTTGAGTATCATTAAAAAAACATATCTTTTTTTGGTACTCATCAGCTGCAGCTCAATAGCTGCAGCACAGGTAGACAGTACTTCAATCGACAGTCTGGAGTATGAAAAATTGCGCCAGAACGTGCTCGATTCCTATATACCTGCAGATACTGGTGAACAACAGCAGGCGGAACAAGAGGCGGAAGTACAGTTTGAGGTGGTTCCATGGGATTTTCATGCACCGTTACTTTCAAAAACTACGGCAACTGACAGTACGCTTCGCTGGCAGATATGGCCTGACTGGACCTATAAACTGAATCGCGAGCCAGGAGTAATCAGCTATCGGCTTGGGACGGCTTTAAAGAGCAATGCCGTACAAAAGTTTGCTCATGAACCGCGTCACCAGGAGCTTTACTGGGAGGATATAAATTTAAATGATCCGGTATCGGGTTTTCTTTATTGGCCGCTGATACCACAACAGAGAATATCAAATTTTTATGAACAGGATGTGGGTACGGGGTACCGTTCAACCTATTTTCTGCGACAATATTATCTGAATGAACCGCTTTCGCGTTTGATCTACAGTGAGAGTGAATTCACAACCCGAAGTCTCGATTTCGAGGTAAGTCACAATCTTTCTCACCGAACCAATGTGGAACTCAGTTACTGGGACCGGCGCGATGGCGGCGAATACTCAAATTCGGAAATTACCGGCCGAAAGATATTCGCCCGTATAACACATCACCTCGATCCAAGCCGCTTGATAAAACTGAACTATAGCACCGACAAGTATAACATTTCCCAGCCATTCGGTTATGCTATACCGAATATGCAGCTGTTTAATTTTGACCGGTTTACTACATCAGCTAATATGCTTTCGGCTGAATCTGACAATGGCAGCAATCTTTTGGCTTTAAACTTTTATCAGCGGAGAGCTGATACTACTTGGGCAACGGATAATTTACACGCAGGTCTTTTTTATAAAGCAGATCAGCGGTCTTTGACTTTTACTGCTGATACGACGCGGTATAATATAAAATCGGTCGGCGCGAATGTTCGCAAATGGCACAGAATCGGCAATCTGGAACTGGAAGGTGCTGCTTCGCATGAGTTGTTTTTTAACAGTACTGCCAATACAGGTAATCTCTTTTTTAATGACTGGAGTTTAACACGTGCGGAAGCTAAAGCTTCATTTTCTATAGTTCCGGGAATCAGGCTGCAAGGAGACACCGAATACAGGAAGCGAAGCGACGGATATAATTTCTTCCGTATGAATGTCGCTCCGGAATTAAATATTGGCAGGTTAACTTTGCAGCCGGGTGCCTCGACGGGAACCGTTATGCCTACCATGCAACAATTATATTGGCAGTCGGAGTGGTACGGGGGAGATCCCAATCTGGAAAGTGAACTGGTTCGTGATGTCAGAGGGTTAATTAAATATAACTTTTCTTCACATCTTCACCTGGGAGTACGCGGGCAGCATAAAGATATAAAACGCGGTATTATGGTGGGAGAGGACAGCACATTTACAAATGTTTCGCCTTATGCATCCCAGTCGCTGGTGGCTTTTTTTGATCTTGACAGTGAACGTATTGAATTTAACGGATCCGCTACCGTTCAACGCTTCACTAATAACTCTGAGGCACCGGGTTCGGCTATTCCCATGTCTCCCCGGCAGAGAATTTGGCTGAAAGGCGGTCTTTACTGGAAAGGATATCTTTTTAACCGGGCTACGTATGTAAAAGCGGGATTATCCGGAATGTTTACACCATTTCAGTACCAGGCCGACAGCTACAATCCTGTTCTTGACTATTGGCAGCCGGTCAGCCAGGATCAATTTCTGCCTCAGTATAATCGTCTTGATCTGGATATTTCTGCCAGAGTACGTTCTATTGTGGTAACGTTGAGATGGGAAAATATTCTCAATGAGGTAGCACAGCTTGGTTACTTTGAAACAGCTCAATACCCGATGTCACAGCGTCGCTTTATCTTTGGGATTCAGGCTTTATTCCGAAACTAAAGAAAAGGGTAAAATAATGAAGATTTCGTTTGACGGGAAGTATATCTTTCAAGAGATTCAATATTGTCGATTTAAAATTATATCAGTTACAATATGAGCTTGGGTTATATTATAAAAGAAGGGGTAGCCGGTTTTAAGCGGGCCAGGCTGGCTTCATTTACTTCTATATTCTCTTTATTTATCGCTGTGTTATTATTAGGTGTATTGGCACGGGTTTCGTATAACGCTTACGAGGTAGCCCAGACTCTCAGGAAATCGATCGATGTAGAAGTGTTTTTGTTGGATCTTGATGACCGAAGTACCAATAATCTTCGCCAAAAGCTGGAAGAAAACGAACTGATACAGGAGATTACATTTATTTCCAAAGACAGTGCGGCCTCTGTATTTAAAGAGGAATTCGGTTCCGGCGGAGGTTCGCTTGCAGATCTGAATTTTTTACCGGCCTCTTTCCGGCTGGTGATCAATCCTGAGGCCGAAGTAGAGCAGGTAGGAGCTCTTGTTGAAGAAGTTCAGGAATACCGGGGAGTGGATGAAGTACAGTTTAATCGTCAGCTTCTGGAAATGCTTCAGAGTCGTTTTCAAACAGTAGCTACAGCGGGAGGTGGGATAGCTCTTCTTATTTTGTTAGCAGCACTGATTCTTGTTTTCAATACTATCCGGCTCACGATCTATGCGAAACGTAACCTGATAAAAGCAATGAAGCTCGTGGGGGCAACCAACAGTTTTATACGGCGCCCCTTTGTAGTTGAAGGACTTATCCAGGGCATTATCGCGGGCCTGCTTTCTGTGATTCTCATGTTTCTTTTGTTCCAGTACCTGCTGCCCGAATATATTCCTCAGTTTGGAGTTATGGAATGGCCATTCGGCCGATGGTATTATTTATGCGGTGCAATGATACTGCTGGCTATGGTGATGGGCTATCTCGGAAGTCAGTGGGCAGCAAGAAAATTTATCCGGGAAACCTCCATTTCAGAAAATTAGTTTTCCGCCACGGACCCGTTGAATGTTTTAATAAGCCGCGGATTTTTACGGATATAAACGGATGGGTTTACTCAATTCAGTCATTGAAAACCACCGGGATTGCGATCGGAATCAATACTTTTTTAGTGGTAGGAGGAAAGGAGGCCGTAGAAAAGGAGGCCGGAAGTATCAGGCACCAGCGGACGCTGCCGCCAGTTTAAGATTTAGACGGTTACCTTTGATAGAAAACGAATAAATCCTTTCAATCCGCGGCTTTAAGTAATCTAATTCACTTTTGAACGTTTCTTATCTTTAATTTCTGATCTCTTTGTACAGTTGTCAATATCACCGCAGGTACCGAAAAAATGCAGGGAATGTCCTGAAATATTGAAATCGTGGATCTTTTCCATCATCGTCTTTATTTCCTGTATGCGCGGATCACAAAATTCGAGTACGGCACCACATTCTTTACAGATGATATGATCGTGCTGTTGATAGGCATAGGCTCTCTCATAATAATACTGGTTCTTGCCAAACTGTTGTCGTTGCACGAGCCCGCATTCGACAAGCAGGTCAAGTGTGTTATAAACCGTAGCACGCGATACACGTGATCCGGTGTCTTTCATATTGAAAAAGATATCATCAGCATCAAAATGTCCGTCTGCCCGGTATATCTCTTCCAGGACCATAAAACGCTCCGGCGTCTGCCTTTGGTTATGTTCCTTCAGGTAGGAGCGAAAGATTTCTTTTACAAGTTCAATAGTTTCTTCTTTTGCAGGATGTGCCATAAACGCAGGATTATTTTTCTTTCAATATAATAAATTGACGAACCCTAAAAAAACAGTCTCATTATCAAGAGTGGAGTATGCTGAATAATAGCTTTAGAATGTTATATTCAAGCAGATATAGATCTCAAAAATCAGCATTCAGCAGAAACCAACCAACAGCAACCTAATTTTTAACTATGCCTGCAGTTGTAGCATTTGAGACCCTGACTGAGCTATTCCTTAATCTTTCACAGAAATACAGCGGCACCGGTAAGACAGCATTTGCTCGTAAGCCGTCCACCGATGCTGAATATGAGATAATAACCTGGGACGAAGTAGCGGATGATGTAAACAGTCTGGCGGCTTATCTGGTGACCCACGGCATAGAAGCCGGTGACCGTGTAGCTATTTTGAGCGAAAACCGTTATGAATGGGCTGTTGTGGATCTGGCAGTGCAGCTGGCAGGAGCGGTCAATGTTTCGCTTTACACCACATCGCCAGTTAAACAGTGTGAATACATACTGCAAAACTCAGAAGCAAAGCTGTTTTTTGTTTCAACGGGTATACAGCTCAAAAAAGCACTGGAAATTTTTGATAATTGTGAAGATCTGAAACAAGTTATTGCTTTTGATGAGCCAAAGATCGAAAGTTATCTTGAAGAGCCATATGTAACACAATTTAACAAAGCAATAGCCGAGGGATTGAAATCTTATCCTCAGGTCGAGGCCCGGATTAAAGAGCGAAGCCGGTCGATTGAACCGGAAGATCTTGCTACACTCATATATACCTCGGGTACAACAGGCAAGCCGAAGGGAGCTATGCTGACTCACCGCAATATCGTCAGTAATGTGAAAGCTGCCCACCAGAAAATACATATATCCGAAGAAGATCGCTGTTTATCATTTCTTCCGTTATGTCATTCTTTTGAACGTACCGGAGGCTATTATGCGATGCTGGCGGGCGGCGCCGAAATTTATTACGCCGAGAGCGTGGATACCGTGGCAAAAAATCTTACAGAGGCTCATCCCACCATTGTTATAAGTGTTCCGCGTTTGTTTGAAAAGATTTATAACCTTGTAACAAAAAATGTAGAAGAGGGAACTGAAATAAAGAAGAAGATTTTTGACTGGGCATTTAAAGTAGGCCGTAAATATTCCAGCGGTGAACGAGGATTTGTTTCTATGCAGAAGACATTGGCCGATAAACTCGTTTTCGATAAATTGAAAAAACGAACGGGTGGCAGAATTAGATTTTTTGTATCAGGTGGTGCACCACTGCCTGCTGAAATAGGTCACTTTTTTATGGCAGCGGGTTTGAATATAATTGAAGGCTACGGGTTGACGGAAACATCGCCGATTATGACCTGTAACACATATGGTAATGAGACTATGGGTACCGTAGGGGAAGTTTTGCCCGGTGTTACGGTTGGTATTCAGCGCCTGGAAGACAGTAAGATAATCGGGACGGTAACGGGGGAGGATTATCCCACCGATATTAGTACGGAGCAGGGGGAAATACTCTGCAGAGGGCCTAATGTCATGAAGGGGTACTGGAAAAATGATGAAGCCACAAACGAAATGATAGACGGTGAAGACTGGCTGCATACCGGAGATGTGGGAAAATTCGCAGACGGTAAGCTTCAGATAACCGACCGGATAAAACATATGATTGTAAATGCCGGTGGAAAAAACATTTATCCGGGTCCCATAGAAGATCTTTTCAAAACAAGCAACTGGATCAATCAGCTGGTTATAGTGGGAGATCGACAGCCGTTTATGGCCGCTCTGATTGTACCGGATTTTGAGGCGCTTGATGCTTTCAGTAAGAAGGAAAATATCCGGTACAGTTCAATTGAGGAGTTGATAGAAAAGGAAGAGATTCAGCAAATTTATCGTGACGAGATTCGTAAAAACTCAAAAGAACTGGCTTCGCATGAAAGGATCAGGGATTTCCGGCTGGTGCCGAATGAATTTTCGATTGAAACGGGAGAGCTTACTCCAACACTTAAAGTTAAGCGACGCATTGTTGAAGAAAAATACAGCGATCTGATAAATAGTATGTTTTCCAATACCGTTGCTTAATTTGAGATTTTAAGTTATTACAATTACCACAAGCCACTAATGTCTTACCAACTGTTTTACTGGATACATGTAGTATCCACTATCATCTGGCTTATCGCTTTTCTGGCAAGTCTGCATTTTGCCTCAAAAGTAAAGGGGGCGGAGGATGCCGTAAATAAAAGGGGATTTATGCAGGCAGAGCGAAAAGCGACGAGTATAGGTGCGCATTTGGGCGCCCTGGGAATCCTGATTTCAGGCGGAGCGATCGCATCGACTCCCACCGGACCTCAATGGGGCTGGTTTAACCTGCAGCTTTATCCCTGGCTGACACTCAAACAGGTTTTATTTATTATTATTTTGATCCTGATAGGTTTTTCCATCAAGCGAAGCATCGCATTTAAAAAACATTTGCGCAACGAGGTGGATGTTATAAATTCTGAAACGACCGAAAAGTGGCGCGGCGCCTATAAAATTTCGCTTACGGTATATATTCTGGTAGTGGTAAATACGATCCTGGCTTTATACAAGCCATTTTGAATAAGAGAATTTCTTCCGGCCTAAGAAAAGTCAGCCTTTTAGTTAGGTGGAGGAGAAGCGGAGGAGGTTTCAAAGAATTTTGTCTGAAGCTCCGTGGTTTTTCGGAGCTGAGTTTAATTCTTTGCCGGAGCTTCTCCGGAACCTGAAGGTTGAGTTTTCTCAGCCCGGTGGTTTTTTGGGTTCGTTTTTGTCCACACAAAAAGGAACAAGGAAAGACCAGGATAAAGCTATAAATATATATCGAGCTGTAGATCCTGAAACAAGTTCAGGATGACACTGGAGGTAGACTAGTAGACTACTGGCGGAATGACCTACTAGTTTCTTAGTGGTTCGCCCCTAAACTTCCTGGGCCTTTCGGGCAGCAATAAATGATTTTACAGCAAGAATGAGAAAACCGATAAGCAAAACGGCCATGATCGCCTGAGTTATAGAAGCACCCGGACGTTCTACACTGCCGCCGCTAATTAGAGTAAGCACGCCCATTAGCCCCGGCGCACTTCCAATTAGACCGAGCAGTGATAACCCGGCTGCAGCATGCATCATGTGCTTATGCAATTTCTCTTTACGTCCCAACACACCGAGAACTACAAACACAATTCCAAAAAAAGAGGGTATAAGCGCAGTCACGCTGACCATACCGGTTGCGAAGTAGGCGATGAGGCCCAACAGTATCAATATAATTCCGAGATAAGTAGTTATTTTAGGCATTCCCTGAGAGGTTATTAAGTTAAAATTCAGCCGGTAAGATAACAGAAATTATGAACATCATTTGAAGGTTTCCGGATACCGGATACCGGATACCGGATGGCCGGACAGACTGACAGCTGCATGCTGAACAACTACTAAGCTTTGACAGTATCCATCATACGGGTAACGACCACTTCCAGTTTTTCAAGCAGGTAGTCAATATCTTCGGGAGTATTATCTTTTCCCATACTTACCCGGATGCTCGAATTGGCGACCGGCGTATCGAGGCCTATGCCGTCAAGTACATGCGAAGGGTCCATGGCACCGGAAGTACAGGCTGAACCATTGGAGACACATATTCCTTCGACATCGAGGTTCAACAGCAGCATTTCCCCGTCAAGTCCGCCGCCATTCCGGTCCGTGAAGGAGATGTTGACAATATGGGGCACCCCGTTTTCGCTGTCGCCGTTTATATGATGAGTACCCGGAAACTTTTCCTCTAATCCCCCGACGAGGCGTTTACGAAGTTTTTTGAAATTATTTTGATCTTCTCTCATACGTTCAACAGATAACTCAAGTGCTTTCGCAAGACCTACTATACAGGGAACATTGAGCGTACCCCCGCGTCTGCGTCGCTCCTGTGATCCGCCGTGCATCCACGGCATCCACGGTGTGGCATGCCGCATATACAGCACTCCGATTCCCTTGGGACCGTATATCTTATGTCCGCTCATGCTCAGGAAATCAACACCCAGTTCATCCACGTCAACCGGCAGTTTGCCAACGCTTTGTACAGTATCGGAATGAAATGGCACTTCATATCTCTTACAGATCTCCGCAATTTCTTTAACGGGATTGACAGTACCGATTTCATTATTAACATGCATCAGCGAAACCAGTGCGGTATTTTCACTTATTGCCTCATCTACCTGTTTGGAATGAATTATTCCCTCTTTACCCACTTCGAGATAAACCGGTTTTGTACCGTTTCGTTTAGTTGATTCGACAGTATGCAGAACAGCATGATGTTCGAGGGGCGAGGTAATAATTTCATTTTTTCCGGTTGCTTCTATCGCACCTTTGATGGCGGCATTATCGCTTTCCGTACCGCCGCTGGTAAAAATAATTTCCGCAGGTTGGGCTCCGATAATTTCAGCAATAGTCTCGCGCGCTTCCTCAACCGCAACTTTGGCATTGTTTCCCAGCTGATGCGGAGAATTTGCATTGCCGTAGTGCTCGGTAAAGTAAGGTTTCATTGTTTCAAACACGCGCTCATCCAGCGGAGTAGTCGCGGCATGATCAAAATAAACAGTTCGCATATCTCTTATTTTGTTTGCTATTTTAATCAGTATAAGATATTTAAAAATGCACAGAAAAGCAGGAATTATGCCTGCGGAATATGTAGATTAGGAACTTAGGGATTTAACTGTGACTATACGGCGTTGACCGCTTTTATTCCGTAATATTTTTCCATAAATTTATTGTCGAAAATAAAATTAATGTCATTACGAGATTATTCAAGTTTGCTGCTTATTACAGTTGTATTCTGTTTTCCATTGGAACTGAATGCCCAGCAAAACCAGGATAGGGCAACTCTTTTCAGCTGGGAGCAGCGAATTCAAAATTTTATGCTTGATCGTAGCCATAACTACGGCGGAACCCACTTCAAACGCGGGCTTTTCCGGGAACATCTGAATACCATGAGCCCCGAACATGAAATTGATCTGTTAACCTATCGATATACACTCATTGAAGACTACGACTGGATTCAGGCCGGTCGTGCCTATCAGCTTGGTATGGGGAGTCTGAACGCTACGGATTTTGCTGCCGAAAACCGGATAAAGAGTAATATCAGCCTTAATTCCAAAAACAGGTTGATGATAAATGGGTATCATGAAGAAAACCTGCGGACGAACAGGTTCCTGTTTCACTTGGGTTACGAGCACACATTTAACGGAGGACATACAGTAGGCGGAAGTCATACATTGACAAATAATAAGGGTGATCTGGATGCCACGATTTATTACCGCTATGGAAGCTTTGAAGAGGGGATGGTACAACTTGATTTCACCCTCCTCGACTGGGCTGGCAATGTAGTGCAAGGACTGGCTGAAGAAAGCAGCAATGAGTATAATGAATTATATGAGGTTACCTATCAGTACAATCAAAATCCGTATCTTTTTTCTTTGAAAGCGGTTACTCCTGAAATAGAAAATTTCAGAGCCGAACTGGTCTCAGGGATCCAGACATATTCTGAGAAACTGGTAGAAGAATCAAATGCTGCAACAACTTTTATAGATGAGGAATGGGCGCATTATCTGGGGGCATTACTTGAACATTCCAACCGTTTTTTTACTGCCGGCCTGACCTACCGGCGCACATTTTCAAAGTTAAAACGAGCGCCTGCCCCTGTCTCTTCATACGAGGATGATTTCGGGAACTGGCAGATTTCAGATGCAGCTGGATTTTTTGCAACAGGGCGGATAAAAAGTTTCCGGCTTGAGCAGTGGTTATGGCATGAGTGGAATACAGACCGCCTTCAGGGAGAAAATGTGCCAGAGGATTTAACGCCGCTGGATTTTCCGGATAACCGGATTCCGTTTGATTTCGAAGAAACACGTGTTAAAATTAAAAGCCGGTTTTTGTATGATCCGTTATCCGGGTTTACTGCCGGACTTGAATTTCACGCCGATTATCGAAATCCGCAGGGGGAACGTGGTCAGAATGGGGTACGTAATTTTGATTTCAGGCGTGTATATCCCGTTGTCAGAAATCGCAACGAACGTCTCACTTTAACTTTAGGTTATAGATTCGATGAAAATTTTCATTTTTTAGCCGGTGTATCCTACGATCTGGATAAAGATCAACAGTCGGGTATCGGACTACCCAGGGTCACCGGTACACCCACATGGTTCGACGGCGGTTTCGGACGACTTTCCATCCGCTGGTAAATATAAAATTCAACTAAATTAGAGTTCGTATAATGAATAAGATGACACTCAAGGATGTCGATGTTAATGGTAGAAAAGTGTTGATGAGGGTAGACTTTAACGTGCCTATCGAAGACGGGAGAATTACAGATGACAATCGCATCGTTCAGGCCCTTCCCTCCATTAATTATATTATTGAAAACGGCGGAAAATTAATCCTTATGAGTCATCTTGGCCGCCCCGGCGGATCGAGAGACGAATCCTTGAGTTTACGTCCTGCCGCCATACATCTGCAGTCTCTGATAAATACAGAAGTTCATTTTGCCGCGGATTGTATTGGTGAAAAGGCTGAATCCGTTATAGAACAGGCCGGTGACGATGAAATTATTTTGCTGGAGAATGTCCGTTTTCATAAAGGGGAAAAAGCGAATGATGAGGAATTCTGTAAAAAACTGGCCGCGCATGGAGATCTGTTTTGTAACGATGCCTTCGGAAGCAGCCACAGGGCACATTCATCGGTTGCCGGTGTTACCCGTTTTCTGCAACCTGCGGTATCGGGATTTTTGCTCGAAAAAGAGATCCAATATTTAAATGGATCAGTCAATAATCCAAAGCGGCCTTTTGTAGCAATTCTCGGTGGAGCAAAAGTCTCCGATAAAATCGGGGTCATTGACAATCTTCTTGGCAAAGTGGATACGATTATCATCGGCGGTGGTATGACTTATACTTTTTATAAAGCAAAAGGTCTGCCTATTGGTGACTCAATGGTCGAAGATGAGAAGGTTGAACTGGCAAGGGAATTGATGGAAAAAGCCGAAGAAAAGGGAATAAAATTTATGCTGCCCATGGATTCTGTGATAGCCAAAGAATTTAAAAACGATGCTGAACACAAGGTAGTAGATGAAGATGGAATAGAAGACGGCTGGATGGCTTTGGATATTGGTCCACAATCGGCAATCTCATTCGGAAATATCATTAAAAATGCAGAAACAGTAGTCTGGAACGGGCCAATGGGGGTCTTTGAGATGGAGAATTACGCAGGCGGTACTGTAGCAGTTGCGGAGGCGTTGGCTGAAGCTACCAACAGAGGAGCAACCACAATCATTGGCGGCGGTGATTCTGCATCTGCTATTAAACAGGCAGGACTTGAAGACCGAGTATCGCACGTGTCAACCGGCGGAGGTGCCAGTCTGATGTTTCTGGAGGGGAAGGAATTACCAGGTGTTACAGCACTAACTGATAGATGATTGTTTGCTGTAAATATTTATGGGTGGAACCGTTTAAGACGCGATTAATCACGTCTCCACTCCTCCTGCTGAGATTAGAAAAATTGCAGCAAATGAACACACCGGCGTAATTATTCTTTCAGCTGTTGGGCAGGTTTTGTATTTTTATCATTCTGTCAAACCAAGAAAATATTTGAATTAATGGCCCAGAGAAGAGAAGCACGGGAAGCAGTTCTACAGGCACTATATGCCAATGAAATCGGAAAAGGTGAGTGGACGCATATCATCAAAACCCAGATAAAACCGAAGTTCCGGGACGATAAGGAAACTTTCAAATTTGCGGAGCGGCTGTTTCTGAAGATTGTCAACAGGCGGGAAGAAATTGACGAAATAATCAAAGGCCATATAAAAAACTGGCGTATGGACCGGCTGGCGACAATCGACAAGGTAGTTTTAAGAATGGCCATTGGTGAATTTCTTTTCTTTGAAGAGATTCCGACAAAAGTTACCATGAATGAAGCCATTGATCTGGTAAAAGATTTTTCCACTTCGAAGTCGGGTAAATTTGTTAACGGTATTCTTGATTCCGCCCTGGAACAATTGAAAAAAGACGACCGGATCAACAAAAGCGGACGCGGCCTCATTGAAGAATCAGTGAATTCTTAGACGGCTACACGTGACTGAACAGAAATATATTGCTATCGGAGACATCCATGGTTGCTACCGCTCGACTGTTGCATTGATGGAGAAACTGGAGCCATACAGGGATCGTCAGTTCATATTTATAGGAGATTATATCGATCGCGGTCCCGATTCAAAACAGGTCGTTGACCTGATGCTGAATCTTCAAAAGAAGATCGATTGCGTCTTTTTGCGGGGCAATCACGAGCAAATGTTGCTTGATGCTGTCAGAGAGAATGACATGAGCCTGTGGCTGATGAACGGCGGACGAACAACCCTCAATTCCTATACAAAAGGAAGAGAGAAGCTTGAGTTGCCCGAAGCCCACAGAAAGTTTTATGAAAATACCCGCCTGTATTATGAAACTCCCGAATATTTCTTTGTTCATGCAGGAGTTTCCCCCGCTAAAACAATAGCAGAATCATTGAATGATGATATGCTTGAGCAGGAATTTTTATGGGAACGTTCTCATCTCGACGTTTTTGAGACTCCCTGGGAAAAGACGGTAGTTTTCGGTCATACGCCGCAGCCCCGGCCCCTGCAGAAAAAGCATATGATCGGTATTGATACCGGCTGCGTCTATAATCGTATGGGATACGGCAAATTGACTGCCGTCAAGCTTCCCGAGGTTGAATTCATTCAACAGACATGCCTGGAATAACTGCTCACTTTTCCAGACTATCAGCCCAAAGCACCGGCATCCCCACCTGTCATCCTGAGACACCAAAAAGTAAACCGGGGCAGTCAATGTGCCAGTCGAAGGATCTCCCTTTTATGGCATTTGGATAGATAAGGACGCCCAGCCCCACCCACGGGATTCTTCGGCGGCGGACCGGAAAAACCACCGGTCCTTGCTCAGAATGATAACATGAGGTGAGTTCATCCTGCACCCAATATTTTTCTTAACGATAGCTGAATAACGGCAGATATTATTTGTATATTCAACCCGTTTTTTCATTGAGCAAAAAAATACTAGTTACCCCCAAAAGAAATAATATTACATGAGCTTACGCTGTGGAATTGTAGGGCTGCCCAATGTCGGAAAGTCTACCTTGTTTAACGCCCTGAGTGATGCGGGTGCCGAAGCCGCCAACTTTCCTTTTTGTACGATTGACCCCAATATCGGGGTAGTACCGGTACCTGATGAGCGGTTGAATACACTGTTTGAAATAGTAGAATCAAAGCAGAAAATACCAACGAGTGTCGAATTTGTAGATATCGCCGGACTTGTAAAAGGAGCATCCGAAGGAAAGGGCAAGGGAAATGCTTTTCTCTCGCACATACGGGAAGTAGATCTGATCGTACATGTGGTACGCTGTTTTGATGATCCGAACGTTATTCATGTGGAAGGAGACGTCAACCCGAAGCGGGATATTCGTATTATCGAGGATGAATTGATACTTAAAGATCTGGAATCCGTCGAAAAACGGGTCTCGAACCTGGAGAAGGAAGCTAAAGGAGGGGATAGAAAAGTGGTCCAGAAGCTTGAAATCGTACAAAGGTTGCAGGAACATCTTGAGCAGGGGTACGCCGCCCGTACGTTTGATGCAGATAAGGAGGAACGAAAAGCCTATCGCGAGCTTTTTCTGCTTTCCGGCAAGCCGGTGTTATATGCTTGCAACGTATCGGAAGAAGATCTGACTACGGGCAATGAGTGGGTGGATACCGTTCAAAAGATCGCAGAAGAATTTGATGATGAAGTGGTTATGTTTTGTGCTAAGATAGAGGCAGAAATTGCGGAACTTGATGAAGATGAAAAAGAGGATTTCCTGAAAGAGATGGGGGTCGAAAGCGCCGGACTTGATCGACTGATCAAGGGAGCATATAAAGAGTTGGGTCTCATTACCTATTTTACGGCAGGTCCGAAAGAAGTTCGCGCATGGACTATTGAAAAAGGCACCAAGGCTCCACAGGCCGCTGGAGTTATTCACTCCGATTTTGAACGGGGATTTATCCGTGCAGAAACAGTCAGTTACGAAACCTATGCCGAGCTGGGATCGGAAAAAGCGGTCAAAGATGCCGGAAAGATGCGCCAGGAAGGCAAGGACTACGTTGTCCGGGATGGGGACGTTATACTGTTTCGCTTTAATGTGTGATGGCAGGGCAGTGAACAATGATCAGTGATCAGTGGGACAGGGCATCAATAACTGATTGCTGACCGCTGAAAGCTGACAGCTTCGCTATTCTTTTTTTGCAGTCTCTTCCTTTCTTTCTGCCAGTTCGAAACTTACCGTATCTGCGGGAGCGGAATCCGGCTCGATTTCATCATGTACTACCCATGCATCGGGATATTTTTGTTTAATCAGGTTGGAATATTTGATGGCCTGATCACGCTGTTGGAAGTCCCCGATGTGCACCTTATAGAAAGGTTGTTTGAATGAAACGTACGCTTCACCCTGATAACCGGTAATTGTTGTATCGGCCCAGTTTTCATATTGAACTGAAACAGAATCAGCGAGTTGCATATTCCTGGTGGAAAGAATTTGGATACGATATCCATCTCTGGGATCCCGGTTGATGTTTTGTCCGGCCGAAGCTTTTTCAAGCAGGTGCTCTGGCATATCATGTTGCTGAGCATTATAGCTGTCTCTTAATCTGCTCCGGTTGCCGTCAAGCAGACTGATCATGGCTTCATTGGTGGTTTCTGAAACCATCAACGAGTCTTTGTCTGCATCCCGATCTTCGGTTACACGTTCAACCGTAGAACAGGCTGCGCTGACCATAAAAATCGCGAATAGTGGTAGTATAAGTTGTTTTGTAAGTTTCATAGTAATTCTAATATCCAATAGGATGCCAGGTTGTTTTGATCTCCTGAAAGTCAGTTATAATATACGGAGATTGTTCTTTATCGTCATACCAATCATGAACAGGTTTATAAGTAACCCGTTTTATGTTTAAAGCCGAATTTTCGTCCATTTGTTTCCGTTTTTCTGGCTCCATTTTGCTTTCCGTATGGAAAAAAGCATTTACATCCATATGAGAGGTCATATCGATAAGCAGTTCATCGCGTAAACCAGTCAGAATATTGACAACTCCTCCCGGTACATCTGATGAATTGAGCACTTCAGCAAAACTGATCGCATTCAGCGGGTATTTTTGAGAGGCGAGTACCACACAAGTATTGCCACCCACTATTACCGGTGCGATAACTGAGATAAGTCCCAGAAGAGGGCTCTCTTCCGGCGCCCAGATATTTACCACGCCGGTGGGTTCGGACATCGAGAAATTAAAGTGAGAACTGGCAACGGGATTAATACTGCCGAAGATCTGCTGATATTTGTCGGACCATCCCGCGTAGTAAATCAGGCGGTCAATGGAGGTTTCAACATCAGTTTTTGCCTGTTTTGTTTTATAACCGATGGTTTCGAGTTCATCGACAAACTGAGCTTTGCGGGTTTCCAGCATTTCGGCTGTACGATACAGAATCTGACCACGATTATAGGCACTGCGTCCGCTCCAGTCTTTGAAAGCTGTCCGTGCGGCTGTCACAGCGTCCCGCACGTCCTTGCGCGAACACCGGCAGGCGTTGGCCAGCAGGTTATCATTACCATCGTAAACCTTATAAAAACGGCCGGATTCGGTACGGGGAAAATTACCCCCGACGTAGGTTTTATATGTTTTCTGAACTTCGATTCTGTCTGACATATTAAGTTTTGTGGTTGCAATATTTGTGATACAAGTCAGGAACTATTTTGAATAGTAACGGTCGTTGTGCCATCTCAGTGGATTTTCTCTTATATATTCTTCAATTTTAATTAGTGATTTTTGATTGCGGATAATATGATCATAAAAACCTTTTTGCCATTTAAAAGTTCGATAACCTGATTTCTTTTTCAACTTTGTACATGCTGATTTATATCCTCTGATTATAGCTGATACATTACCACTTTGGGGACCAAATTTATTACTATAGTCTTGGATGTATTCATCTCCCGGAGACGCATTCGATGCGTCTCTACATGTTTTCTGAAACAGCTAAAATGCCTGTAGCGGAAATCCGCTCAATCCGCTTAATCAGCGTTCCAATTCCACATACGGGTATAACCCATGCAGCCCGCCCTCGCGGCCCATGCCGCTTTCCTTGTATCCGCCGAAAGGGGATGTAGGATCAAACCGGTTATAGGTGTTTGCCCACACAACCCCATTCCGGATTTTACTGCCGACGTTGAATATTTTTGAGCCTTTATCCGTCCATACCCCGCCTGCAAGACCGTATGGCGTGTTATTTGCTTTCTCAATACCTTCCTCCGCAGTGCGGAAAGTCTGTATCGTCAGAACAGGACCGAAAATCTCTTCCTGTACAATGCGGTTCGACTGTCCTACATTCGTAAATATCGTAGGGCGACAGAAATAACCGGTCTCGGGGATATCACATGAGCTCTGGTACATATCTGCACCTTCGTTGACGCCGATCTCCAGGTACTCATTTATTTTATCGTACTGCTGTTTCGAATTGATAGCTCCGATATCGGTATTTTTATCCAGTGGATCACCGACTATCAAAGTTTCCATACGGTCGCGCAATTTCCGGATAAATTCATCAGCGATGCCTTCCTGTACAAACAATCGTGAACCGGAACAGCAGACATGACCCTGGTTAAAGAAAATAGCGTTGATAACACCTTCAACCGCCTGGTCCATAGGGGCATCCTCAAAAATAATATTCGGTCCCTTGCCGCCAAGCTCCAGGGTGTATTTTTTATCCGTCCCGGCCAGCGATTTCATGATAATCTTTCCGACTTCGGTGGATCCGGTAAAGGCTATCTTGTCGATATCGTCATGATTGACAATTTCAGAACCTGTTTGTCCCGCCCCTGTAACGATATTAACCACACCGTCGGGCAGCCCGGCATCCTGGCAAAGTTCTGCAAATTTCAGGGCTGTCAGTGAGGTGGTCTCCGCCGGTTTTAAGACGACAGTGTTTCCTGTTGCAAGAGCGGGGGCTATTTTCCATGCAAGCATAAGCAGGGGAAAGTTCCAGGGGATGATTTGTCCCGCCACACCCAATGATTTGGCCTTTTTCCCGGGGAATGCATAATCAAGCTTATCGGCCCAGCCGGCATAGTAAAAGAAATGGGCGGCAGCCAGGGGTATGTCCACATCACGTGATTCACGAATAGGTTTGCCTCCGTCAAGTGATTCTATGACTGAGAATTCTTTTGCCCGCTCCTGGATAAGCCGTGCAATACGGAAAACATATTTTCCGCGTTCTTTGGGTTTCAGTTTAGACCAGGTTTTTTCATAAGCTGTGCGGGCAGCTTTAACAGCTTTATGTACATCCTGCTGCGTTGCTTCCGCAAAGCGGGATATTACTTCTTCTTTGCCGGGATTAACGGAATCGATATAACGACCTTTTTCCGGCTCGATAAACTCACCTCCGATAAAGAGTTCATACTGTTCTTTTAAATCAATATGATCGGTGCTCTCAGGAGCATCGTCATATTCCCAGTTCCCTTTAAAATCAAGTTTCGAACCGGGGGAGGAAGCTTTAAAAGGCTTGGCAGCTTCGATTTCAGTACTGTTTTTGTTAGTAGACATGCTTAAAATATCTCAAGTTAAAAATTTAACCTGCAGCTGGCAATGAAAAATACGTGATACGTAATACGTATTATGTAACTAATCACTGGAAAAATAATCAAAACTTTGGTAAACACCTGTTTGTTGTTTGACTATCTGTCTCAGCAGGTCGTTGGCCAGTGAGCTGGCGCCGAATCTAAAATACTCCGGTGTCAGCCAGCTGGCCCCAAGGGTTTCTTTAACAAGTACCAGATATTGAACAGCCTGTTTTGCCTTGCGAATGCCTCCGGCGGGTTTCATACCGACCTTGCGTCCGGTTTCATAATAATAATCGCGGATTGCCTCCAGCATCACCAGCGTTACGGGCTGCGTTGCGGCGGGACTCACTTTACCGGTGGATGTTTTGATAAAATCTGCTCCGGCCTGCATGGCGAGGTCACTGGCTTTTCGGACGTTTTCGTAAGTCTGCAATTCACCGGTTTCGAGGATGACTTTAAGATGAGCACTCTCACAGGCTTCTTTAATCGCGACGATCTCACCAAATACATAAGAATAGTTACCTTTGAGGAATTCACCGCGGGAAATTACCATATCCACTTCGTCGGCACCATCTTCTACCGCCTTGCGTGTTTCTTCAAGTTTGGCTTCAAGAGTTGACATACCGCTGGGAAAGGAGGTGGCTACGCTGGCAACGTTTATATCAGTCCCGCGTAATGCCTTTTTAGCGACACCTACCATATTCGGATATATGCAGATAGCGGCAACCGAAGGAAGTTCCGGCAGACCGGCATGAGGCGTCTTAGCTTTTTGACAGAGCTGAATGACTTTTCCGGGAGTATCCATTCCTTCAAGTGTGGTCAGGTCTATCATACTCAAAGCCATCGTCAGAGCCTGCACTTTCGAATCTTTTTTGATGCTTCTCTTTTTCAGACGTGCAACCCGTTCTTCGACGCCGACCTGGTCGATGGGTTTGGTTTTACTAAAATTGGGGACCTGGATATCAGCTGATGTTTCCATTGCTCCTGACCTGTTGAGTTATCTTGTTTCAGTTATACAAAATAACTATTTCTTGGTGGTATGGCTAATGCTGGAGATACTGGATAGGTATTGACAGAGGCTTGGTGCAGGTCGCGTGGTGTTTGGCGATGTTCCTGGTTCCTAAAAGTCCCCTCCGTCGGAGGGGTGGACCGCTCATGGGTTTTCGAGCGGGACGGGGTGGGTTCCCAGTAGGCTGTAGCCAGTGACGGTAGGCGGGATTTTTGTCAATCCTTAAATTGACTTGACTGTTATTCTTTAGTTTAAATGTAACGTGCAATAGGGATATTGACATTGCGGAAGGGTATTATTAGAAATTTTAAATTTGCTTGATAAGTCTTTCAAAAGTATAATCTTAGAAGGTCTAAATACAAATCATAAAAAGGGATAAGATAATGGATATTTCTGCAATTAATATATGGGCTGTTCTTGTTGCAACGCTTTCGACGTTTTTGGTTGGATGGGTGTGGTACGGACCACTGTTTGGTAAAGCATGGATGTCTGCTGTGGGTTTGGACGAAGAGCAAATCGAAAAGGGAAATATGGGTAAAATTTTTGGTCTGGCTTTTGTCTTTGAGTTTATCATGGCTTTTAATCTGGCGATGTTTTTTTACGGATCACCTGAGACTGCCGCGGCGATTACCGCCGGGTCGGGTGCGTTTTATGGCTTTCTTACCGGTTTCGGGTGGGTGTTCTTTGCACTGGCCGTAAATAGCCTTTATGAGCAAAAATCCTGGAAATACATTTTAATCAACGGGGGATATTGGACAGTAGCTTTCACAGTGATGGGATTGATTCTCGGTGCCTGGAAATAGTAGAAAGTATGTGCTTACAACCCCAGGAAGAAGAAAATGCGGGTTAGTAAATCAGTTCGGCTTTTATATAGTCCATCCGCTGAGGTACTTGTACTTGAGCAAAGGAAGGTTTTGAATGACCACAATAGAAATTAAGCAATCGCCATTTTCTTTTTTCCGGCTTTATGCTTCTTTTTTCTTTTGTATTCATCCATTTTAATAGTACTGAGTTTAACCAAAAAATGTTTTTCACTTATTCCCGTTCCCTTAAGCACTTTCTGTAGCTCTTCGGTAGTAATATTTATGTTAGCCATGATTGAAACCTCATAATTAAACCTTTATACGTATATGCTCCAACTATAGTAATCTATCCGGCTGCAGGCTGTTTTTAAAGAGAATTCATTATGAAACTGCTGTAGAAAAAAATAGATAGGAGTTGTAATAAGAGCTACGAGAGTAAACATGTTTTATTCTGCCTGCCGATCTGCTTATTAAATACCACATCCTGCACCAATTTATTAGTACACAAAATTCCTACATATTTGTACCAATGATTTTTTGGGTCCTGTGTACCTTTTAATCAGATAAATAATGCAAAGAGTCTTCTGGTGATATTTTGTTAAGAGATATAAGGTTTGAAATTCTAGTAAAGACTTCTCAGCAAGTTATGATCAGATAAGGCCCGGATAATTATGCATAGTAATTATTAACGAAAAAAGATAAAAAAATGGATTCTAATTCAACGAAAGTACTGGGAATGTTAGTCGCAGGTGCAGCTACCGGTGCGGCAATCGGTCTGTTACTTGCCCCAGATAAAGGAAGTGAAACAAGAGAAAAATTATATAAAAAGAGCAATGAGGTAGCAGGTGATTTAGAAAAAAGACTTGAAGAAATAAATAAAGGTATAAAAAACCAGATAGATACCTCGCGGAAGGAATTAGCCGATATGATGGAAAACGGGAACTGGTATCAGATGAGAGGCAAAGTAAAGAAAAATTTATCAACGCTGACCGGTAGCAGCCTGTTGTTTGCCAAGGGTAAAAAAGATGAAATGTTGAGCAAGCTAAGTTCTAAAGTAGGCAAAAGTAAAGAGGAAATTGAGGATATCTTAGCTGAACTATAACTGAATAATCTTTTAATAAAAACAAAATTATGGATTCATTAAAAGTATTTACAAGTGTAGTTGTTGGTGCTGCTGCCGGCGCGATTGTAGGTTATCTTTTGGCACCTGGCGAAGGTAATGATCCGGGAAAGGAGATCAGTAAAAAAGCGGATAAGTTCGCCGGTCAGATGAAACGGATCATCAATGATTATAACAACGATATTAAGAAGCATTTGAAATCGGTAAAAAAAGAGGCTGAAGATCTGACCGAAAGTTAATTTGGTTTTATTTCCAACAGGATCTGCGGAAAAGCCGGCGGTGTGCGGTACCGGGAATAAATTTTATGACAAGGGGAAAAACGTATTTATTACCTCAATTTCATAGTATCAATCCTTTCATTCCCGGTCTTGCAACTCTAATATATATAGTACCTGTTAAGTAAATTAGTATAATTAAAATGCTCTAAATCCTGGGAGGAATAACAATGAAAATAGAACCCTACAGCACGCGATGGGCAGCTGTCGTAACCCGTTGGCTCAGTAATGAAGAAAATTTAAAATGGATTAAACTCGGTACGGAATCGCAAAAAATAGATCCGGTAACCTTCCGGATTATGAGTCAGCGGCCACAGCATGATTTTCATCTTTATTTCCATGAAGATACCGGGCAACCTATCGGGTTGGTCGCCTTCAGCGAAATAGATCTGACTTCGAAAACTGCAACTCTGTGGTATATGCTGGGTGAAAAGGATTTTGCCGGCAAAGGCTATACCACTAAAGCAGTTAATGAGCTATTACGGTATGGGTTTTATGAATTAGGAATTAAATCTGTTTACGCCTGGGCCGTAAAAGATAATGTTGCTTCTGTGAAAATTCTCGAAAAAAATCATTTTAACTATATCGGCCGTCGCCGCCAGTGCCATCCGATTGATGGGATCCTGAGGGATCGATTGCTTTATGATCTGTTATCAGATGAATTTCTGGAGTATAATTATGAAAAATACCGGGATAACCTGCAATTCGAGAGTGAAAACCGAGGGCGGGTTAAAGCAGGAAGTGTAGATCTTGTAGAATAAGTGGTGATTTTTAGACAAGACGAATCATACATGTGTTAAAACAGAAATAGAATAGGTATATCAAAAAAGCATTTCTTCTGCCATTTAGAAATGGCAGAAGAAATGGCTACTCACAAAAAGAGTAATTTTTAACTAAATATATTGAGACTATGGAATCAAAGAATGAATTGGCAAATGTGGTAAACGAACTTATTCAAATCAACAGAGACCGTATTCAGGGTTATAAGACGGCTAAAGAAGATATCAAGGATATAGACGCGGATCTTCATACTTTATTTGGTCAAAAAATTAATCAAAGCGAGGATTTTCTGCGTGATCTGGAACCGATTGTCACAAAATACGGAGGAGAACCTGAAAGAGATACTACCACTTCAGGTAAACTTTTTCGCTCGTGGATGGATTTCAAATCTTCTCTAACCGGTCAGGACAGGAAAGCTGTATTAAATTCCTGTGCCTTTGGTGAGAAAGCAGCATTGGACGAATATGAAGATGCTATGGAATCCTCTGCTGAAATTCCAGCCGATATGCGTCAGTTAATAATGGATCAAAAGAATAAAATTCAGTCTTCACTGAACTCGATTCAGAACTACGCAGCGGTAGATGACAAACTAAGCTGATAGCCGGCAGCTTATCAAAACAGGTTCTGGCTGTTCATCAAGAGTGCACGATTCATCATGAGCCATAGAGACCGGCCCTGCATTATAATTATTGATACTACTGATGAGAATCAGTAGTACGATTAACAGGGCCGGTCAAGCATGTCAATGGCTCCGGGAAAGTGTGTTGTCGGAGAGACCTCAGTCTTATCCGGCAACACCTTCCCGTTTTTATTAGGATTTAGGAGAGAGAAAGAAACCAGGTAGCAGATTAGTTATTAGTTGAGGCACATGCCGCAACAGCATGTGGTTGTATACCGATTTTTCAAAAAAAAATTCAGAAATTATGAAAACCAATCGAAGAGACGATCAGATAGAACCGGGCGAATCTAAAGTTTTTACGGGATTTTTTGAAGACCGTGATAGCGCGGAGAGAGCATATAACGACTTGAGCAGGCGTGGATTTAAAAAGGATGAAATAAACCTGATCATGTCGAAAGAAACACGGCAAAGGCATTTCTCTGATCAGATTGAAGAAACAGAGATGGGCAATAAAGCAAAAGAAGGAACGGGAGTCGGTTCCGCAATAGGCGGAGCTGCCGGAGCAGGCACAGGAATCATTGCTGCTTTGGGTACCAGCATAGCAGTTCCCGGACTGGGAATCGTTGTGGCAGGACCTATCGCCGCCGGTTTGGCCGGAGCAGGGGTAGGTGGCATAACCGGGGGAATTGCCGGAGCTTTAATCGGTGCAGGTATCCCGGAGAAAAAGGCCAAAGTGTACAAAAAAGGTATCGGGGAAGGTGGTATTGTGATAGCTGTTGAGCCGCGCAACCAAAAAGATGTCAAATATCTCAAAAATGAATGGCGGACTTATCAGGAGGACCCTTCCGGATAGAAGAGTAGAATTTTGGATGAATTCAATGTACTGGTATTCATAGTTGGATTGGCATTACTCGGGGCTGCACTTCTCCCGCTGAGACTTGAAAATGTACCTGTTTCACTGCCTATTATATATCTTTGTGGCGGATTGATTTTGCCTTTCATTCTACCCGACTTATCCTGGATTGATCCTTTAACCTATAGTTTTACAACCCAGCGGCTTACGGAAGTGGCTGTAATAATATCACTTGTAAGTGCCGGACTAAAGATTGACCGCCTTGTGAGCTGGAAGGGATGGGGCTCTACCTGGCGACTACTGGGAATAACCATGCCGTTATGTATCGCTTGCCTTGCATTGGGCAGTTATCTGATGATGGATTTTTCACTGGCTGCAGCTGTATTGCTTGGAGCAGTCATGGCACCGACCGATCCGGTTTTGGCTTCTGATGTACAGGTAGGCCCGCCGGGTAATGATGAAGAACATGAAGTACGTTTTGCACTGACGAGCGAAGCCGGTCTTAACGATTCCTTTGCCTTCCCGTTTGTTAACCTGGCCATTGTACTTGCCGCCTCGGGTCTGGCTGTTGAAGGCCTTAACGAATGGTTTATGGTGGATGTCTTATGGAAACTGTCTGCCGGATTGGTTATGGGAATTTTGAGTGGTTACATCATAGCAACAGTTGTTCACAGATACAGCCAGGAAACAGTTGCAAGAGAAGGTTTTGTTTCGCTTGGTCTGACTCTTTTGACCTATGGAATCACCGAGTTGATTTCCGGATATGGCTTTCTGGCTGTATTTGTCGCGGCCCGTGCATTTCGGCGTCATGAATTAAATGATAATGAGTATAATCAGGAACTACATAGTTTCTCAGAGCAGATTGAACTGTTCCTGATGTCTATCCTGCTGGTGATGCTGGGAGTATCCATTTCACAGGGTTTGTTCTATTTTCTTACATGGGAGGCAATATTATTATCCTTGATTTTTTTGCTGTTCATTAGACCTCTCAGTGGTATGATAGGATTATCGGGTTCGGGTATTGATGCCAAACATAAGCTCATCATTTCTATCTTTGGCATACGGGGAATTGGTTCTTTCTATTATCTGGCATATGCATTGAATCACTCCAATATCGGTGAAAAATTCGGTGATATTCTGTGGGCTACTGTTGGTTTTATTGTGGTGGTCTCTATTTTCCTTCATGGGGTTACCGTGTCTTACAGCATGCGCAGTGTATCGTGAGGATATTTACCACTAAGACAACTCAGCAGGCACCAGACGTTCCTACGGAACGTATTTAAATGTTGCAGGTTGCCTGTACTACCAACCAGATCTACCTAGCTGAAGATA
>CAZPWQ010000013.1:0-11332 GCA_964590495.1 uncultured Balneolaceae bacterium
TCCGGCCAGGGATGCAACAATTGAGGAAAGTAGAATTGATTTTGGTTTAGACATATGTTTGTTCAATTATTGTTTTCCAGACAGATTCTAACTTTCGAATGTTTAGACTAAGTACATAATTTCAATAATACAATGATATACTAATGCATAAATTTCTTTGATCCGTATCTTTCTCACATCATTTAACTCCTTCACTAAAAAGATAGTGCGATGAGATTTAGTCTTAAAAGACCTCTATTGAAACCTGTATCTTAACCCGTATCTTGTGTCATCCTGAACTTGTTTCAGGATCTATAGCCAGAACTGTGGTAAGAGCTTTTATTGGATCAACTGCTACAGATGCTGAAATAAATTCAGCATGACACATTTATTAGTTGATGCCCTTTTTACATTATATATTTCACCGTATTTATGAACTAGAGCACCAAGACACAGCATGTTACATGATCTTAAAATAGAGGCGGCAAAGTGCATGGGCATAGTGAAAAAAGACATTGTTCCTACCCTGTTCGTATGGCCCTTCGCCTTACATCCAACCAAAATTCTTAGTTAATAATGCAGACTGAATACTGTTGAGAATAGCAGTTATTGATGAAAAAAGAAAAGGTGCTATTTGCCTGATGCTATTTTTTTAAAATAGATTCATCCAGCATATCCGTATCTTTAAACACAAAACGGTTTGAAAAGAGAATCCCGAGGTAAACCGAGAGAATAGTCCCCGAAAAGATAGCGATCATAATCATTATTTGATATTTGATGGCGATCATCGGGGAGCTCCCGCTCAGGATCTGACCGGTCATCATGCCGGGAAGAGAAACAAGTCCGATAGTAGCCATGGTCGCCAGTGTGGGATTGGCGGATTTTTGCAGAGCCTGACTGATGAAAGACTGCAGGGCTTCGCTTCGTGTTGCGCCCGCTGAAAGATAAAACTGGTAGCGCTCGCGGTGTTCGCTCAGGCTGTAATAAAAGGCATTGATACCTATTACGTTACTGCGCAGGCAGTTGCCGAGAACCATGCCGGTGATTGGAATCGTATATTGCGCCGCCAGGAATTTAGGCAGCTGTATTACTGCTTCCAGGAAGAACAGATCAATAACGATAATCCCCAAAAAGGTGGCCCCGAAAATAGGTATCAGCAATGACTTTTTGCGTTTCAGTTCACTGCGGTCGATAGTGGCAAAATCAGCTACCAACACCATAATCATAATCCACCCGGCATTGACCCATGGGTTGTCATACATAAAAAGGTACTCGAGATAATATCCCACAAATACCAGTTGTAATACCATTCGGATTGAGGCCGTCAACATTTTTTTATTAAGACCTGTACGGAATTTCCACAGGATATAAGCCGGCAGCAGCATTATCAGAAACGCGATGGCCAGTTGCATCCATGAAAGGTCAATAATTTCCATCAGCTCAGTTCTATGATTTTATCGGCATACTCAAGCCAGAATGGGTCGTGAGAAGTTGAAACCACTGTTTTATTTGTATGTGCAATCAATAAATCGGCGGCTTTATGCTTTGATATGTTATCAAGTGCTGAAGTAGGCTCATCAAGCATAAGAAGAGGTTTGTCAAGCAGGTGACAAATCGCAAGCCCAACACGCTGACGCTGTCCTGTGGAAAGATCACGAAACTGCTTGGCTGCATCATCTTCAGAAAGACCGATCTTGTTTAAAATCGATATGATCGTCTGGCGATGGGGTTTATTTTGAACATTAACGGTAAACTCAAACGGTTTTTGGATGACTTCACTCACAGAACCGGCTCCCAAATTAAGGTCCTGTGGTAACCATGCTGTGATTTTTCTTATTTCCTTCGCTTCTTTTTTATCACCGATGTAAACACTGCCGGATGCGGGTTGTAAAAATCCCATCAGAATTTTGAGGAGCGTGCTTTTTCCGGAGCCCGATTCACCTTTCAGTACAGTATGTTTTCCTTTGGGAATCGTAAATGTGAGATCCTCCAGTACGACCTCTTCTCCGAATTGAATAGAGATACCGGAACATGATATAAGAGCTTGGTCGGCCACACGTGTTATTTCTTAAATTCAGACAAACTTATTTTAGTTATCAGTTATGTCAATTGTAACCTGTCAGGTTTAATTTAGATATTAAGCAACCAATGCAAACACTGCTCTAAAACCTGACAGGTTTCACCCGACATTTTGTTGTTATTCCAGCTGTAGCTAGAATGGCAGCGGTTCACCCCGGGTTTCCGTGAGCTGCCGGTGTAGCTTCTGCAGGCGTTCTGTAACCTTCCCTTTTTTAACATTTCCGATTCGGCGTCCGTCGATTTCGACGACATGAGCCAACTCTCCCATGGTGCCGGTCGTAAAACATTCATCTGCCGTATACATCTCGGTCATACTTAACCGCTTTTCAGAGACGGGTATATTGTTTTCACGGCATAGATCGATTACAATTTGCCGGGTAATTCCGGGCAGGCAACTGTCGGCAAAAGGAGTAAGAACTTTCCCACCGTGTACAAAAAATATGTTGGTGGCATTTACTTCCGAAACATACCCCTCGATATCCATCATTACAGCACCATCTACACCCGCCATATTAGCCTCAATTTTAGCAAGTATGTTATTAATCAGGTTATTGTGGTGAATTTTCGAATCGATGCTTTGAGGTGAGTTTCGTCGTATGGAAGAAGTAATCAGTCGCAATCCATCTTTATCACCGTGCAGCATTTGTTTCCACTCGGCCAGCACAATCAACGTAGGACCATATTGATTAACCTCCGGACTCATATACGATGTTACTTTCATTCCCCGGCTCAACGTCAGCCGGATATGAGTTTCGTCCCTCATGCCGTTGGCTTCCAGGGTTTTAAAAACGGCTTCTTTAATTTCTTTATTGGATGGAATCTCTTTAAAATGCATAGCATGAGCAGAATTCTGAAGACGCGCCAGGTGCTCATCCAGGGCGAATATTTTTCCGTCATATACTCTGATTCCTTCCCACACTCCGTCGCCGCCCTGTACCAGGCTGTCGAATACTGATATCCGGGCTTCATCCCTGGAATATAGTTTACCATCAATCCAGACTTTAATGTCTTTATTTCGCGGGTCGGGCAGGGATATTTTTTTTTCCATGATAAAATGCAGTTTGAAAAGTTAGTTTATAGAGTCTCAAAATCAGGATGGTATGAAATCAAAAGTGGTAAAAATATTATTATCGCAAAGCCACCCCAGCTTTAATTGCATGTACAAACAATTTATCATAGTACGGCTTGCACTGTTCGTATAAAGGTTTAAGATGCTTTGGTACTGGTTCATTTTTAGGTTCGTATTGTTCAAATCCTGTTGATTTATGGACATTATGATACCAGTATTTTGCCCATATACCATCTTCGGGTATCGGACCTTCATTCCAGGACAGCATTTTTTCACTGAAAGGAATATCCAGACGCTGACATAATTCAGATAATATCTGACGCGGATCTCTCAGCAGTTCACGTGCATCTATAACATGAAGAGGCCGTGACCGCTCTCTTACCATCTCAAAGAGTTCATACTCATATTTATATGCTGTATCTCTGAGGGTTGGGTTGGGAATAGTCTCTGCCAGTGAAGGAAGCATATCAGCTGGATCACGGATAAGAAAAACGTGTTCGAACTTTTCCATCAAAATATCCAGCTCGTCATCCATTCCTATTGTATGGTGAGCCATATTTTTAATGAACAACAGCTCATTATGATCGTCGTATGTCAAAAGTTCTTTCAATACAACTTTCGGCTCAGTAGACTGACTTCGCAGTATTTCCGCCCTGCCGGGATGCTGGACACCGCTTTTATCAAGATAATGAGCATAAAAAGGTTCATCATTTACTTTGGTATCATCCCGCCGGCTGAATGAATACATTAAAGCAGTTGATACATTTCGGGGTCCGGACCAAAGGTTAATTATTCTCACTAAATTCTGTCTCTGTTAATCTTGTCACCAGTTAAGCCTCAAGTGTATTGATATTTTTTGTGCTTTAAAAGTATCAGTTCACACAATGATAGAATGATGCCCGAAAATATGTTAAAGTTGATAAACCTGACCAGAGAGATAACGATGCTTATTAATTAATTTGCTATAAAACCATTGTTTTTTTGTATCTCAGCTCTTATCTATAAATACTTTTTCTTTTAATTCAAGCCGTTAATCTTCAATTATTCGTCATGAAAAAGCTAACGCCGGTTCTCCTATTTCTTCTCTTCTTTCAATTAGGTGTGCAGGAAATGCTTGTTGGTCAGGATACAGATACAGCGGGGTTAACTCCGATGCAGGTGGCTGAGCTGAAACAGGTTAATGAAATTGAACTTTCTGCTGATGGTAAACAGATTGCTTATACGCTTGAAGTTCAGGCAGATCCTACCGAAGAGAATAAAGCTGCGAGTAATGAGCTTTATGTGTTAGATCGGCAAAAAGACGATCCTGCACCGTTCGTAACTACTATGGATATAAGTAATATCGCCTTTCGTCCGGACCACGAAAGTATAACTTTTCTCGGCCGAAGAGACAGTGAACAGCCGACATCACTTTTTGAAGTTTCTCTCAGCGGCGGTGAACCTCAGGAAATCTATTTATTTGAGACTTCAATTGCCGGTTATTCATGGGCGCCGGACGGAAATCATCTGGCTTTTATGGCCGGTGAACCACAGCCTGAAAAAAAGCCAAAGTTGCCGTATCAGCCTGAGATTTACGAAGAAAATCTCACCAACCGGCGCGGATATGTTGCGAATGTTAGCATGGAAAGAAATCAACCCCAACAGGTGAAAGTTGAAGGCTCGATTTACCAGATGAAATGGAGCCCCGACGGTGAAAAACTGGCAATTGCGGCAGCACCGACACCCATGGTAGATGATTTTTACATGAGTCAACAGGTGTTAATTGTTGATCAACAAGGAGAGAATGTGGTCGGAAAAGTAGATCATGAGGGCAAATTGGGGCAGTTCGAATGGAGTCCCGACGGCAACCGAATTGCCATGATCGCAGCTGCCGATATTCACGATCCGATAGCCGGACGTCTTTTCACAGTTTCAGCTGAAGGTGGTAAACCAACGCAGTTACATCCTGATTTCCCCGGTATGTTTGAACACTTCAAATGGAGTGATAACAACACGCTGCATTATATTTCCAGCGAAAGTGTCTGGTCCGGCTATGGGGCTGTAAACGCTGACGGTTCATCAATAAAATCAATTGTGGAGAGCAAAAACCGCAATCTTACAGATTTTGAGCAGGCATCAGACGGAACAGTTATATTTAAATCCGATGCACCCTCCCATCCTTCTGAAGTATATATTTTGCAGCAAAATACAGATTCTCTCGAGCGGGTTACGGACTCCAATCCCTGGCTGAACGATGTCGAACTCGGCCGGCAGGAGGTGGTCAGCTGGGATGCAAAAGACGGATTAGAGTTACAGGGATTGTTAATATATCCCCTTAAATTTGTAGAAGGAGAGCGTTTTCCGCTTATCACTGTTGTTCATGGCGGACCGGAAAGTCACTACGATTACGGCTGGCTAACCGATTACTCCGACCCCGGGCAGGTAGGAGCGGCACAAGATTATTTTGTCTTCTATCCCAATTATCGTGGCAGTACCGGTCGGGGCGAGGAGTTCACCAAATCCAGCCAGGGCGATCTTGCCGGAAAAGAATTTGATGATATTGTTGACGGTGTTGATCACCTAATAGCCGAAGGTCTTGTAGATGAGGATAAGGTTGGTGTCACCGGCGGTTCGTACGGAGGATATGCCACGGGATGGATGGCTACCCGCTATACCGAACGTTTTGCCGCCGGAGTTATGTTTGTCGGCATAAGCAACAATATTTCAAAATGGGGAACAAGTGATATCCCCGAAGAGCTGTACCTGGTCCACGCCCGTAAGCGTATTTGGGAAGATTACCAGGAGTACCTGGAACGCAGTCCGATATATTTTGCCGATCAGGCAAAAACACCGCTGCTGATAATGCATGGAAAGGAAGACACCCGTGTTTCCCCGAGCCAGTCATATGAGCTCTATCGTCATATTAAAACCCGTACCGATACCCCGGTACGGCTGGTTCTTTATCCCGAAGAAGGGCACGGAAACAGAAAATCAACAGCCCGGTATGATTACAACCTGCGTATGATGCGTTGGTTTAATGAGTATTTAAAAGGTGAAGACCGGGAGCGCCCGGATTCTGAGTTGGAACTGGAGACCACTATGCAAAATTAAGACTTCGGGTAGTGATTTTTTCTGTTAAAGACTTTCAATGATCGGAGGCTGTCCAAAAAGTCATTTTTCAATAAATATCAGTTAATTTTTTTAAGATTTTATTTTGTTTTCGAGGAGACCTCCAAGGTTTTTGAAACCTTGGAGGTCTACACCTAAATAATTTAAGTTTTCAAAAAGCAAAAAAGACTTTTGGGACAGCCTCATTGTATCATTTAAATCTATGGCTGAGGACAGGTATGACTTTTTTTCAGTCGAACAGTGACGCGGCACCTGGCTGACACAGACTAATCCTGTGTATCGGGGAACCGGATTTTAAAGCAGGTTCCGTTATCAGATATAACTTCCATTGTACCCCCGATTTGCTTCACCAGAGTATTAACGAGAAAGAGGCCCAGGCTCTGTTCACTCTGCTTCTTTATTTCAAAACCCTCCGGCAAACCAACCCCGTTGTCAGTAATTTCAAGCAGGTAGTGGTCTACACCTTCAGGCATAAATCTGACTAAAATTTTACCCAGTGCATTATTTTTAAAGGCATATTTAAAAGCATTGGTCATCAGTTCATTGATGATAAGGGCACAGGGAACGGCGGTATTCATATCCAGCTCTATATCCCCTGTTTCAATTTGTACTTCAATATTTTCCCCTTTCTGCTGCATGTTGGTGCTGATATGATCGACCAGTTGCCGGATATATTCTCCCGGATCAACGCTCGAGAAATACTGATTGTCGTAGAGCATCTCATGGATCAGTGCCATGGAATTTATCCGACTCTGGCTTTGCTCCAAAAGCTGACGCGCTGAGGGATCTTCGGTTTTATCGGACTGTAAATAAAGAAGTCCGGAGATAACAGCCAGATTATTCTTTACCCTGTGATGGATTTCACTCAACAGTGCTTCCTTTTCTTTTAAAGACGACCGGATTTGTTCTTCCTGCTTTTTTCGTTTGGTAATATCCCGGACAATTCCCCGAAAACCGACAGCCACTTCTTCAGCATCGCGGATCAGTGTGACTGATGCTTCGACATAGCATTTTTCGTTATGCCTGTCATAAATTTCCCAGTTATAGCCTTTCTCAGGTTTTCCGGTACGATAGACGCGGTTAAAAGCTTTGAATACTTTCTCAGCATTATACTTACTCATATAATCGCGATTGTTCATTCCGATCAACTCTTCTTCGGGATAACCCATAATTTCACACAGCGAGTTATTGACAAAAGTAAAATCTCCATTCAGATCTGTTTCAAAATAACCATCCTCGATATTATCGAGTATGGTTCGATACTTTTCTTCACTCAGCCTGAGTTCCTCTTCAGCGTTCTTGCGCTCCGTGATATCATTTATAACCGCATCGATGTAGATCTGTTCACCATCCGTTACCAGCTTTTCACTTTCCAGTCCCCAGAAGATAGAACCGTCTTTTCGAAGAAAACATACTTCTTCATTTTTAAATTCTTTATTTTCGAAAAGCTTATCGAGGAGTACTATCCTTTTTTGAGGATCCTTATAGTAACTTTGAGGCGGGTTTTTCAATACCTCCTCTTTCGAATCATACCCGAACATTTCTACAAAAGCCTCATTTACGTACACCAGGCCGTCATCGGGTGTACTTCGGAGTATGGCCTCATGAACATTTGTTGTGATAGAATCGAGCAGTTGATTGGATTTCTTTAATTTTTGCCGAGCTTGTTCCCTTTCGGTGATATCATATACACTTGTTACACTTCCGACCATCTTATCATCAAACATCTGGGGTATGGTAACCTGGTGTAAAATACGGCCGTTATTCATCTTAAAAGTTTCTTCACTGGTTTCATCCAGGTTCTGTAGGAAAGCCTTTATTCTACGATTAAAGTTTGCACGATCATCCACATTTTCTTTCAGGATAGGCAGGATTTTATCAAGTGATCCGGTTTTCATGATATTGTCCGGCACGTTAAGCATATCGGCAAAACGGTTATTATATGCTATAATTTTGCCTTTGTAGTCGAATACCACAACACCCTGGGGTGTTGCCTGCAAAATGGAATTCAATAATTCTACATACCTGTTTTGCATATTGGCGATCGGAAAGGAAGGCAAATCAGAATTCTGACCATTAAAAACCTGACAAGCTGACTTTCTTAATTCAGCTGTCCAGCTGTTAATTTTATTTACGGATATGTCGAATTCTTTCGACAACTTTTCCGGTTCTGCACCTTCAATAGCTTTTAATGCTATTTCGGCTTTTGTAGTAGATGAAATTTTTATATCAACCGACATCTGTTTTAATAATTACTTAACATGTAGAACAAAAAATAAAAGCCATAAAACCAGCAAAGAGTAATTAATTGGGAATCACCTGAAAGTAATAAATTTCATCTCCCTCCGCTAATCGTCTATAATACTAATTATTTTGTTGTAAAAAGAAATATTGCATTAGGCATGAAACCAGAAGTTGAGTCATACAAATTAGGTACAATTGAAATAAATATTGTTGAAACTGATAACCCGAAGAAGCTGAAGGTTATTTGTAATGATGGTAATTACAGGTCTGAATTTACTATCCGGGAATATGAGTATAAAAACTACAAAAGACATATGAATCAACGCATCAAAAATGCCTATAAAGAACAGTATAAAGACGAAGAAGAGTAAAATTAGCCGCGGATTGGTACGGATCTTAAAGATTAAATACTGCCATTTATCAGAAGATATATGATACTGTATCCTTGAGTGGGTTCTCAACAGCAGCTGATTAAAAATTTTTAATTATTATTACTGTCGCTTTAAGAGTTTCTTCTTGATTGTAATAGTTGGTTTCAGATGGGGTGGTCAAAAAAATAAACAGGGAATCAAATGAGAAATGTAATATTGTCGGTGGTGTGTATCGTTTTCTTGGTGGTAATAGGAGGAGTAACATATCTTTATACTGCTTTTCCGGCGGTGGAACCTGCAGAGGTAATTTCTGTTGAGGGAATACCGGAGCAGATCAAACACGGCAAGTACCTTGCTGAACATGTAGTTCTTTGTATAGATTGTCATTCGGTTCGGGACTGGAGTAAGTTCTCCGGTCCTATCACTCCCGGGACATATGGCAAGGGTGGAGACATTTTCGACGAGACAATGGGATTTCCCGGAACTTTTTATGCCAGAAATATTACGCCTCATAATCTGGATAATTGGACGGATGGAGAACTTTACCGGGTTATAACAACCGGCGTTACCAAAGACAACCAGCCAATTTTTCCGGTAATGCCATATCCTTCGTATGGTAAAATGGATCCGGAAGATGTAAAGTCTATTATCGCATACATCCGTACTCTTGAACCCATTGTTTCCGAAACACCCGATTCAGAGGCGAATTTCCCCTTTAACCTGATTATGCAGACCATACCACAACCCGCAGATCCAATGGCGCGTCCGTCACCTCAGGATACCCTGGCCTATGGCAAATACCTGACAATTATAGCAGCATGTGCCGATTGCCACACTCCAACAGAACAGGGTGAGCCGATAGAAGAATTATATCTGGCGGGTGGATTTGAATTCCAGATGCCGGCCGGTACAATAAAGTCGGCTAACCTGACACCTCACAGGCAGACTGGAATCGGGACATGGAGTAAAGAACAATTTGTAAACAGGTTCAAGCAGTACGATATACCGGCAGATTCGCTGCCGGATGTTAAGCCGGATCAGTTTAACACGATTATGCCATGGAACATGTACGCCGGAATGAAGAATGAAGACCTGGAGGCGATATATCATTATCTTCAAAGCATAGAGCCTATAAATCACACCATTACCAGATTTGTTCCAGCAGATGATATGTCAGCTTCCAATTAAAGTAAATCTATTGATAGATTCCTGTGCGGGCCATATTCCGAAGCTTTTGAACCCGTTCCTGCGTATCCGGATGGGTTGAAAACAGATTCATAAGCTGGTTGCCTCTGAAGGGGTTGACCGGAAACATATGTGAAGTAGATCGCATTGCTGATTCAGAAACCCGCATCGGTATCTGTTCGGCTGCTTTTTCAATACGTTGCAGGGCAGAAGCCAGATGTTGCGGAGCTCCCGATATTTCGGCACCGACCCTGTCGGCTTCATATTCGCGCGTCCGGCTTATTGCAGCTTGCAGCATCATAGCTGCAATAGGTGCAGTAATCAATACTATCAGTGCTACCAAAGGATTGGAGCCCCTGTCGTTACCGCCCATCGGAATGAAGTATGCGAACTGAGCCAGCATGCTTAACGCACTTACCACCGTTGTGACGATCGTCTGTGTGAGTATATCTCTGTTTTTTATATGTGCCAGCTCGTGGGCAATAACTCCCCGGAGTTCGTCCTCACCAAGTACCTGCATAATACCCTGCGTAACAGCAATCGCCGCGTTATCAGGATTGCGTCCCGTCGCAAAAGCATTCGGTTGTTGCTGGGGAATAACATAGACTGCCGGCATCGGTAAATCGGCCTTGCGGGTCAGCTTCCTGACCATCCTGTACAGGCGCGGATGCGTCTGTTCATCGACCGGTTGTGCATCATACATGCGCAACACGATCTTATCGGATTTCCAGTAGCTGACGAAGTTCATAATCATAGCTACTGCAAAAGCGATAATAAGACCTGTTGAACCGCCCAAAACCTGTCCCACCAACATAAACAGAACGGCAACGAGTGTCATCAGGAATACAGTTCGAATACTATTGCGATTCATTTTTTAAAAAATTTTGGTTATGCAATCATTTTGCTCACAATATTAAACGTATAATCTGAAGGTTTGTTTTGAAATCCGAAGCACGAATGTTCTAAATTCAAAACATTATAGCTTTAAGAAATAAGCAGCTCGAATAATTCAATTCTGCTTATCATTTAATCAATAGCAGCCGTTTCGAATCAGCCGACAGGCGGGCAAGTTGTTGGTAATTCGGATTTAGAATTTTATGATTAGGGATATCTAAATATAGCTGCAGGTTTTTCTGGATTACAGGTAGAAATAATTTCGAGCAAACGACTCGCCCTACATTACCCATAATATCTGGGGATTCAATTACGAGATACACCTCCCCACCAACAGCAGCCGTTTCGTATTTTGGTCATTCGGATTTTGGAATTATATCTGGGAGTATCTGAAAATAGCTGC
>CAZPWQ010000013.1:11432-54113 GCA_964590495.1 uncultured Balneolaceae bacterium
TATTTTGGTCATTCGGATTTTGGAATTATATCTGGGAGTATCTGAAAATAGCTGCTATTGAAGAACCATTCGGCATGTTATCTTTATCAAGGGCATAAACATCGCCGCCCTGCGTCAGAGTTTTTATGGCAGAAATATTGATAAGATCGTGTTCTCCATTTTGCTGTTCAGCACTGTGATGGACATGATCGCGTTCCTCATCAAACCAGCCCCAGCTGTATTCGCCAATAGGCACAAATAGAGAATCCACCCTGCCATAATAAGAGGCTTCTACAATCTTGGTAAGGTTATCCGACTGTTTATCACTACCCGTTAAATCCGCAAAGCGTTTCATATCGTTGTACATATCCTGCAGGAAATATGATTTGATAATCTCCCATCCTTTGTCTTTTACCTCTTCGTCTTTTAAATCATCAGGATTACGGGTTATTGCGTCATCCAGGAGCCGTTCATATTTGTTAGCTTTTTTGTATTCGGCCACTGCCTGTTCACCGCCAATCAATATTAACGGATCATATTGCCTTCTCAGAATAGATGTCACTTCATTTTCTATCTGGTTCAGATAATTTACCGCTTCTCTTTGATCGGTATCACCTGCGGCGCCGTGGCCGTGAAAAATATCGCCCTTGCTGTGGAAGTTAGCCTGTGCTTTTGCTCTTCCGGTACCCTGTCCGGCATGATGTTGAAGTCCCGGCTCTTCCACGTGATATTTTAAAAATTCTTTCATGCTTGTGGCGGCTTCCTGGAGCTTGATGGTCTCAACGCTGTTACGGGTACATTTCAGCAGTCTGACGTTTTTTTGGCTGAGGGTAAGCATACAAAAGACACCTTCCAGTGATATCATCGGCACCAGGGGAGTAATTAAAAAATGGTCGTCTACCATTACTTTTTCAGAAAACGAATAGGGTACCCGGTGGTATTCATATCCTTCACTCGTAATGAAAACAGCAAGTCCTTCGTCATTATGTTGCCAGAAAATCGGCTGATCCAGCAGTTTCCTCGGTTCTGCCAGCAGGTCCTCGACATCCTGCAGAGGCACCTCATATTCCTTTAATTTTTTCTCTGTTTCAACAAGCAGGTTTTTATACCGGATAGGATCCTGCTGCACTTCTTCTCCCATTTTATGCGTCGGCAGATATATAGAGACACATACATCATTGGATTTTCGGGCAAGATCGAGGATTGTTTGTTTTGAAATCATAGAATACCTCCACTTAAATTAGTCATTGATTTCTCCGAATATGCTAAAACAATTATCCGGCATTTAAGATTCAATAGCTGTATTTCATAATCGATTTTAGCTTTGATCTTTGTTATAAGAAGTAACTAACGAATGAATGTGTGCTTATTGTAATGTTGGATTAAAAGTTCCGAATAAATCCGGTTTTTGGCGAACCCGAACCAAATCCAAGCATGAAAGACCTGTGGGAGCTAATAACCTAACCCTCCGTGTCATCATGAACCTGCCTTCGCCGAAGCGTAGTCTGTTGAAAGTACTTTAAGTGCTTATTTCTCTTCGGATACGAGCAGGCTGGCTTGTTTCTCCTTCCCAAGGAATGCCTTTGGCACAAGGAGTCCTTTGGGTTTTGGGAGAAATATTTCCTTTTACTTATATCAGAAGCCTGATGGAGTCGAAAAATAACAGGAAAACAAGGTGGCTCAATGTGTCATGTCAGCTTGCTTAATATGGATAACCAACCTTGATCTCACAAAAAATCATCCGCTATATTCGAGAATTGTTATTAAAATTCAAGCTCCACTGTTATTTCAGTTAAGGTATCGGCGGCGACAATCTGAGGAGTTAAATTAGTTATATTTCTTGTAAGGGTATCTTCTTCAACAATTAATATAGGGTACAAGTAATAATCTCCGGGAGCATGGTTGATGAAGGCAGTCTTACCGAGCTTATTGGTTGCGCCTGAATCCACGAAACCACCAGTACCCTGAAAAGATTTTAACAATGTAGAATCGCTATACAAAAAAACATTGGTGTTGGCTACCGGCCGATCATCAGGGGTAGTGACCCGAGCTATAATAACCGTTTGATCCATTGGGGTTAACTCTACCTCCCTAAACAAAGAAACAGAATCCATAGATATCTCAATGCCATTTAGCTGATTTTTATAAAGAATACCCGTCAGGCTATCCTGCAGCCTAAAATTTATACTGTAGGTCCCAAATGGCAACGGCCCAAACTCGAAAGATGATCCCCTGGAAATTTTACTAACTTCTCTGGGAATGGCCTCACTTGCACCGGCATTAATTTCAGCGGTTATCTCAGAATTTTGTAAAATCATTTGATCAGACAACACTTCCCGGTAGGTGGTTTTTCCTGTTATTGCACCTGTTTGACCTACATTAGTGGACTCTAGCTGTACATCATTAACTTCACAACCCCAACAGAACAGGGCGAATATTAAAAGAGTTTTAAATTGATTTTTCATTTTATTAAAGCACTTATGGCAGCTGGAATAATATTAAGACCGAGGTTTACACTGAAATACGGTCTGATTTCAGTTTCACTGGTCATAGCAGAGGAAATATCCAATGTCACCGGATCCAGCTTGTCGCTGTCCGCCCTGTTAACTTCGCTGATTTTGGCTCCGAAGGCTACATGGATCAGTCTTTTGGGCTCGAAACCGATACCAATATATACATCATCGAATACATTTTTCTGAGCATAATCCAAACCTATATCTACGTGAAGTGTCCTAAAAAAGCTGGTTGGGTCTACGGCCAAATCCTGCTTCCATATATAAGTTGAGAAGGTTAAGAGAGGTCTGACTTGCTGGGTAACCTCTTTCACTTCATCGAGCTGATCTATAGAACTATTAGGCACCGGAATTCGCTGATATGAGTAACTGATATTCTGTGAAGTGACCAGCCCGGTATTGAGTGCAAATCGATACAGTCGATGAACCGGTGGCAAGGTATCAGTCACGAGTGTTTTTGTTTCGTATTTAATATTGTAGGATTCGTTCACTAGTGTCCCCCCCTCTACCTTATGCTTGAAATTTTCAGCTTCCGGCTGTACAGCTTTCAGGGTAATACTGGGCTTTTTGGTTGCTTCGAAAGGAGTGGGATATTTAAGCAAATAATCTATGTAGTTCGGATCTTTATTTAATTTACTTTCAACAACTTCTTTAATGTAATTTTTTGCAAAATTTTGCATCTCAGTCAAACCTCCATTAGCGTTTCCAAAAATTCATTATTTTTTTCAGTTGGATCATAAAGTAAATTACTAATTAAGTTAAGGGAATCGAGATTCAAACCGGCTAAAGAAGTAAGATCTAGTCCTACATCCACATTTTGAAGTCCTTGAAAATTTGCAGGGGATTCTATGGGAACTTCTGCGGAAAGACTGCTGCTCAACGATATTGCAAATGGATTTCCTTTGAGATCGGATGGTCTAAGGTTTAATATATGCAGGTATAAGTCAGATTCCGTGGTTAGCTGCGGAAGATTTGGGGTTACACGGGCAATATTAAGCAAATCTTTATTAGAGTCATATAACTTTTGTCTTTTTACATCATATACAATTTCAAAACGATTTTTATCCTTTGATACAAGGGCACCCTGATGTAGCAAAGTGTAGATTGGGGATATATCAATTTTTAATGATTCGGTAATTATTTTTTCAACAGACTTTTTTAATTCACGTACATTACTATTAGCTTTCCTGAGCTTATTCTCATGAACTTTTTGTAATGAATCTATCTTTCCTTCTTTAACATGCAGAGTATCTGTTAGCTCAATAATTCTATTGGTAACTCCTTCAAGGTTGTCCGTTGTACAGCACTCATCCTTGCCACCTCCAAGTTTTTCCAGTTGTTGATTTCTTATTTCCAGCTTTTTCTCCAACAGAGACTTATCCTTCAATAGGTCTGAAAAGTCACTGCTGAATGTTTCATCTTTTTTTTGCCTTTCCAATTTTCTTAGATTGTCTTCAGCAATCTTTAGCCGATCATTTTTTTTTGCCAATGAATCAAGATTCGTAAATGTAAATGAGGTTGAATCGATCTCTAATGATTTTTCAATACATTGATCTTCTAAACTATTAAGAGTCATTTCTTCAGTATCAGCAAGAATATCTTTCCCACAATCATTAACTTTGATCAATTGATAGCTCAGCAGTCGGGTATTTTTATCTGTTTTCTTTACGAATTTCTTTTCGTCTTTCTTTTTTGGGTATGAAATCTTTAGGTAGCCTTGCGAATCGAAATTCCCAATTTGACTGACAGTATTATTTTGAAAAGTATTGTTAGCTTCATAGAGATAATCATTCCTCCATTGGTATATCAGAAAATAATTTTCTTGAGTGGCAGTAGTCACCCCTTCAATCAGAAAAGTGTATTCAAGATCATATTTGTCAGACTTTTCAAAACCGTAATTCTTTACGATTCGTCCCTCCTGATCAAAAACTATGGTGTGTTGCTGGGCAAGACAAATAGTAGATAGACTCAAAAGAATAGTTGTAATGAAATAATGTCTCATGCTGATTCTATATTAATTGGGCACCCTGTTGTAATGTTTAATTGCTAAAGCTCTGGAGAACTTTAGCATAAGCCAACGTAAAGTTTAAGCAGGTTTTTTGATTAAATGATCAACACTCGGTCATGTTCTATGCCTATTTATAATTTTCGGTCCTTGCCCAACTTCCAATTATTTTTAGCATTCCCCGAACCATTTAGGCTATCCATCTACTCATCGATGCAATATTCCTTTTTGTAACTACTATATGGGCAACAACAGAAGAACTGTAATCAGTGTCAATTTATATCCCTGTGATGTATAACCTTAATTATTTAATAATTCAATTAGAAAATTTTATAAAATATTTTCTTTATTCCTAAATAGAATGAGATAATTTATCAAGTAGGTCCAAAAAAAGTAGTTTTTTCCCCAATGATCCATAAAGTTGGTTTCTATAGTGTAACTAATTCTGAGCCACACTCATATTCGATTATCGAGGTGATGTACAATGAGCAGTTCAGGCAATCTATTGCAGTCGATCTAAGTCCCAAACCATAAACCTGACGCCGTTGATAAGATCGATGTCGCTTTTGTGTGAACAGTACAATTCCATACATCCTTTACCAGCGCAAATCCGCTCAATCCGCCTCATCCGCGTTCCATTAGCGTTCTATTTAATATTTAATTTCACCTTCAGTTTTGTTATCGTTGATTCACTGTCGGGGAATATCAGTAATCAACGGACATAATTATATATGGAAAGCGAATCCAGTCGTGCAAAGAACGAATCACAAAAAAGTACCTGGGAAGAAATTAAAAACAGTCTCGGTCCCGGACTTTTGATGGCGGCTGCCGCGATCGGTGTGTCACACCTTGTACAGTCTACCCGTGCGGGGGCTACCTATGGATTTGCCCTTGTCTGGGCTGTTGCGTTAGCCAATATCTTTAAATATCCCTTCCTCGAATACGGGCCGCGCTATGCCATCTCAACCGGTGAAAGCATGATCGAGGGCTACAAGCGGCTGGGAAAATGGGCTATCTGGATTTTTGTAATCTTTACTATCGGGACCATGTTCGCCGTACAGGCCGCTGTTACGGTTGTCAGTGCTAACCTGGCTGCCGAATTAACCGGCATCGCTCTTTCACCGCTCCTGTGGAGTGCTGTTTTGCTGTCAATTTGCATCATCCTGTTGATGTCGGGTGAGTATTCTGCACTCGACAGCGCAGTAAAACTTATCATGGCGGTCCTTGCTGTATCCACAGTCATTGCATTGGTTGCGGCACTGATACAAGGCGGACAGCACGGGGTTACCGGCTATTACCCGGATATCTGGGATATCGCAGGTGTCTCCTTTCTTATTGCGCTGATGGGATGGATGCCAATACCGATTGACGCTGCGGCCTGGCATTCCCTTTGGACCCTCGAGCGTGTGAAGCAAACAAAATACCGGCCCAGATTAAGAGAATCGTTGCTCGATTTTAATATCGGCTATATCGGTGCTGCATTACTGGCTCTCGGTTTTCTGGTACTGGGTGCCCTGGTCATGTATGGCAGCGGCGAAGCTTACGCGAGCAGCGGTACTGTGTTCTCAAACCAGCTCATCAGCCTTTACACCGACAGCCTGGGAGACTGGTCGTACACCGTCATCATTATTTGCGCTTTTACAACTATGTTTAGTACTACGTTGACGGTAACCGATGCCTATCCCCGGGTATGCCGTCATTTTGTCGAAGTTCTGAGGTCCGGTACTTTTGAAGTGAACAGCATACGATTCTTCCGCTTTCTTTTAGTGGGCATTTCCATTATTTCGCTGGCTGTCCTTTATTTTCTTGGAGATCAGTTCACGCTCATGATTGACATTGCAACAACGCTCTCCTTTCTAACGGCACCGGTTTTGGCTTATATCAATTACAGGCTGGTAACAGCCGGACATATGCCGGAGGATTGCAGGCCCAAACCCTGGCTGAGATGGCTGAGCTGGGGCGGTATGATCTTTCTCACTGGATTTGCCTTGCTGTATCTTTACTGGATTATTTGGATTGGTTAAAGTTCCATATCTTAAAAAAACTTTAAAATAAAGAATTAATTAAATGGCTTCTATTGCTGAAGAATTAAAAACTCCCAAAGAATCATTAGAAGAATTCTACAATTTAGCTTTTAAAATTCTACAATATTTGCCAAACGTTGTATCTACTAAAACAAAAGTTCGAGGATATACAATCTTCAAACAACAATCTGCTGGTAGTACCAAGTTTGCTAGACCTATTAATAATGATTTATTTATATATGATGACCAAAAATTTACAGATAGTTATAAAAGCTTCATAAAAATACTTGATAATCTTGAGTCAAGAGAAAATTTTAGCAAAAATGAATTTGATTTAATTGATAGTGTTACTTACACCCTTCAGCAATCTTTAGGTGCGGGATTTGATCTTTTAATAAATCCTAACAGTGCTCGTAAACATGTGGGGAATAGATTTGAGGAGCTTTTAAGAGCATTAATTGATCATTTAGAGATTCCCAGTAAGGGATTAGTATTTAAAATTCCTTATGAAACTGAGGAAGGAAAGAAATTTTATCGTTGTCAAACGGATTTAATTCTGTCTCCTCATAGCAAAGTAAAATCTACTTCATCTAGTTTAGATCCTGATGAAGTAATTTTATCTTTTAAAACTTCCTCGAAAGATAGAATGGGGAAAATCTTTTTGGATAAACTATTAATGGAAAGCTTTACAGGTCAAAAAGTAAAAGTAGTTGGAATTTTTCATAATGATGTACAAAGGAAAGGAGAGGATAATATAAGTTATACCCTTGTATCTGGAAGATTTATGATTTACACAAATTTTTTAATACAACTTGATGGTGTTTATTTTATTGATCCTCCTCCAAATACAAAAGAACATCCTTTTGATAAGCATATTTTCCCATTTTCTAAATTCATCATCGAAGATGTGTGGAAATTAGTCAAATAAACCGCGTATTTTTTTTCTTCTTTTTCGGCTGTCTTCTTCATCATGTCCAGATGCAATTCTATCTATATGTTCGCGGTCTTGCAGTCGCTTTTTTATTAACTCGCAAAATTCAGAATCGATCTCGGTGCCTATCCATTTTCTATTAAAAGCTTCAGCTGTTGCATAAGTAGTTCCGGTGCCACCAAAAGGATCAAAGATCAAATCTCCTTCATTTGCTGAGCCCAAAACAAATTTTTTCACTAACTCAACGGGTTTTTGAGTAGGGTGTTTATCTACACGCTCCCAGGAACTATTTGAAAGAGTTGGTATTTCAAAAACATCTTTTGGCTTTGCTCCTAAAGGATGAGGTTCCCATTTATACTTCTTCCCATTACCATTATTATATTGAGAAGATTTAGCCTGAGTTCGTTTTGGATATTTTAATGTGTGAGCATTATAGGGAATCCTTACTTTATCTAAATTAAAAGTAAACTTTTTACTCTTTCTAAAATGTATAATACTTTCGTGGGCCCTACCCCAATCTTTGCCTAAATTAGCTTTATTTCGATAATACCAGACCAACCATTTACATCCTTTGAATAAATCACTCGCCGCCCATTTAATATCCGCAATTATCTCAGAAAAACCGCAAACATACAGACTACCTGATTTCGTTAGAACCCTTTCTGCTTCTCGAATCCACTCCATGCTCCATTCAACATATTCTTTCTGAGAGTTGAAAGTATCCCATTCCGCCTTTTTAATATTATAAGGCGGGTCAGCAAAAATGAGGTCAATAGATTCTGATTCAAGTGATTTCATGAAATCAAATGCATCTAAGTTGTATAATTTTCCTAAATCTGTAGTTAAATAAGGTTTACTTTTCACTTCTTCAGTTGAACTTTCGTTATATTCAACTTCAGTTTCTGACATAAAATTTTCAATATGAGCTTCCTTATAGACTCGATAATTATTTATTGGGTGTCTCTCCGAATTAAACTTTCCTGATTTATCCCATCTCCGCAATGTTTCTGTACTAACCCCCAATATTTCTGCAGCTTCTCCAATTTTTAAATAATTTTCCATGTTCCCGAACTTTGATTATTGGTTGTAAACATTATACAACCTTGTACAATATTACACAAATTGTAAATTGCATCTTTAAGGATTTAATTCAACTTAAGATCTTGCTCCTTCTTATCTATCCGCTGGTTATCATGAATATTTTAAATGATATAACAGTAAAAGAAGATATTTGGCTGGGAATTATTATTGCAACTGCCTGGGAATAGCATCTTATTGTAGATGAAGCCTCATCGGATTAGAAATAAAAAAACCGTAGTGAGAAGGAGACAATTTTTCCTATACCAAAATCGAAATAAGGCTAAATCCACGCGTGGGTTTTAATTTAAGAAACTAATATAACTAGTTAATCACCTATTATTTTTCTATGAGATATCCAATTAACCAAATACTCGTTGCAGTTGTCATTGCGATTACAGCGGCATTCTCATTGCCTGCACCGGTATCTGCCCAAACGGCTTATTATTTTCCGGATTCTGCTGAATCGGAATTCGATGAGCAGATACCTTCTCCCCAACAGTTTCTCGGCTATGAAATCGGCACGCATTATACGCGGCACGATCGCATCGTAGCATACTTCAAAGAACTGGCCCGGATTTCCGACAAAGCGGAATTTCAGGTGATCGGGGAAACCTATCAAAAGCGTCCGCAGGTCGTGCTGACCATCACCTCACCGGAAAATCATGCAAATCTGGAGGATATCCGTCAGCAGCATAATACGCTGCTCGATCCCGAAGCTCCCCTGTCGGATGCATCGGAAGGCAAATCGGTCGTTGCGCTGGACTACAGCGTCCATGGCGACGAAACCTCCAGCGGCGAAGCTGCCCTGCTGACGGCCTGGTATCTTATCGCAAACCAAAGTGAGGAGACACAGGAATTTCTAAATGAAGGAGTCATTCATATCGACCCGGCTCAGAATCCCGACGGACGTGATCGCGCCGCCCACTGGCATAACAGTTACAAATCATTTCCGGCGGTAGCCGATCCGGCCGATGCCGAACACAACCAGGCATGGCCGCGGGGACGAACAAATCACTTTTTGCACGACCTGAACCGTGACTGGTTTGCAGTAACACAGCAGGAAAGTGCAAACCGTATTGACTTTTATCACCGGTGGTATCCCAACGTGCAGATTGACTTTCACGAGATGGGTACCAACAGCACGTACTATTTGGAGCCAACGCAGCCGGTTCGCACATGGAATCCCATCATACCGGAATATCATTACGAGGTAATGAATCCCCTGCTCGCCGAATATCATACTGAAGCTCTTGACAATCTCGGGGCGCTGTACTGGACCAAAGAAGTCTTCGACAATATTTCCCCGATTTACGGTTCCACCTATCCCGATATCCAGGGCGGTATAGGCGTAACTTTTGAGGTGGGAAGTTCTCGTGGGCTTGTGCAGGAAAGCAATGCCGGTGACGTGACTTTCCGTTCGACCATCCGCAAACATCTTCATACAGGTATAGCCACCGTACGTGCCGGAATTTCCGAAAAACAGCAACTGTTTGAATATCAGAAAGATTTTTTCCGGTCGGCTCTGGAGGAAGCGGATTCACAGCATGTCAGGGCATATGTCTTCGGAGATTCCGATGATCCCTCCCTGACACACAAGTTCCTGGATCTTTTATTGAAGCACAGGCTTGAGGTCTACGAGGTTAATGAAAATATCAGTTCAAATGGAGAAGAATTCGAGGCCGGAAACAGTTATGTGGTTCCCACCGACCAGAAGCATTACCGGGTGATCCATGACATCTTCGAGGCGAATACCTCCTTTCCCGACAGCGTGTTCTACGACATAACTGGTTGGTCGCTCGTACATGGTTACGGCATTCAATATGAGGGACTGGAATCCAACAACTTTTCACAGGGCAACCTGGTGACCGAACTTCCCGTACGAAACGGGACTGTTGAAGGTGGCGTATCAAATTATGCGTACCTGCTCAAATGGTCGGATTACAATGCATCTCCCGCACTTTACGACCTGTTGGATAACGACATAATAGCTCGTGTTGCTCACAAGCCGTTTACTTCCAATACCTCATCCGGTGATATTGAGTTCGGTTACGGATCTATTGTCATAGCCGTACAGGAGCAGGATATTTCTGCGGATGAGCTTCATGAAAAACTTGAAGATGCCGCGGCCGAACATAAGGTCACATTTTATGCCGTCCAAACAGGGATGACTCCCTCGGGTATTGATCTCGGAAGCGGCAACATACAGCCGGTCGAAAAGCCGGAAGTAGCTCTGGTAGTCGGTTCCGGCGTAAGTAGTTATGAGGCCGGGGAAGCGTGGTTTTTGCTTAACAAGCACGTAGGACTGAATGCCACGAAAATTAGAAAATCACAGTTTTCCGGCACCGATCTCAACAGGTACAATACTATTATTCTTGTCGATGGCAACTACAACGACTGGAACAGCCAGACGGTAAACAAACTGAAGCGCTGGGTACGCTCGGGAGGAGTTTTGATTACGGATGAAGATGCCTCCGAATGGGCAATCCGAAAAGAATTGGTCAGTGAAAAACTTCTGCAAACCTTCCCTCCCGATACCACCGGCGATACGCCCCGCTACGATTACGAAGAGCGAGGCGACCGCTACAGGGCCGGAACCATTCCCGGTACTATCCTTGAAGCGGATATCGACATTTCGAATCCGGTTGCTTTCGGCATTCCCGATCGCAGCCAGCTTTTCATTAAAGACAGCGGTCTGTTTCTAAAACAGAGTGAGAATCCATATAGCACAGTAGCCCAGTATACCGGCGATCCTTTTGTAGGCGGACATATTAGCGACGAGAACCTGGATAAGGTTCGCAACACAGCGGCCATTGTTGCAAAGGGAGAAGGCAGTGGAACAGTTGTTCTCTTTGCGGAAAATCCGAACTTCCGCAGCTATTGGCACACAACCAGCCGCCTGTTTTTAAATGCTTTATTCTTCGGACAGAATTTGAGTTTGTAAGTGGAACCACTAAGTATTAAGGGCACTAAGAAGAAAACAGCTTTGAGGGAGCTCTGCTCCCCAGCCCCATTTACGGGAGCGGAGCTCCCTTATAGCTTATTTTTCTTGCTAGCACTTCTAAGGGCTCTCAATGCCTTAGTGGTATATTCATTTAGAAGTAAGCATCTCTTTCCAAAATCATGCGCATCATTTGGTGAAACGATGCGCATTAACTATATGGTTAATGTTTAGTATTTTTGTAAGCAGACGTTACTTTAAGGTTTGTCTCGCCTGTATGCCGCTTATCGATTGTATCACAGGTTTTAGGTATTTAGTTATTGGTTATCAGTTATTTGTTATTAGACGATTGAGGTCCGTTTTAGGGATAGACAGACTTTCTACCTTCTACTTTTTACTATCAATAACCAACTCCCTGCTATAAATAAAATCACCGAATTCCGACTGGTCGCCGTTGGCGGCATTGGCTGCTATATTGAAAATAACAGGTCCGGCAAGTGATTCGGGTGCCTGCCACTTGATGGTCCAGGTCTGCTTGTTCTTATCGGCCGGTTTGGTTCCTTCACGCGTATGCTGCACGTATTGCAGCGAATCGGGAACAGAACTGCTGAACATCACCCGTTCATTCCCTTCAATTTCAAAGCTGCCTGCCTGGGATCCATCCTCAAAACGTGCAGAGAGTTGGAATCCGGCGGCTCCGAGCACTTCTCTTTCCACGCTGATTTCAATCTCCAGATGTTGTCCGGCCGATATTTTCTCTCCGATACCTGATACGGTGAGGTTTCCTTCCTCCGGATTCAAGTCGTAATCAAAATGACAGCTCCGGCAGGTTTCCTCGCCGAATCCCCCGGTAAAGGAGCCGGTAAGATGTTCGGGATAAACGCTCACACTACTTGATCCGAGCTCTGATTCTCCTCCATTTAACAACAGGCCGAATGCTAGTGTAACAAACGGTATCAGGGCGATTCGGATCATATTACTATGAATGGCAAAGATTGTAGGCCGAAGTTATTTATAAAGATGCCAGATTGAGGGATTAATTATAATCTGTAAGATCGAGAGCAGGCCATCCCCCTTCTAAGGGGGAAAGTCCTTGCCTTCAAGGCCTATCATCAACTTTCCGCGGAAATCCGCTCAATCCGTTTCATCCACGTTCTATTGAATCGTGGCACGACCCAGATAATTGGTATCGGTGCCGAACCAGATAGAATTTGTCGGTTCGTGGAATACCATATGCCGCACGGTACCGCCGCCGCTTTTGATCTCCGAGGAGCTGACGAATTCCTTGTTTTGGGTATCAAAACCGACAAACATATTCGGGCTAACACCTGTTTCCACCAGCCAGACGCGGTCCTGGTTGTCAACAGTAACAGCATAGGGACGTGAGTTCTCGCCAGAGGGTAAAGGCCATTCTTCGAACGATTCATTTTCGGGATTATAGCTGCCAATATATCCCCGCGAATAATCTCCATACCAGATGGTGCCGTCTGAGGTCTGTGTAATACGGCGCGGGCGCGTATCTTCATTCGGAAGTTCTATCTCTTTCAGTTCCATTGTTTCCGGATCTACTGTAGCCAGTTTGTTGGTACCGAAGAGGCAGATCCACGGGCGATTATTATCATTATCCATGATAATACCGTATGGCCGGGCACGTTGAGTCGGCACCTCGATAATCTGCGGCTCTCCTGTCTCCACATCAAACTTGCCTACGGAGTTGGCACCCTGGGAGGTGAACCAAAGGTCTCCTTCACTGTTAAATGCCATGGTATGCGGATCGCGGGCACTGTTGTCATCCGGCATCATATGTTTTTCAATTTCTCCCGTCTCAGGATCTATTGCTCCGATATGATTGGCGCGGTTGCCGGCATACCAGGGTGTTCCGTTGTCATCTACAACTACCGTATGCGGACCGGCTCCGTCTTCAAGGTCAATTTTCCGGAATTCCCCGGTTCCGGGATCAAATTCGGCTACATAATGTGAGCGTTGTCCCACAAACCAGACATTGCCGTCAGGTGCTACATAAGGATCGCGGGGACGGCTTTGCTCCCACGGTACCTCCCATTCTGTAATTTGTACATCTACGGCATCGGGCGCATCATCGCTGATCAGGAAAGCGGAAAATGCCAGCGTTATTGTAATAAGAGTAGAGATAAATTTTGTCATAACTAATCAGTTTATTTATGGATCTATATTGTAGTCATAAGCTCATGTAGTGCAGGTATTTGTAATTTTAGAATTCAGAATGATGTTAAAAAGTTCATCATTATAATATTAATACCCAAATTTGAAGGAATATTGAACTGAAATCATAATTACTTCCTTTCATGGCAGCCAGCCAGGACAAAGGCCTCCACCCCACCTACGAGATTCTTCGGCGGCGGGTCGGAAAAACCACCGGCCCTGGCTCAGAATGACAACAAGGGTAGAGGAATTATCAATTTTGCAAACGATGCCGTTAAAAAACTTCATGACACATCGTTTGCTATAATTATAGGCGGATGTTGATGGACATCCATCATACACCGTAACTATGAACTGCTAAAAAATAAAAGTATCATAAAGATTAATACTTCTAACTGACTCCCCGAAAGCCGCGGAATTCCCGCGGCTTTTTGTTATAGAGGCTGGATATGCTTTTCAACCGCAAGTATAAAAGAATTTTATTTTGATTAGTGACGGCCGTCGAAGGAAAAGATGTGTCACTGATAAGTCAGGTAAAGAGAATTTATACTCTTTTATAGCTGGTACAATTCCCCTTTTCCTTGCCATTTTTCTCACAGTCTTCCCGCGTTTCAAATCCTTGGTCAGAAAACTCCTTGATGTCTCCGTTCTTGGATGTTAATCTCCATCTCCACTCGCCTTTAACATCCTTGTATATTTCGCACTTAGGCATCTACTACTCCGTTTATTTATATTTTATTCGATCCCTTAAAATAACAATAAATTCATGCGTAGTAAATAATAAGATGGTTCTGTGCCAAATTATTTTTTTGCTCATAAAATCAGGTATCAGTTATTTGTTATTGGTCCTTATTTATAGCCTGATTACTCCGATATCCTTGGATATTATTAATTACCATTTTTCCTTTTATCAGTTTGAATTTCCACCTGCCGCGGACTTTCAACAATAATCTGGGGAGTCCCCTCATACAGTTCAATCCTGCCGGTGACACAAATATTGCGATTTTCGTACTGTTGGTCAGGAGACGTATTCCACCTCGCACGGTCGCTGCCCCAGATAACAGCTGTAAAATACTGGCTGGGATAAGGCCGGCCCAGGTTCAGGAATGTGGGTTCCCCGTTGATTTGCGGAAGGTAATCTAAGGATGCCACTTTGCCGCAAACCTCGGCCGCTTTTCCGATATATTCAATTGCTTCCTTTGCTTTTATCCTTACTTCGGGTTCCGTAGAGGCAGGATCCGGCCAATCCATCCTGGAAAGCAGAAGACCGGCGATCATAATGACGATCAGTGCCGGTAAGAGATATTTTAAATATGAGCGTAAATCTTTCATGTATTAATGCTCCTTAGATGGAAAGGGATTTACTAAAAGGTTATTCAGGTGAATAATGTTTCTTTAATGTCTGGACGAGGTTTTAAGCCCCTCTATTAGCTGTGGGTTTTGAGTTAAATAGGAAGGGGTTGGGGTGGGTCAATCTCGCAGGGCCATAAATCCACTATTATAATAAAAACCCATTTTCTTCTTCCTCTCTTTATTGATTTCAGCAGTTTTAAAAAATGTTATCCGGAAAAGAACTGTTAAAACAATTATGAAAGAAAAACCTACATCGCAAAATCTAAATCCGGATCTTCTGGAATTTTTAAATAATCCGGATTCATATCCCCATGCACCGGAACGGGTAACTCATATCCAAACTCACATTTCACATGTATTTATTGCTGGTTCATTCGTCTACAAAATTAAAAAACCGGTGGATTTTGATTTTCTGGATTACAGCACACTTGAAAAAAGAAAACATTTCTGCCGGCGCGAAATAGAACTGAACCGGAGGCTCTGTGAAGATGTTTATCTGGAGGTAATTCCTGTTTCCCGCAGCGAAGAAGGATTCATTTTTGGAGAAAAAGAAGGGTATCAGGCAATTGAATATGCCGTGAAAATGAAGAGATTATCCGAAGAACATTTTCTTAATATGTATATCCGCGATGATACTTTGAACAGGCAGCACCTCGATCGCGTGGCGGACAAACTGACGGATTTTTACCGGCAACAAAAACCGGACGAGAAAATCCTGGAGTTCGGTCAGATAAAGAACATCAAATTCAATACCGACGAAAATTTCCGCCAGACCGAACAGTTTATCGGTAAGACGATTGAAAAACCGGACTACGATGCGATAAAGGAGTTTACAAATCTGTACTACAAGCAGCATCAGGATCTTTTTCAGCAGCGAATTGATGAGCGGCGTATTGTAGACGGTCACGGCGACCTGCATCTGGAGCATATACATATTACGCCTGACAAGGTTCGTATCTACGACTGTATAGAATTCAACGAACGTTTCCGGTATGGTGATCTGGCAAGTGATCTTGCCTTTCTGGCAATGGATCTGGATTTCAACGGGCGCAGTAAAGAAGAGAGGTACTTTACAGAACAGATGGCGGAAAAGCTTAATGATCCCGATCTGCTTCGGATAATTGATTTTTATAAGTGTTACCGGGCATATGTGAAAGGCAAAGTTAAAAGCCTGCAGAGCGGAGAAGAGGAGGTTGCAGAGGAAAATCGCAGCAAGGCGTCAGAGACAGCCATAGAATATTTTAAACTTTCACTTCGGTATGCGCTATTGGGATCAAAACCTTTTGTGTTGATATGCATGGGGCAGGTAGGAACGGGAAAAAGCACGCTCGCAAATCACCTGGCGGAAAAGCTTGGCGCCGCAAGTTTTTCATCCGACCGTTTCCGAAAAACCATGGCTGGTCTGCCACTCTATAAACGCACTCCACCGGCAAAACGAAAAGAGATTTATTCTGCGGAGATATCCGATAAGATATATGAAAAGTTATCTGAAAAGGCAGAAGATCAAATCAAAAAAGGCGGGTGCGCCATTTTGGATGCGACTTACAGCAGTCGAAGTCGAAGAGAAAATCTGATAAAAATAATGGAGACCCAAAAGGCAAGCTACTTTTTTATAGAGGCGACTGCTTCCGATAGCTTAATCAGGAAAAGATTAAAAAGCCGAAATAAAGAAAACAATGTTACCTCCGATGCCCGGGTAGAGGATTTTGAAAAACTCAGCCGGGGTTATAATCCGCCACGGGAGATTAAACCGCAATATTTGATAAGTGTAGATACAAACCAGCCCGTGTCTGAGACCATTGAGGAACTTTATACAATGCTGGTTAAGAAAAATGTAATGAAAAAAGTCTAATAAGTGGTTGTATTGATTTTTGAAAACAACACAAAATGGGAATGTTTTTTATATAATTGTCTTTCCAGCGCTATAATTTTCTATAAGTTTACTGAGTTTTTTTTGATCTTAAAAAGATGTGCCAACTGCATAAATTCAATAGCTGCTATAATTTATATATATTTGTTTCGTAAGTATAATAGCTCGTCCATATATTAAACGACCATTTATAGTTAAGTACCTTTTATTTACCATGGAAGATATCACACAACCAGTGCCAAAATATTATCAAATATATGAGAAACTATTAGAACAGATCAGGAGTGGGACGTTTAAAGAATTTGACCGCTTTTACAGTGATACAGAACTTGTTGAGAAGTTTGATGTAAGTCGCGGTACGATACGGGAAGCCGTTAAGCTTTTAATTCAGCAAGGGTACCTGATACGGGAACAGGGTAAAGGTACCTTTGTAACAAAACCTACAATTGAACAGGATTCTGATAAACTTATGGGCTTTACCGAGCTCATGAAGAAACACGAGATGCAACCTTCTGCAAGATTAATAGAAAAAAATATTGTTGATCCTCCTGTAAGTTTAAAAAATCTGATGGAGTTGAATAATGAAGATAAACTCGTAAGAATTGTAAGGGTTCGTTTTGGAAATGAGCAACCTTTAATTATAGAGCGATCTTATTTTGTATACGATTTCTTTAAACCTATTTATGACATGGATCTGCAATCCAATTCTATTTTTGAATTATTGTACAAGCACACTGATACCCGGCTTGGTGAAGCGAGGCAGCAAATAACAGCCATAAGTGCAGGAGAATCAGAAGTGGAGTTACTAAATGTAGAATCTGGAGATCCTCTTTTACTTATGAAACGGCTGATCAGAACAAAAAAAGGAGATTACTTCCAATATTCTGAAGATGTTTACAGAAGTGATCGTATTAATTTTGCTACAACAACAAAACCATACGAAAAAGATCATGATCATCACGGACTGCCATTAGAGCTTAATGGCCACAGCTGGGGATAGATAGTATCCTGAAAAAATGTGAGACAATAAGATGTTCTGAAAATCCCAGCTTTTATTCCGATTCCCACTTATTAAACCTAGATTTTCAATAGGGTGCGAACAATTAGCTGCAAGTGATAATAATTGTGCAAAATTTGACTTGACTTGCTTATACTCTTTTCCTACTCTTGTATAGACAACTATACAAATTAAAGAAAAGAAGCAAGATGGCTAAAAAATATATTTTGGCGTTGGATCAGGGTACGACAAGTTCACGTGCTATTGTATTTGACAAAAAAGGTAATATAAAAACCACCGCTCAAAAAGAGTTCGAACAGATTTATCCCCAAGCCGGATGGGTTGAGCATGATGCAAATAAAATTTGGTCAACTCAGTCAGGCGTTGCTACGGAAGCCATTTCCGAAGCTGGTTTAAATTGGGAAAGTATTGCAGCTATCGGCATCACCAATCAAAGAGAAACCACACTTCTTTGGGACAGGAATACAGGCAAACCAATATATAACGCTATTGTGTGGCAGGACAGAAGAACATCTGATTTCTGTGATGAATTAAAAGCGAAAGAAGGATTGATTAAAAAAATTCGTGATAAAACTGGTTTAATAATCGATTCATACTTTTCGGCCACAAAAGTCAGATGGATTCTCGATAATGTAGAAGGAGCGCGTGAAAAAGCAAGCCGGGGAGAACTGGCTTTTGGTACTATGGATTCCTGGCTTATCTGGAATTTTACAGATGGAGAAATACACGTTACGGATGCTACTAATGCATCCCGTACTATGCTCTATAATATTATGGAGGGTAAGTGGGATCAGGAATTATTACAATTGTTAGATATTCCTTCAAGTATTCTTCCTGAAGTAAAATCATCCAGTGAAGTTTATGGTGAGACGAAGAATTATTCTGTTGATATTCCTATTTCCGGCATAGCAGGAGATCAACAAGCAGCTCTTTTCGGTCAACGGTGTATTGAGTCGGGGATGGTCAAAAATACCTATGGAACCGGCTGTTTTATGGTGATGAATACCGGTGAAAAACCCATAAAATCCGAAAATAATTTGTTAACAACAATTGCGTGGGAGATAGATGGGCATGTAGAATATGCCCTGGAGGGGAGTATTTTTATTGCCGGTGCAGTAGTTCAATGGCTACGGGATGAGATTGGTTTAATAAGAGAATCTTCGGATGTCGAAGCTCTTGCTGCATCAGTGGAGGATAATGATGGAGTTTATCTGGTACCTGCCTTTGCGGGACTTGGTGCTCCACATTGGGAACAGCATGCCCGTGGTACGATCGTAGGACTAACGCGGGGATCAAATGCCGGACATATTGCACGAGCCGCTTTAGAAGGGATCGCCTACCAGACATTAGATGTGATAGAAGCAATGCAGGCAGATTCGGGAATAGAGATAAAAGAGCTGCGTGTAGATGGTGGGGCAACAGCAAATGATCTGCTTATGCAGTTTCAGTCAAATATGCTGCAGGTACCGGTGATTCGCCCTAAAACCCTTGAAACTACGGCTTTAGGAGCTGCTTATCTGGCGGGATTGGCCGTTGGCTATTGGAAAAATCAGGATGATATTAATAGTCAATGGCAAGAGGAAAAGGTATTTACTCCACAAATACCGGCAGAAGAAGCACAACAGTTAAAGATTGGCTGGAATCGTGCTTTAAAAGCGGCAATCAGCTGGTCCTGTAAATAAATATTACAAAATTTATAACATAATAAATGAAACGTTCAGAAATGATCCGGTCGGTCAAAAACATGTCCGGAGAGTGGGATATAGTCATTATTGGCGGAGGCGCGACAGGCTTAGGCACAGCAGTAGATGCCGCTTCGCGCGGATTCAAAACATTGCTTCTGGAAATGAATGACTTTGCCAAGGGCACATCCAGCCGATCGACAAAGTTGATACACGGGGGGGTGCGATATTTGGAACAAGGTAATTTGTCTCTTGTATTGGAGGCATTAAAAGAACGTGGAACATTAATGCAAAATGCACCCCACTTGGTCTACAGTAAGCCTTTTTTGGTGCCATACTATAAATGGTGGCAAGGTCTGTATTACTGGATTGGCTTAAAACTATATGATATTCTGGCTGGCAGATTCGGTCTGGGAAAAGCCACTTTTTTTTCTGTTGATAAAATATTGGAGGAAATTCCTACTATCTCTTCTGAAAAATTAAAAGGAGGGATACTTTATTATGACGGTCAATTTGATGATTCACGATTGGCAATAAACCTGGCGAAGACCTGCGCTGAAAAAGGCGGTACATTAGTGAATTATATGAAGGTGACGGACTTGCTTAAAACTGGTGAAACAGTTACCGGAGTAAAGGCTGTTGATGTACTAAACGGCAAAAAATTTGAAATTAAAGCCAAAGCTGTTATTAACGCCACAGGTGTATTTACGGATAATATCCTGAAAATGGACGATCTGGATTCACAATCCATTATTACTCCGAGCCAAGGAATACATATAGTAGTCGACAAGCGTTTTTTGCCTGGAAATACCGCTGTAATGATTCCGAAAACAAAAGATGGGAGGGTTCTATTTGCCCTTCCCTGGCATAATAAAGTAATGATTGGTACAACCGATACGCCGATCAATAATATTACTTCGGAGCCCGAAGCTATGGAGAAGGAGATAGTTTATATACTAAAACATATATCCAGTTATCTTAAAACAGATCTACGGAAATCGGATATAAAGAGTGTTTTTGCAGGTTTGCGTCCTTTGGTTACCAACGGAAATTCCGAGAATACGGCAGCAATTTCGCGGGATCACTACATAATCGTCTCCTCTTCTGGTTTAATTACCATAACAGGAGGTAAATGGACAACCTATCGCAGGATGGCCGAGGAAGTAGTGGATAAAGCTGTGAGTTTAAATAACTTAAAGGAGAATAGATGTGTGACTGAAGAGCTGCAGATTCATGGGTGGACTAAAGAGATAGACAGCAGTGATCCGCTGTACTATTACGGCTCTGACAAAGCAAGAATAAGAAAAATTGTAAAAGAACGTCCGGAACTGGGGGATAAACTCCATAAAGAATTACCATTTATTAAAGCAGAGGTAGTTTGGGCAACGAGAAATGAAATGGCGATGACTGTTGAAGATTTTTGCTCCCGGCGTACCCGGGCATTGTTTTTGGATGCGGAGGCCAGTAAAGAAATGGCCCCCGAAGTCGCCCGTTTGATGGCGGAAGAAGCAGGTCATGATGATAGTTGGATTAATAACCAGATTGATATGTACAAAAATTTAGCCAACTCCTATCAGCCCTCAGAAAAAAAAGTCAATTATAATTAATTATACTCTTATGAATTTTTTAAAATATTTTTTCCTGCCCCTGTTTATCCTTTTTATTTATGGATGTAATCTATCGAATCAAACAAAAGATCTTGAATTAATTGGTCATCGAGGGGCAACAGGTTTATTACCGGAAAATACTATTCCTGCTTTTAAAAAAGCATTAGAATACAATATAGACAGTATTGAATTTGATGTTGTTATTTCAGGAGATAATCAGGTGGTTGTATCGCATGAACCATGGTTTCGACATGATATCTGTTTAACGCCCGAAGGTGATCCTATCAAGGAAGAGTCGCAGAAGGACTATCTTATCTATGAAATGTCATATGATGAAATTTCACAGTATGATTGTGGTTCTAGGCAAAGACCGGGTTACCCAGAGCAAGAAACACAGCCCCTTTCCAAGCCACTGATGAAAGATGCTATAAGCGAAGTTGAATCTTATAGAAAAGAAAAAGGCTATTCTTCGGTTAAATACAATGTAGAGGTTAAAAGCAAACCTGCCTGGGATAATGAATTACAACCTGGGCCCGAAAAAGTTGCTCAGTTGGTTTATGACGAACTGCAGAGATTAGATATACTTGATCGAATCAGGATTTTTGCATTTGATCACCGGATTTTGAACACAATTCATGAAATAGATTCAACGGTTGAACAGGTTTATCTAATTCCTAAAAGAAGGACTAATTTTACAGAAAATTTGTCAAAATTAAATTTTCAGCCTGACGTCTATGCACCGAATTTTTCGCTGGTCGATTCCAGTTTGGTAGCGAAGGTTCACTCAAACGGAATGCGTATAATACCTTGGACAGTAAATGAATTTGAAGATATGCTCAGACTCATAAGTCTAGGAGTCGATGGTATTATATCGGATTATCCAAATTTATTCAGTGAGCTTAGAGCCCATAACATCAACAACTGATAATAATTTAAGTGAGTCAAAATGAAGACTTTTTATATCTTGCTCGTATTAGCTTTACATTTGTTTAATGGGTGTTCAGATCATAATCGAACTTCAGATAAAAAACCTCATTATGAAACTCCTAAATTAGTTGTCGGCATTATAGTTGATCAAATGCGCTATGATTATCTCTATCGCTATTGGGACAACTACAGAGAAGATGGGTTTAAGCGTCTATTAACTGAGGGATTTGTATTTGACAACACCCATTTTGATTATATGCCAACATTTACCGGCCCAGGTCATGCTTCCGTTTACAGTGGCACTACACCGAATAATCACGGCATTATCGGTAATGACTGGTATGTGCGTGAAATGGGAGGTTACACTTATGTAACAGATGATCCTGGGGTAGAAAGCGTAGGCACTGAAACAGATGCCGGAAAAATGTCTCCCCGCTGGCTGCTTACTTCCACGATAGGTGATGAGCTGCGATTACATACCAATTTCCGTTCAAAAACTATTGGTGTATCTATAAAAGATCGTGGTGCCATTCTGCCTGCTGGTCATACGGGTGATGCTTATTGGTTTGACAGCAATACCGGTGATTTTATCACCAGTACCTGGTATTATGATGAATTGCCGCAATGGGTACAGAAATTCAATGAACAGAAAAAAGTTGATCATTATTTGGGTAAGATGTGGAAAACTTTACTGCACATAGAAGAATATGATGAAAGCATAGAAGACGATAATTCATTTGAAGGTGTATTTGAAGGGCAGGAACAATCTGTATTTCCGTATAATCTTTCCAAATTGGCTAGAGAGAACGGTCCGGGACTTATAGCCACAACTCCATACGGGAATAATCTTATTGCTGATTTTGCCTATGAAGCTATAGAAGGAGAATCGCTTGGCGAGGATAAATTTACGGACTTATTAAGCATTTCGTTTTCAGCCACCGATTATATTGGACACCAATTCGGACCGGCTTCTATCGAAATACAGGATACGTATTTACGATTTGATCGCCAGATTGCTGAACTACTTTCTTATATAGATGAAAAGTTCGGTACAGAAAATGTACTGGTGTTTTTGACCTCAGATCATGGTGCGGCTCATGTCCCGGCCTATCTTCAGAATCAGGATATTCCTGCGGGAACTTTCAATCAGGCAGATGTGGAGGAAGCATTGAGTGAATATCTGGTAGAAGAATTTGGAGAAGATCTGATACTTTCATTCAGTAACTTTCAAGTTTTTCTTGACAGGATACGAATTCAGGAGAAAAATCTCGACCTTGGAAAAGTCCAGAAATCAATAGTCCGGTTCATGATATCAATTGAAGGGATTGCCGGTGCAATACCCGGAGAGGCAATTAGTTTTGGAGAGTTTAATGATGGTATACGGCAGAAAATTGGCAAGGGTTATAATCAGAAAAGATCTGGAGATGTCGTTATTTGGCTGGAAAGCCAGATAATACCGGAAAGAGAAACTGGTACTACACACGGTTCACCATATACGTATGATACCCGCGCTCCCATGATTTGGTACGGCTGGAATATCCCTGAGGGACGAAGTACCCGGCCGGTATATATTTCAGATATAGCTTCAACTCTGGGAATTATAATGAAGACCCCATTTCCAAATGGCAATACGGGAAAGCCGATGAATGAATATTTGCAAAAAGAATAGGGTCCATAATAGGGTAATTTCTATTTAGTGTGCCTCTTGCAATATTTTATACTTGCAGAGTCCTTTTATTTTTATTAATGTCCCTTATGCTTGTATAGACGACTAAACATGTAGTGTAGTAGGTAGGATATAACTTTGAAAGTTTTAAATGAAAAATTATGATGCGATCAATTACTCTCTCTTTCATACTTATTTGCGTAATTACTTTCCAATCTCTTGGACAGCAGGTAGACGGCACCGTAACCGATGCCGAAAGTGGTGAAACCATTCCAGGGGTTAATGTGGTAATCAAGGATACGAATACAGGTACTGCCACAAATGCTGATGGTGAATATCAGCTGGATGTAACAAGTTTACAAGATACACTTGTTTTTTCTTTTATAGGTTATGAAACCAGAACAATACCAATTAATGGACGTAATGAGGTTAATGTCCAATTGCAACTGCAAACCGTGTCAGGACAGGATATAGTGGTAATTGGATATGGTACTACTCGTAAAGAAAATTTAACTGGGTCGGTATCCTCTGTTTCAGGACAGGATCTTGAGAATATTCCGGTTTCAAGAGCAGACCAACTATTACAAGGCCGTATTGCCGGTGCACATGTAACTCAAGTAAGCGGTGCCCCTGGAGCTCAAAGTAAAATTAGAATTCGTGGTGGTAATTCAATACAGGGAGATAATGACCCGCTCATTGTTATAGACGGTTTTATTGCAGGTTCTGATTTTAATTTAAGTAATTTGAATACACAGGATATCGAATCGATCGAAGTTCTTAAGGATGCAACTGCTATCTCTATTTATGGTACTCGAGGGGCAAATGGAGTAGTTTTGGTCACAACCAAAAGTGGCAGAGGTGAGGAAGCTGGTGTACCTGAGGTCTCTTTCAACGTTTACTCAGGTATGCAATATATGATGAATACAGTTGATTTATTAAATGGCCCTCAACATGCAGCATATGCGAATGAAGATGCAGAATTCAGATCTGCAACCCCTCCTTTTGAAGATCCGAATAATGTACCTGATGTTGATTGGTTGGACCTGATAACCAGAGATGCACCCGTATCGAATATGGATTTATCAGTTTCGGGCCAATCGGCAGACCAAAATATTAACTATTACATTTCGGGCAATTATTTTAATCAACAAGGTATTATTCGAAATTCGGGTATAGAAAAGTATAATCTAAGGACAAATGTTAATTTGGAAATTTCTGACCGGGTCAGAACCGGCTTTAAATTAAATGCATCCAGGGTGAATGATGAAAACAATAAAGTTAATCTTAGTGCTGCTTTATTGCGGGCAGGTTTACCGGAAAGAGCGATATATGATGACGAAAATAACTTTACCGCTTTAAATCCTGTTTCTGCCAGTGTTCAGCGAAATCCTGAAGCGGATGTCCAGTTAAAGGTTGATCATGATTTTACTACCAAGCTGTATGGTAATCTGTTTGTCGAAGCAGAACTAATGGATAATTTATATCTGCAATCCAGCTTTGGAGCAGATATGGACAATTCAAAGATTAATCAATACAACTCCGGACGTCTTCCAGAAAATTTTATAATCAATAGAGGGGGCGATGGAAGTGTAGCAATAGCAAAGAGTACAAATATACTGAATGAAAATACCATTTCTTATTCAGCAGACATAGGAATTGACCATGAAATAGACTTATTGGGAGGATTTACCTGGCAAAAGTTTTGGATGGAAAATAACTATGCACAGGGATTTGGCTTTCCCAATGATTCACAATCATATAATAACTTGTCCAGCGGCTCGGATCCTACACGTAATGTAGTAGATTCTGGATGGAATAGTTTTCAGTTAGTCTCTTGGTTGGGTAGAGCTAATTATCAATTTAAAAATAAATATCTCTTAACATTGGTAGGCAGAGTTGATGGAGCATCCAGATTTTCGGGATCCAACAACGAGTATGGCTTTTTCCCTTCGGGGGCAGTAGCATGGCGTTTAGGTCAGGAGCCTTTTATTAAAAAACTGGATGTTTTTGATACTCTGAAACTTCGAGCCAGTTATGGTTTTTCCGGTAGTCAGGCTATTGGATCATTCCGCACTCTGGCCCTGCTTGATGGGACAGGTGCCTTTTTCAATGGAACGGAACAGTCTGCAGTACAAAGTGGTCGACCTTTTAACAGGGATTTAAAGTGGGAGACGACAAAACAGCTGGATATAGGATTAGAAGCAGCTTTTTTCGAGGGTCGTTTGTCTTTTGAAGCAGATTATTATGAAAAAAACACCGAAGATTTATTGTTGAATGTACAAATTCCGAGGCAGACCGGTTTTAGCAGCAAGTTGCAAAATCTGGGAGCTATAAAAAATCATGGACTGGAGTTTAAAGTTAATACAGTCAACGTTGAATCTAACAATTTTCAATGGTTAAGCACTGTTACCATTTCCGGTAATAGAAATGAGGTACTGGATTTGGGAGGTTCAGAATTCATTGATCTTGTTTCACCAACCAGTGGTGGCCCTGGCGGCCGGTTAATAGTTGGTGAAACCGTGCCCGTATTTGTGGGTGTGGAATATCTGGGAACATGGAAAACACAGCAAGAAATAGATGAATCCGGGCAAAGTGGACAAGACCTGGGTGGACCCCGGTTTAGGGACACTAATGGAGATGGTGATGTTAATGTAGGTGATTTCGAAGTTTTGGGAAGTCCTCAGCCCGACTTTATTGGTGGTATACAGAACACCTTCAACTATAGAAATTGGATGCTGGATGTCTTTATACAAGGTACTTATGGAAATGAAATTTATAACAGTCTTACCCAATCAGCATTCTTTGGTCGTCCGGAGGCAAACAAGTATGCTGAGACATTAGACCGCTGGACACCAGAAAACTCAGACTCCGATATTCCAAGAGCGGGACCAGTCGCAACATTGGCTTCTGTCCATAGTAATTCTGAAATGATAGAGGACGGCTCACATTTACGTTTAAAAAATCTTAGGCTAACCTATAACATCCCTACAGAAAAATTAGGTTTACCAGGATTTAAAAATATGAGTGTCTATTTTTCGGGAACCAATCTGTTTTTACTCTCGAATTTTCGTCTGTTTGATCCGGAGGTTAGTCAATTTAGCGGGAGTAATATACTATCGGGCTTTTCACAAGGTGAGTATCCGTATGCAAGAACCTTAACTATTGGAGTAAAAGCTACATTGTAATTTCTGTTAAAAAAACGCTTCAAAACAAATATTTAATACAATGAAAAATCTACCTACAAAAATATTTTCGGTCCTGTTTGTATTACTGGTTCTTAGCAGTTGCGATAATTTTTTAGCTGAAGAACCACGCGATATTTTATCCCCTGAGACCTTTTTTAATTCCGACGAGGAAGCCAAGGCAGCTGTAAACGGTTTATATCAACCTTTATATACCAATCCCATTTATGGGAGTTATGGTATTAGCAGGTTCTATATGTATGGTACAGATGTGATTGAACCCAGCCGGGAAGGAGGTGGAAGATTAAATGATATAAATAATTATACTCTTTCAGAATCCAGAGATGCAGGATCGGGAGGCGCCTGGAATCAATTCTATACAATCATTCAAAATGCGAATGTTATTATAGAAAGAGTCACAGAAAATGAAAATCTTAGTGAGGCAGGAAGAGATCAATCGCTGGGTGAAACGCTGTTTTTAAGATCGTATGCTTACTATCACTTGACGAATATGTTTGGTGATGTTCCCTATTATCGTGAGAATTTACCCATAGAAGAGGTTCAGGAACTGGGACGACATGACAGGACAGAAATACGTAATGAAATCTTGCAGGATTTACAGCAGACCCAGGAGTTATTGCCGGATAGTTATTCTGGCGGGGATCTTGGTAGAGCTAATAAATGGGCAGCTGCTACTGTAATGACTAAAATTTATCTAATACAGCAAAAATGGCAAGAGGCCCGTGACAAAGCTGTAGAGATTATAGATAACTCACCTCATAGTTTATTGGATGATTATGCAGATGTATTTGATTATCCAGATAATGAGTATCATGATGAGAATATCTGGGAAATAGATTTTGTGAAGGATTTAAATTCTACCAATACTACCGATCTGTTTTCACCGAGGTTAAGGGATGAGCCTGCAAATAGTTCGGAAAGGGAGGCTTTAATAGAGGCTTTAGAAGAAAGAGACGAAGGCTTTACAGGTTTTGGATTGGCGGTTCCAAAATGTGGGTTTGTTGATGAGTTCCCACAGGGTGATTTGAGAAGACCTGTAAATATCACGGAAAGTTATTTGGGTTTTGAATTAAAGCATCCTTACATGCCCAAGAAATGGAATCTGGATCAAATTAATTCGCCACGTACAAATCATGGAGAAAATTATATAGTTTTCCGACTGGCAGATGTATATTTAATGGCCGCAGAAGCGGAAAATGAATTAAATGGTCCAGCCAATGCTTACCAGTATATAAACACAGTCAGAGAACGAGCCTTTGATCCTGTTCAACCATTGGCCGGGCTTTCACAACAACAGTTCCGGGAAGCGATATATGATGAACGGAAGTGGGAGCTGGCCGGAGAAGGTCACCGGCGTATGGATCTGATTCGATGGGGTATTTTATTTGAAGCTCTCCAAAATACAAGACACTGTGCTTATGATCCGGTAGGGAATTTCCAGCCGCACCACGTGCTATTCCCAATTCCTGCAGAAGAGATAGAACTGAATCCAAATTTACTGGAATCAGATCCTACTAATAATGGATACAGGTAATGAATAGCCAACTTCGTTTGACCTATTTCCATGTGCGTAAATAATTTCAGAATAAATCTTATAAGATTAATGATAATTGAATACCTGTTGAGTTATGAAAAAAATTTCACTGTTGCTTGTTGGTATAGGTTTCTTTTTTTCTTCAATTACTGTAAAAGCACAACCAGACTCAACCCCTCCCAATATTGTTATCATCTTGGCTGATGACATGGGTTATGCAGATGCGGGGGCCTATGGTTCTCCTAAAATAAAAACTCCTGAGTTGGATAAAATGGCGAACCAGGGAATGAAGTTCAGTTCTTTCTATACGGAAAGTCTTTGCTCTCCAACCCGTGCTGCATTATTAACTGGTAGTTATGCCCATAGAGTGGGAGTATCACAGGTATTTTGGCCGGATTCAGATGATGGTTTAAATCCTGAAGAGATTACGATAGCTGAATTGCTACAGGAGGAAGGTTATACAACAGCAACTATTGGCAAATGGCACCTGGGACATGAAAAACCTTTTTTGCCTACTAATCATGGATTTGATTATTATTTCGGGCTTCCCTTTAGCAACGATATGGGACCAAATGCCAGACCGGCTAAAGGCCCGTATGATCCGATGCCGATAATGCGAAACGAAGAAGTGATTGAACGTGGTCCGGATCAAGCCCTTTTGACTAAACGGTATACAGAAGAGGCTACTCAATTCATCAGGGAAAACAGGGATAAACCATTTTTTGTATATATGGCTCATACTATGCCTCATGTTCCTTTGTATGTAAGCGAAGAATTCCGTGGTAAATCAGATTTTGGTTTGTATGGGGATGTTATAGAGGAAATTGATTGGAGTACGGGTCAGATGCTCAATACATTGGACGAGCTGAATTTGACCGAAAATACGCTGGTTATATTCTTATCGGATAATGGGCCATGGCTACAAAAAGGTGAGGATGGTGGACTGGCAACTCCCCTTCGTGAAGGGAAAGGTACTAGTTGGGAAGGAGGCCACAGAGTGCCTGCGATAATGATGTGGCCGGGAGAAATTCCAGCCAATACCACAAATGATGCAATGGCTACCATAATGGATCTATATCCAACTATTGCCAACCTGGTTGGCGCTAACCTGCCTGAAGATCGTGTTATTGACGGAAAGGACATCTGGCCACTTCTTGCAGGAGAGACTGACAAATCACCCCATGAAGTTTTTTACTATTATCGGCTCAGGCAATTGCAAGCCATCAGGATAGGAGATTGGAAGTTACATCTTGAAGGTAATAGGAGAGATTATAATAATGTTCATTATGATTATTCTAATAATTTCAATTTTCACCAAGATGAAGCCTTATACAACTTGAAGGAGGATATTGGTGAACAGCGCAACCTTGTGCGGGATTATCCGGAAATCGTTAAGAAACTTAAGCAGGCTGTTGAGAAACACAAAGAGGAAATTGGGGAAAATTCACGTCCGCTGGGTGTTAATGAAAGATGAATAAATCGGCAGTCAACTAAATATTACCTGTAGATAGAATATGTTGGTGGTTAAGGTTGCTATTTAGTTTTTTACAATTCAATGTTCTACCAGTTTTTTTATGCGAGCATCCAAATTTTTTTACCTGTTATTTATAGTCATTCTGATGTTGGGATGCAGTCAACCCGACCAGACAAAGGAACTTATATTAATTGGTCATCGGGGTGCTATGGGACTCATGCCTGAAAATACTATTCCGGGTTTTAAAAAGGCCGTTGATTTGGAGGTTGATGGTATTGAATTGGATGTTGTTATATCGGGTGACGATCAAGTGGTAATTTCTCATGAACCTTGGTTTCGTCACGATATTTGCCTGACACCAGAGGGTGATTCTATAGATAAAGAGACACAGAAGGAGCATCGGATTTACGAGATGAGTTATGAGCAGATTGCCAAATATGATTGCGGTTCTATAAAAAATCCAGATTTCCCGGATCAGGAAACCCGTTCTCTCTCAAAACCATTGTTGAAAGAAGCTGTCAGGGAAATAGAGTCATATATAGTTGAGAAAGGTAATGATCCGGTCACCTATTTTATTGAGTTTAAAAGAAAGCCGGAATGGGATAATGAGTTACAACCGGAACCTTCAAAAGTAGTACAGCTGGTTCATGATGAACTAGCTGGGCTGGAGATACTGGACCGAGTCAGTGTACATTCATTTAATGAACGAATGTTACAGGAATTTAAAAAAATTAATTCCTCAATCCCACAGATGTATTCAATTCCCAAGAGAAATGTGGATTTCAGAGATAATTTAGCTGTACTAACTTATTCTCCAGATGTTTATTTCCCCCATCACACTTTAGTGGATTCGGGTTTAGTCAATAATGTCCAAAATGAAGAAATGCTTCTTATCCCCTGGACAGTCGATGAATATGACAAAATGGTCAAATTAAGAAATTTAGGTGTGGACGGTATATTATCAAATTACCCCAATTATTTTAATAAACTCAGAAATAATTAAAATAGTCATTTCCGGTATCGCATTAATCGTGGGATGTCCTTGTATTTATTGATAAAGGCATCTTCATCCCAGAATTGAATAATGTAACTTTTTACAAGGTAGAATGAACCGCAACAAAAAAAAATCAAACAAGTTTGCTCTTGACCATTTAATTCATAAGAAGCTGAACCGCCGGAGTTTTTTACGTATAACAAAAAAAATAGCAGGATTGGCAAGCGGAGCCGGTTTAGTAAGTTCTCTTCCGTTTCTTTCTTTTGGGGAATCCTTATCTGAAAAAAATGCAGATCCCTTTATAAAATCATCCCTCAAATCTCTTGATTATCCCTTTAGCCTGGGAGTAGCTTCGGGTGATCCGCTTCCGGAAGGAGTGGTTCTCTGGACCAGATTAGCTCCAAATCCATTGAATGGCGGAGGAATGCCGTCTCGACAAGTGGAAGTACAATGGGAAGTAGCAAAGGACGACTCATTTCAGCAAATTGTTAGACAGGGAGTCATAAACGCTAAACCTGAATATGCCCACTCCGTTCATGCAGAAGTAGAAGGTCTGGAACCGGACTGCTGGTATTATTACAGGTTTAAGTCAGGAACAGATATTAGTCAAACCGGACGTACTAAAACAGCACCTGAACCGGGAGCTTCTATAGATCGTCTTAACTTTGCATTTACCTCGTGCCAAAATTATAGTGAAGGTTATTATTCAGCATACGATCATTTAATAAAAGAAGATCTGGACGTAGTTTTTTTTCTTGGTGATTATATATATGAATACGGATCTCAAGGAGACATTGGGCGCGGGCATTTGCCCTCCAAAGAAATATACTCGCTCGAGGAATATCGGGCTCGTCATGCACAATATAAAAGAGATCCCTCACTGCAGGCGGCACACGCAGCTTTCCCATGGATTGTGACGCTCGATGACCATGAAGTTAAAAATGATTGGGGAGGTGAAGGTCCTCCTTATGATAATAATGAACAATTTTTGGCACGGCGAGAAGCGGCATTTAGAGCTTTTTATGAACATATGCCTTTGCGAAAGTCCTCTATTCCTGACAATATAGATATGCATTTATACCGGAATTTCTCGTATGGCAACCTGGTGCAGTTTAATGTCTTGGATACGCGCCAATATCGTACGGATTTTGCCTGTGGTGGTAAAATGGAAAGCCAATGTTCTGAACGATTTGATTCTTCCCGGACTATGCTGGGTGAGGAACAGGAAAAGTGGTTATTCAGCAATTTAAAGACCTCATCAGCCCATTGGAATGTACTTGCTCAACAAGTAATGGTTGCCCAGCGGGATCGCCGAGCGGGATCAGATGTCCGCCTGCATATGGATAAGTGGGACGGTTATGCAGCCAGCAGGGAAAGATTGTTTAATGTTATTGAAAAAAACAAAATATCAAATCTTGTTGTTTTAACAGGTGATCAGCATAGTAACTGGGTAAATGATCTTAAAAGTGATTTTAATGATATGGAATCGTCAACTATTGCTACTGAACTCGTAGGTACCAGCATTTCATCGGGTGGTAATGGGGTTGATAAAGGTAAAAGAGGAAATATAGCACTGGCTGAAAATGCCCATGTGAAGTTTTTTAATGGCCAGCGGGGATATGTGCGGTGTAGTTTAACACCCCAAAAATGGGAAACTGACTTCCGGGTGGTTCCTTATGTCGATGAAACAGGAGCTCCGATCAAAACCCGTGCATCTTTTGTGGTTGAGAATGGTAAACCGGGCGCCGTTCGAGTTTAGATCATTTATACTATAAAACGGGATTTTTTAAAAATCTGAAATAAAGCATTAATTACAATGCGCAAAAATAAAGGAAGGTTACACTATGGCAGAATTTTCTGAATTATGGATGATCGGTATGCTACTGGCAGCTTTTGCCGGAGGCGCATTTGGAAGCGCAATAGGGGCTTTACCGGCGTTTATTTTTACCGGTTTCCTGGTTATGGCAGGTGAAACAGCGGGTATTCTGAGTGGTGATATTATAGGACTATTAGCTATGGATGCAGAGTTGTCAAATTCCGATGCAATCACCTCATCGCTTGGTTTCGGACCGGTTTTTGGTCCACATATCAGTTTTGCAGCCGGCACTGCGGCCTCGGCATTTGCCGCAAAGCGGGGGTATATGGATACGGATTTTCCTTATCATCAGGCCAAAAATATTGCTTATGCTCTTGGCCCCAAGCCGGATGTGATGTTTGTGGGCGGGCTGTTTGGTATTCTGGGATACTGGATTGCGACACTTTCCACGGTATTGGCTATGCCCTGGGATCCCATTGCTATGGCGGTTGTGTTGTCGGCAGTAGCCCATCGGCTGATTTTACGATATCCCATCATTGGAGAAAGCAAAGAGGGATTATTAAATATGAAGCCTTTCGTGGACGATGAGCGCCGGGTGATCGGAGAAACGGCCGCCGGGGGAAAGCCTGTCAAAGGACGCTTCACCGTGGAACCGTGGTTGCCGCATCAATACCAATGGAACCACGTGACGATGCTGGGGTTAGTTGTCGGAATATTGGCAGCTTTTATTACCTATAAAACCGGCAGTACATTTCTTCCGTTTGGTGTCAGTGCGGCCACCCTGCTGTTTTTAAATTGTGGTGTCGCAAAAATTCCGGTAACTCACCATATTTCGCTGGTAGCCAGTACGGCTGTCATAGCCGCAACCGGAGGAGATTATCTTGAAAGTCCTCTCTATTTGATGTTGTTACTCGGCGGTTTATTCGGGATAATTTCAGCTTTAGCTGGAGAACTGATACAAAGAATTTTTTATGCCCACAGCGATACTCATCTGGATCCGCCGGCTGCTGCGATTGTAATTGGGACATTCCTGATCGCCATATTGGCAATGGCCGGTATTTTCCCATCCAGCGCCTGGGTGCCGCTTCCCTGATAATTATTTTGATATATTATCATTATAACTATCCTTAATGATAGCTACACCTAAGGTGCCTGACGAAATGGTTTCCTGACACACTACCGGTCACGCTTTTTTGCAGCTATAAACGCCTCTTCGGCTGATCGGATATTTGAGTAATCACCTCTCAGGGCTTTCAGAGCATGCTTTTCCTGATCAATTTCGTCACGTGTCCTTACTTTTAAACTTCTCAGGAGTCTAACCGGCGGACACCAGCCCTGCAGGGCGTGCTGTGCAAAAAAGCCGAGGGCAACTGCCGGTAGAACCAGCCACCTGCGACTTGCAGCCTTGGATAAAATAATTCCGCTTAAAGCCAGTGTCGACATATTTAACTCCAGCACACGCTCAATATCCCATTTTTCATCAAGTTCTTTAATACGCTTTGTAATCTCTCGCTCAGATTTATCGGAATAGTATTTTATATTTTCCAGTGTTTCTTCATCGATCTTCAGATTAGTTTCAGACGAAGTATTATTTCGGACTTTCTTACCGTTTGTGAAAACATTATTCATAGGGCGATAATTTTTTAAGCTTGGTCTATTATTTAGTCATACCGGTAAGCTGTATAATTGTTTCTGAAAGACATTCCGAAGCAATTTTATTTTTCACCGTTACTCAATATCTGACTGATCTTTGCCACTGCTCCGGGATCTGCAAGTCCCTCTTCCGGATCAACATGGACAAAATGTTCTTTCTGGGCAGACAAGATGGTCGATTCATCATCGATAATCACGTATGATGCCCCATTGGGTGCGTTTTTATTGAGCCACTGCTGAATCTCAAGTCCCCGGTATTCAGCTGCTTTATGCACTTCAACTTCGGAGGGGGTCTTATCGATGATGCTATCTGAAGGGATACCATTCTTTTCAAAGTATTCCCGGATTTCTTCCAGTTCGTATTGATCCTTCCAGTTGGAGGAGATAATAATATGCACGTCATATTCCCTGCAAAGCTGAAGCAGGTTGTTACATGCTTGAGGACACCAGTTGTGCATAGAACTATCGCCTGTAACTTCCTCCTGCAGAAGCCGGTGGCGATACGTGTTGAGGACACCGTCAATATCCAAAAATATATAGGAGGTATTTTGCAAAACAGTTTGGTAACATCTCTTGTTAAATAGGTTATTGGTCCTTTAACTAGTTTAAGCTGTTCCTGTTCCAGCAAATGTTGTTAATAGTTAATGGTATATTGGTTAGCAACCTGAAAATTGCTGGAATCAATATAAAGAGTCACTCCTTCCTTGTTGCGTGGGGTTTCGTCCCGAAGAATCGGGACTGAAAACTCACAGCGAAACAAGGAGGGGCTTTGAAATTCACAGATATCGTAATCAGATACCATACCACTTCCCAGCATTCGTACGATAGATCTTCTCAAGAATGGTTCCAGGTAGAGCCAATCCGTGAAAGGAACAGTCAATTTGTGCAGAATGAAGCAGTTTATCAGTAGTAAAAAAATCCCAGTGGCTTTCCCAACGGTGTGTTAAATCTTTATTGACCACAGCAGGCTCTTTATCAGGATCATCAATAATATCCGTTCCGTAGATAATCCTGTCCTGGTAATTATGGAAAAAGTCGATAACCCGATCGCGGTCTTTTGCAGCATGATAATAAAGATGAGAGATACGTTCAGCAAGATCTACAGACAAATTATTATATTTATCCAGCCGGTCTTCAACCTCGTCAAGGCTCCATTCCAGGCTGCCCAGGTGCAGACCTGTAAACCTGAGGTTTGGGTGACGTTCTAAAATTGCATCCCGTGCATTGATATGTTCCCAGTATCCGGGGTACCGGTCGTGTTTGTACATATGGTATTCGGGGTGTGACGAGAAATATTCCCTGTCACTTTTTACTGTCATCTCCTGTACCGGCAGCCAGCAATTTTTGGGTTCTCCCTGGTGTCCGAGTACCGGTATTTCTTGTTCCTCCAGAAAGTCAAATACCGGTTTCAGCTCAGGTGCATCCGGCATGAGAAACGAACCGTCGGGCTTTTCAATAGACATACCGATATTTTTCCAGAATTTGACCCCGCATGCTCCGGAAGATATATCACCTCTGATTTTATCAATTGTCCGTTCAGCCCAGTCATCCCGGAATATATTTTCTGATGAGATTGTAGCAGCGTAGAATAAATCAACATCCGATACGTGCTGATATTTCTTTGCCAGCTCCTCCTGTTCATCTATCGGGGGGAATTCAGGTACTTCCGTGTTGATAGTCAAAAGGTCAAATCCATACTTTTGAGCAAGTTTTAATAAATTATCCCGGTCGGCATTAAAATGAATGTGTGCATCAATTTTTGGAAAAGTGTCAAACGTCGGCATAATTATCAGGCTCTATTTATCATCTCTATTTTTTCTTCCAACAGCTGTTGGACGTGATCAATAGCCGGCGGGAAGACTTTTCTCAAATCAATCTCTTTCGATTTGGGCAGTTCTTTTCTCAGGGTGCACATAAATCCGTTTTTAACTTCTGTAGCCAGGTTGATTTTGCGAATGCCATTCCGTACGGCCGACTGTATTTGTGCATCCGGAATACCTGAACCGCCGTGAAGAACCAGTGATGCAGGAGTTGCCTGCTGAATACCTTTCAGGAGATCGATATCCAGTTTCGGTTCTCTGTCGTAAAAACCGTGAGCTGAACCTATTGCAACTGCCAGGGCATCAACACCGGTATATTCCACAAATGATTTCGCTTCCTCCGGCTGAGTAAACGATATATCTCCTTTTGACTGCCCCAGTTTGGCAATGTATCCCAGTTCGGCTTCTACATTGGCCCCATACGGCTCAGCCATTTTAACGACCCGGCGGGTTATTTCACGGTTTTCATCTAACGGATGTTCACTCGCATCGATCATTACGGAATCGTATCCTGCATCCAATGCTTGTTGTATGAGTTCTATATCCTGGGCGTGATCGAGGTGCAGCCAGGCTTCCACCCCATACTGACTGATAGCGGCGCGGGCCAATCCCGCCGTCACCTCCAAACCGAGATAGTCGATTGTTTGTTTTGTAGATTGCAGGATGACGGGCGAATCCTGGGCTGAAGCCGCCCTGAGAACTGCCGAAAGTGTTTCAAAATTGTAAAAGTTGACCGCCAGCAATGCCTTTTTGCGCCGGCCGTATTCAATAAGTTTATTCTGCAAAGTCATCTATCGACAATTTCTCTTTAGCGTAATTATGAACATGATTCAAACTTTTAATGGCTGCCGTTCCGCCCGGTGACGTTGTCGAAAAAGCCCCTGTAATATTACCGAATCGGATGCATTCTTTTATTGAGTACCCTTTTAGATACCGGTAAATAAAACCGGCGTCAAAACTGTCGCCGGCACCAACGGTATCCACCGGCTCATTATTGATATATCCCGGCACGCTTCCGATTTCGCTGCCGGTACAATAGGCAGCGCCTTCCGGACCTTGTTTGATAACTATAGCAGCGTCAGTCAGCCAGGGTTGAAATTTTGAAATCGCTTCTTCAATCGTGGAAGCTTTGGCGATGTTTAAAAATTCATCTTCATTGGGAAAGAAAAAATCAATATTGGAAAGTAACTTTTTAAAATCCAGGTCCCATCTTTCGTCCGGATCCCACTGCGGATCTATGGAAATCGTCATCCTTCCGGCTTTTGCCCTCTCTATGATTTCAAACATATCATTTTTGATGCCGTGTTGCAGAAAAACGGATGATATGTGAAGGTGCCTGGCGGAGTCAAAGGCAGTATCAGGTATATCAGCCAAAGAAAAATGTTCCATTGTGCCGGGATATGTCAGCATAGCCCGGTCGTCTGCGTACCTGATAATTACTGTTAATCCGGTTTTATGCTTTTTTGAAACAGTAACCAGTGATGTGTCGATATCAAAACTCTGTAACTGGTTGACGATCTTTCCTCCATAATCATCATTGCCGATCATACCGCAGAATCCTACCGAAAGTCCCAGCCGGGAGCTGTTAGCCGCAAAAATTGCCGATGAGCTGCCCATGGTGAGATTCATATCGCGGACTATTTTTTCCTTACCCAATTCCGGGAACGACTCGACCTTGTTTAAGATCAGATCCATATTCAGTTCACCAACTACCAACAGATCCAGTTTCGAAGAGGCGTTTTTGTTCATTGCGATAATCGGGCCGTTTTGATTTTAGAGAATTGTCAAATAGATTTATTCCCTGTCGGAAGAGTCATCCGGTTCTTTATCAATATCATCATAGATCTTAACACCTTCAACAACTCGTGAAATAGTTCCTGCGGGAGAGGGTGAATCGGGATTATAACCGAGTAGTAACGATTTATAAAAACCGAGTATTTGTGCCGGCAAGGTACAGAATATGGCCCAGAAATCTTCTGGTAACCTGGAAGAATCGGCAATACTTATGGCGTAATCAACTTCAGGTGAGAAGTTGTTTGATTCGGCAATTGCGAGGGTGATCAGATCTATATCGTGTTGGGCAATTTGATAAACCAGATCATTCTCATACCGGTTGGTTCGGATGTTATTTGAAAGCAGGTAAACAATAAGAGTTTCATCATTGATGACTGCTTTTGGCCCATGCCGGAATCCCAAAAAAGAATCGAATTTTCCCAAAACCTCACCATTTGTTAATTCCTGGACCTTGAGGTGTGATTCTTTGGCGGTACCCTGCAAGGGGCCACTTCCCAAAAAGATAATCCTGTTGAAATCTGCTTCCGCAATTTCCTTGAGAAGGGGGATGTAGTTGTCCATAATTTTTTTACCATACGCTGCCATGAGGTCAATATTTTGGCTGATGATGCTGTGCTCCGTTTCCGGAATAAGCCGGGGAATAAGGCATGCAGCCAATGCCATGCTGGTAAAACTGTTTGTCATTGCCAGGCTCTGGTCTTCTGCCTCCGGTGGCAATAAAAATATGCAGTTGTCTTCGGTTTCATCGATCTGTGCGAGCTTTCCCTCAGGGTTACAGGTTATAATCAGGTGATATACCGTTTCGCAAAAGGTGTCGGCACGGTTAATGGCAGCTGTGCTTTCGGGGCTGTTCCCGGAGCGGGCGAACGAGATTAACAACAAGGGAGATTCTGTTACGATATAATCTTCAAAATGGGTGACCAAATCCGTGGTCGGGATGGCCTGAACCGGTCTGTTCAGATATTTTTTCCAGGTGGGAGCTACTACATCACCTATAAAAGCCGAAGAGCCTGCACCGGTTAGTACGATATTCAATTTTTCGTGGGTGAGTACCTTTTGCAGAAAATGTGTAAGCTTTTCATTTTCTTCCCGGATTTGTCTCCAGGTTTCTTTCCACGTCTCCGGCTGGCGGGCAATCTCTGAAGATGTAAATCCTCCCTTCAACTCCTTTGATCCTGGGTCACTTTTAAAGAATTTTGTCATGAATATTTATATCAGACCAGTTACGAATTTTGAATTTATACCCAAAGAGACCAGAAACATAAGGATTTCATTTTGTTTGTAATATTTTAAATACAAATATTGGGGAAAATACCTTTCGCATGGTATGTCGGGGTGATTATAACAGGTAAAAAAATTAAATGGATATAAATCTTAATTGGTGACCAGTCATGAGTAACAGTTTTGGCCGTAAACAGTTTTTGAAACTTATAGGATTAGCTGGATTTACCGGTACTGGATTTTTTTCGAATCCAGCGGGTCAACCCGACAAAGACTTTCCATTCAAGCAAACATACAACCAACGCTTTAACATGCATGGTTATGCCGCACCGAAACTGGAGACCGTCAGGATTGGCATCATCGGACTGGGTAACCGGGGTTCGGGCACGGTAAGGCGCCTGTCCAGTATCGAAGGAGTTGAGATTAAAGCCCTCTGCGACCTGGAAGCCGACCGGGTTAAAGCGGCTGTTGAATCGCTCAAAGGGACTTCACACAATCCAGACAGTTATTCGGGCGGGGAGGATGAATGGAAGAAGGTATGCGAGCGGGAAGATATCGATCTCATTTCTATAGTCACTCCCTGGCATCTGCATACTCCGATGGCGGTATATGCCATGAAGCATGATAAACATGTATATACCGAGTTGCCCGCTGCCCAAACCATTGAAGAATGCTGGGAACTGGTGGAGACATCGGAGGAGACCCGCAAACATTGTGTACAGATATGCAGTTCGTGCCATGAACAACCAAAGGCAACTATTTTACATATGGCCAGGCAGGGCTTTTTCGGTGAGTTGATTCATGCCGAGGGCGCCTATATTCATGATCTGCTGGAACGATATAATTTTGACAAGGATATGTACCACAATAATTGGCGCCTGCACGAGAATTTAGGTAGAAACGGTAATCTCTACCCCCAACATGGACTGGGTCCTGCAGCACAGATGCTGGATCTTAATTACGGCGACCAGATGGATTATATGGTCTCTATGTCGAGCAATGATTTTATGATGAATGAGAAGGCCAACGAATTGGCCAAAGAGGATGATTTCTGGGAGCCCTTTACCGATTGGGATTACCGGGGAAACATAAACACCAGTACCATCCGAACCCACAAGGGCCGAACGATAATGATTCAGCATGATGTAAGCTCTCCCCGTCCCAATGTACGCTTTGATTTGCTCAGCGGAACCAAGGGAACATACAAGGCAGGCCCGCACCGGTTGTCCACCAGTCATGACGGCTGGTATTCGGAGGATGAGTTCAAGTCGCTTATAGAAGAATATACTCCCAAGATGATAAAACGGTTTAATGAATTGCGCAGACAGGCTGAAACTGCTGAAGCCGACCATTCATATTATAACGTAGATATACGTGACTGGCGGCTGATCGATTGCCTGCGCAATGGTCTTCCGGTAGAGATGGATGTTTATGATGCTGCGCTCTGGAGTGCGGTTATCCCGCTAAGTGAATGGTCGGTTGCAAACGGCTCCAAACCGGTTAAGGTCCCCGACTTTACAGGCGGAGCGTGGAAAACAAACAAGCGCGGAATGGATGTTGAACTTGAAAACGGCGGGGGTACGACGCGGTTGATTTAAAGACCTGTCGGGGAAGCCACATAAATCTAAATTAATATCAATCGAAATCCGCAATGAAAAGATCTGTTATAAAATATTACCTGTTTTCACTTGCGATTTTAAGTCTTCCGGCAGCACTTTCCGCCCAGAACGGGGATCTGAAGTTACTCGACTGGGAACCCCAAAGCCAGATGGTGGTCGGTGAGACCGAAATAGTGAAACCCAAATATCCAGTGATCGACATACATAATCATCTGGGGGATCTCAAGAAGACTGAAGAGTATCTTAAAGCAATGGATAAAGCCGGTGTTTGGAAGGTAGTTAGCCTGGACGGCCGCTCCGCTGGTGACTTTTACAAAGAACATCTGAAGGTTTCTCAAGAGGCATCAAAAGAGAGGTTTATCATCTTTTTCAGGCCGGATTTCAGTAGAATTGATGAACCGAATTTCGGAGAAAATGAGGCCGATAAACTTGAAGAAGCAGTTGGGACGGGTCTCCGGGGGATTAAAATATCCAAATCGCTGGGTTTAAGCTTTAAAGATGAAAGCGGGGAGCTGGTACCGGTGGATGATCCGCGCCTCGATCCTATCTGGGCGAGGGCCGGTGAACTGGGTATTCCTGTCCTGATGCATATTTCAGATCCCAAGGCCTTTTTTACCCCCATCGATCGGCATAATGAACGTTATGATGAACTGGGAGCGCATCCCGAATGGTCGTTTTACGGGGATGAATATCCTTCGAAAGAAGAACTCCTGCAGCAGCGGAATCGTGTGTTTGCCAAGCATCCGAATACCACTTTTATTGCAACTCACATGGCCAATCTGCCTGAGAATTTAGGTCGTGTCTCAATGTGGCTGGAGCAGTATCCAAACATGTATGTGGATATCAATGCACGTATCAGTGAGTTGGGTCGTCAACCCTATACTGCCCGGAAATTTATGATCAGGTACCAGGACAGGATTCTATTCGGTACTGATACTCCACCTGATCCAGAGTCGTACCGGGTATACTATCGCTTCCTGGAAACCGATGATGAATATATAAATGCCGACCCAAGCCATCACAGGCAGGGACGCTGGAGGATTTATGGACTTTATCTTCCAGATGAAGTGCTTGAAAAGATTTATAATAAGAACGCCCTCAAGGTCCTGGGAATGTTAAAGGGAAATAACTAGAATAAACCACAGCTAGGTGACATGCCATGAGTAACAGTTTTGGTCGCAAGCAGTTTTTGAAGTTAATAGGATTGGCCGGTTTTACAGGGACGGGGATATTCTCGAATCCGGCGGATCAAGCAGATGACGATAACTCTTATAAGAAATCGCATCGTCAGCGGTTCAACATGTACGGGTATGCGGCCCCGAAGCTGGATACGGTACGGATCGGAATTATCGGAGTGGGAAACCGCGGGTCGGGAGCGGTGAGGAGGCTTTCGCGTATCGAAGGTACGGATATAAAAGCCATTTGTGATCTGGAACAGGACCGGGTTGATGCAGCCATAGAATCAATTGCGAAAACAAATCATAACCCGCAGGGATATGCCGGCAGCGAAGATATCTGGAAACAGGTTTGCGAGCGGAACGACATCGATTTGATCTATATTTGTACTCCCTGGCATCTGCATACACCAATGGCGGTATTTGCTATGGAAAACGAAAAACATGCGGCTACCGAAATTCCCGCAGCCCAGACGATTGACGAGTGCTGGGAACTGGTGGAAACATCAGAAAAGACGCGGCGGCACTGCATGATGCTGGAAAATACGTGCTATGATTTTTTTGAGATGATTACCCTGAAGATGGCGCGGAGTGGTTTTTTCGG
>CAZPWQ010000014.1:0-23028 GCA_964590495.1 uncultured Balneolaceae bacterium
AACAGAAATGATAACCAACACCTCAAAACGGTCAACTCTATTTAGGATTGGTCATGCTGTCTACCGCCTACCGTTAACTGACACACTGATAACTCTCTCTACCTGAATCCACGTATCGAGCGTCCTGTGTTACTTGAACTTCGTTCGAGATTATTGAGTAGCGGCAGTTTCTGGAGAATTCCCTGTATTCGACCCGCGTTGACGCGCAATGCAAAGAAGAAAAATGGCTGTTCACCGAAAGGACTCATAGTAAAATTCAGATTCCAGCGATGAAGGTTTCGACTCAATGTAAATTGAGATGGTGTAAACTCCCCGCGCACTAAATCATATCCCATCTGAGTTCGGAAATTCCACTTTGGAGTTAAATTAAACTGGATATTACCGGCATCGATGGTAGCTGATTTACGGTTATCACCGGTAGGATTCAGATTCCATCGATAACTGAGATTAATAGAAAACGACCAGGGCGAGTTAAAATCGGGTACGGGTTGTTTATTGAAGTGAGGATCAACCGGCCTGAAGATGGATTGATCTAATGGATTATAATGCTCAGGATAATGATAATCATTGTCTAAATTAACCCCACCCCGTCCGCCCCCGCTAAAGGAATATCCGGTATTTACTGAAAAGCTCGTCATTTCAAATAACCTGCCCGAGTTGGTAAGCATGAAGTCGTTGATTCTGGTTCCTGCTTCATTCCGTTCATAAAAGTTAAACTGGGCATTTGCTCTTATATTTAATCCCGGGATAATCCGGGATGAAAAGGAGGCATTAAGAGGGGCTAAATTGAGACTGTCTGCTGCGAAATTGTAGTTTGTACTGAAGTTGAGCTGGTCAATGAGACGGATTACATTTTCCTTTTTTTCACCGGTCGAATCACGACGTACCTGTTTGGCTTCAAACACATTGTTGAGGCTTAAGCCCAGGGAACGTTGCTCCCCACCTCCGGGTCCTCTAAAAACTTCATTCTCAAAGATAGAATAACTTTGTGTATTTCCCGTGGTGTCGGTTTGGACGGTACGGTAATAGCCCCAGAAGTCGGTGCTGAAATCAGGTCGATAACCCAAGGAAATGGTAGGGCGCATCGTGTGCCTGAATCCTACGATATTACCAAGTTTCTGGTTCATCATACCGTATAAAGTGGTAGAAAAATTTAAACCGATGTTAAACTCACGTGCTGTTTCGATACCTCGTACCTGTCGCTCCACAACTTCATTGGTTTCAGGAATAAAATCCTTACGTATTGTAGTTGGAACCCATATTTCTTCATAATTAATATTGGCACTTACATTCAGAAAACGGCTGGGAAGTAACTGCCCCATCGATATACCGGCCTGTTGCCTGAATCCATATTCATAATGATCAAAATCACCGGTAGCTTCCCGGTATTGGGATGGATTTAACAGGGCCTCAAACCAGTTAACCTGGGCCGTGTCTCCTGCAATGGGATTAAAATCAAAGTTTGATTCAAAGTTATTTTGATACCGGATTGAAATATTTTCATACCAGGGTGATTGACCCTGTGTAACCTGATCGCTGGTGAAAGGAGAAAACTGTTTAAGGCTAAAGCTCGCGTTCGGACCGGATAACCGTGTTACATTGGTATTGAAATTTTGGCTTTGCCTGATTGAGATATTGAAGTTGTATTGATTTTCAGGCTGTCGATAGCGGTAATTTATACTTGAGCCCGTACTTCTTTCAGCACGCTGGTCCCGATCATAGGAGTTGCGGCGGAAAAAATCCTGGGTTCTCAAATTGATATCTGCATTTATACTGGCATAGGGAGAAAAATCCTGGCTGTGATTGATACGCAGACTTCTCTGTACACTTGTGCTAAAATCAGGATCCGTGGGTTCAAGGCCCTGCTGCTCCCTTGAATAGCCCAGTTGTACAGATCCGTCAAAAATTTCCCGTTTTCGGTAAGAACTTCTGGCATCTACGTAATAAGATCCCGATGTAAAAATATCGATGCTGGCCTGCCCGACAACAAAATCATTGATGTATTGAAACCAGCCAAAATTTTGCAAGCCCAGCCCACGGCTTTCTTGTTGCTGGAAAGCATAGGTCGGCTCCAGTAACCCCGACTGTTTTTGATCGAGTTTACCGGGAACGTATCCAAAAGGAAAAATTAGAGGATAGGGAATATCAAGGATATACAGGCGCGCCCTTTGAAAAAAAACTTCTTCTTCATTTACGATCTTCATACGATCCGCTTTAATATACCAGTGGGGATGATCAAGCTCACAGGTTGAATAGATCGCATTTTCAAGAAATACTACATGCCGCTCTGTATTTTTTACTTTTGTACCGATCAGCTGACCATCCTGCACGTTAACTCTTGCTACTTCAAAGCGCCCCTTTTCTGTTTGATAGTTAAAGGCTATGCTGTTGCTTCTGACTTTGTCATTTTCTCTCGTTAAAACCGGTTGGGAAAGAGTATCCTCTGGAGTTTGTGTAGCGGCATTTACCAGGTGCCGGTCGAGATTCAGAGATATTTTGCCTGCATTCAGTTGTCCGCTGGTATGGTTTACGGATGAAGATCCATAAAGAGTGGCGATACGTTCTTTATCAAATACAAAAATAAGTGAGTCTTTCGCCTGAAAGTTAATCTGTCCCTCTTGTTCCGGCTGCGGTGCCCCCCCCTGTTGCTGCATATTACCCCGGGCATCGGGTCTGTTTTGGAGAGTATCGGGGCGAATGCTTCTGCCCTGGGCTATTGCCTCAGATGAGATTATAAGAAAAAAAAATACCAGCACCGTCGCAGGAATTGCCCTATATATTTTCCCGGTAAAATTTGCGTAAGGCTGAATCATTCTGAATTATTAGCGATACAGGTAATTGGGGTAACTAGATCAGAGGCTGTAGGTCATTAACTCTTTTGTCAGCCTAATAGTATAAGGCAGAACAAGCAAGAAATGAAGTAAGGAAAATGTTCTTGGTCAACTATTTATTCTTAATCTTATAAACCTTTTCACCCTTTTTTTTCATACCGTATTCTTCGCGGGCAATACGCTCAAGAAGAGCGGGGTCACTTTTCAGATTTTCAATCTTCTGTTTTAATTCCACGGTTTCTGCTTTCAGTATTTCTGTTTTCTCTTTAAGTTCAACCTTTCGTTGATCAAGCGTAACGCGGGTCCATATGCTGTAGGTGTCAATAAAGGCAAACCATATAAAAACAAAGCCACCCAGTATGATAAACAGGAAGGATTTACGCCATCTAAGCGGATTTATTATTTGAAAGTTCATAACAGCTGATCGCCTTTAGCTATTTTTGTCACTACCCAGCACCGGAAAGTACAGCAATTAATTGTATAAACGCAATTCTGATAATCAGCCGCTCAACAGCTTTTTGTTACTCTTATCATATTTACAAATGCCGGTTAACCTCTTCGCCAAAACGCATTTTCGAAATGCCTGATATCCGGCGCATTATTATCAATCTGTAAGATTGAGACAACATCGAATCGTACCGGTGCGCCATCCATTTTTCGCTCATACAACCAGGCCTCTGCAGCTTTATAGATATTTTTTATTTTTTCTCCATCAACATATTCTTCAGGCTCACCGTATTTATTGCTTGAGCGTATTTTAACTTCTACAAATACAATGCAGCTTTCATCAAAAGCCACAATATCTATTTCGGCACGTTTAAAAAAATAATTGCGTTCAACTATTGTGTAGCCCTTCGATTCAAGATATGCTGCAGCAAGTTCCTCACCGGCATCCCCGATTTGGCGTGTTGTTTTAGATGTCATCCTGATTTTTTGTTTGTGAGGCTTCAGAAGAACCAGATAAATTGCCTTTTATGCTTTCCTTCATTTCTGCAAGTTTAACCAGATGCTTAAGGAATTTCAGATTCTTTTTGTTGATGTAAGGGAGCAGGGCCTTGGTGAATCGTTCAAACATTTCCAAAAATTCAGTAAAGTTTTCGATCCGCTCCCTGAATACCAGCTCTTCTTCAGAGAGTGATTCCCGATCCTCGAAAAGGTCCAGGCACTCATTCAGATTCTGACGGATGGGGGCCACTTCCCGTTGCTGACGTTCCCTGATAATAGTTGCTACAATATTCCAGACATCTTTTTCGGCGGCAAAATAATCTTTCCGGTTGCCCTTAAAATGAACTTTGTGGATGAGCTGCCACTGCATGAGATTACGTAAGTTCATATTGGCATTACCGCGGCTTATATCCAGCTGCTCCATGATAGTATCGGTGTCAAGAGGATCAGATTCTGCATACAGCAGCGCGTGAATCTGCGCCATTGTCCTGTTGATACCCCATGCCGATGCCATCTCACCCCAAAGCAAAATGAACTGATCTAAAGCTTCTTTATGAGTCTCGGAGCGCTTTGAATTCACAGTAACCAGAGGTTATGCGGGGGTAACGTCGCTGGAGGTCTCCCCGGATTGTGGTGTTTTATTTTCAGAAGTTGTTTTGTCACCGGAAGCCTGTTTTTCAGAACCATTTTTGGGACGATCATTATTTTTGTAATCCGTTACGTACCAACCGTCACCTTTATACACTACACCGCCGCCCCCGGTGATAACCCGCTGTACTTTTTGTCCGGTGTCAGGACATTTTTCCAGCGGTTCTGCATTAATACTTTGTCGTACTTCAAAAGTGGTTCCGTCTTCGCGTTTATATTCGTAAGTAGGCATAATAAATTTTATTTATGTTCAATGAGTCCGTTTTTTCAGTAGCAGAAAATGTGCCAAACGCACCCATTCATACAAAATTACAGTTTCTCTTAAGATAATTGTCCAAGCCCCGCTTTAAGGCGATTCATAGCCTCTTTCAAGTCTTCCAGCGACGATGCATAGCTCAAGCGAATGCCGTTTGGTTCACCGAAAGCGTCGCCCGGAACAGCCGCCAGCCCATGCTCTTCAAGCAGGTACAGGCAAAGATCGGTGCTTGTTTCCATATTTTTTCCTACAGATGTTTTTTTATTAAGGTAGTGGGATATATCCGGAAACACATAGAAAGCTCCCGAAGGCTTAAAGCACTTTAAGCCGGCAATGTCGGAAAGTTTACCGTAGATGAAATCGCGTCGTTCCCGGAACGATTCGCACATGGCTTTAACAGGTTTAAGACTGCCGCGGTAAGCTGCTACTCCTGCTTTTTGGGAGATTGCCGACGGCGCGGAAGTTTCCTGGCTTTGGATTTTTGCAACAGCATCGACAAACTCCTGCTTCGCAGCCAGATAACCAAGGCGCCAACCCGTCATAGCGAAACCTTTTGAGAAGCCATTGATCAGTATTGTTCGGTCGTACAGGTCAGGCGCAGCCTGTAAAATACCAACATGATCATCCTCAAAAACAATGTATTCATATATTTCATCAGAAATGATATAAACCCCGGGGTGCGACCGCAGTACTTCCGCCAAAGCTTCCAGCTCATCCTTTGTGTAGCAGGTACCTGTGGGATTTGATGGTGAGCAAAGCAAGAGCGCTTTTGTCTTTTCGGTGATCGCATCCTCGAGCTGTTCCGGTGTGAGTTTGTAATTGGCCTCAAATGAGGTACGTAGCGTTACCGGTTTGCCATCTGCCAGCTTTACCATCTGGGGATAGGAAACCCAGTATGGAGCCGGTATAATTACCTCGTCTCCGGGATCGATCAATGCCAGCATGCTGAAACCCAGTGACTGTTTCGCCCCGTTGCTACAAATAATCTGTGAAGGTTTGTAGTCCAGGTTATTATCACGCCGGAGTTTATCCGCGATACTTTCACGTAGTTCCGGCATTCCGGTATTCATCGTATATCCGTGGAAACCATCTTTGATGGCTTGAATGGCCACATTACAGATATGTGCCGGGGTTTTAAAATCAGGTTCGCCGGCGCTCAGCGAAATGACAGATTTGCCCTGACGTTGCAATTCTTTAGCCTTTGCCGAAATTTTCAATGTTTCGGAAGGTGAAACAGCTTGTGCACGCTCTGAGATCATAAAATGTTACTTTGGATATTGCAGTTTGATTAATCGACGATGGGAAAATAGAAAAAACTGCAGTCTTATTCTAAGCTGGATTCTTTCAAACCATAATAAAACAGAAACCTGAAAGGTTTTAACTCTATTTTTGATCCTTATACTTCTGATGGAGAGCTTCGGCGACATGTGCCGGGACAAACGAGGAGAGATCGCCATCCCAGTAAGCGACTTCCTTAACCAGTGAGGCCGAAATAAATGTTAGATGCTCATTGGGCATAAGAAATACAGTATCAACGTCGGGAGCAAGCCGGCGGTTGGTGAGGGCCATTCGAAACTCATACTCAAAATCAGAAATCTGCCGAACCCCGCGGACCAGGGTCTGGGCTTTTTTTTCTTTGGCAAAATCGACAAGAAGCCCCGTAAACTGCTGTACTTCCACACTTTTAGCCCACCTTTTATCCTGCAGGCATATTTTGATCAGTTTTTCCCGTTCATCACCTGTGAAAACCGTTTCTTTACGATTATTAACTGCTATAGTCACAATTATCTTGTCAAACAGATCAGTGGCTCGTTCGAGAATATCCAGATGACCATAGGTAATAGGATCGAATGAACCGGGATATAAAGCCAGTGTATCCATAATCGTATAGTGAATTAGTTAAAAATTGACATCTTCTCGGGTAAGGAAAATACTGACGATGGTTCTGCCGTACTCTCTTTTATAGGCACAATTGGGATGTTCCCTGAAGTCATGTCTTTTGTCATGTTCGAGGATAAGCCAGCCGTTTTCGTTTAGCCATCCGTCGTTGACAATTGTTGTAATCATTTCATTCATCAGGGGATAATCATAAGGTGGATCGGAAAAAACAATATCATAAGGCAGTGGAGAACCATTCAGGAAATCCTCTACATTCGATGTTGCGGCACGTACCTGTGATACTATTTCGAACTGATCGGCCAGATCTTCGATATGTTGTATATTGCGCCGGTCGTTATCGACAAACAATACCTGCCGGGCACCTCGCGAAATAGCTTCAATACCCAGGTTACCCGATCCTGCAAAAAGATCAAGTACATTGGCATTACGAATGTATTTCCTGGCTTCAAGTATGGAAAAAAGTCCCTCTTTTGTACGATCGGATGTAGGGCGAACGTTGAGAGTCTTTGGAATGTGAATTCTCCTGCCCTTCAGAAGTCCGGTTATAATTCGCATGATATTCTCGAATAATTTCCTTTCATAATTTTTGTAAAGATACGGAATCTTTAGCAGTTTAATCGTAATCGAGAGCCAGCATAATAGCCGGAAAAGCTTCTTCCAGATTAAAACCGTAGGTTTCTTCGTCAGCGTCTATATGGATTTTATCAAGAGTATCCATTTTGCTGATATTACCTGCTTCATCCCAAAACGGTTTCAGAATGTCGATCACTCTATACGCATTTATTCCATACACGTATGTTTCATCATGCAATCCTTTCATCCAGTTGAGTTGTTGGGAATACTGCAGCCACAAATAAGGCAAATCCTGAATTTCATCATAAGTGATGTAAGTGGCACCGCGGAGTTTGCCGAGTATAAAAGAGCTGACAGAAATACAATCCTTAAAGCAACAAACTGTCATAAAAGAACCGCCGGGAGTTATGTGTTTAATCCAGCGGCTTCCTATTTCAAAATCACTGACAAGCTCAGCCGTTGAAGCGGTTGAAGCCAGCTGTTGTATTCCCTGTGTTGAACTGGTGTTGCGTAATAGTAAAAACCTGTAATCCTGATTGCTGAGCTTATACCAGGTGGGATGAATCTGCTTCCGGTTCATTCCATTCATCAGAATGCTGATGTGTTTTTCCCGTTCATCGGCATCATCATAGACGATTTTGGGAACGGATGTCCAGCACTCCTGAGAGGGGAAAGAAAGAATACGAAGATGCTGAATATCAAACTCTTTACGCAATTGGGTAATTGTTTGCCGAATACCGCTGAAGTGGCGGTCAGAATTGTCGAGCAGTGTTTCGGTTACATCAAAATTGAAATCGAAAGATCCTATGCGAGCCAGTTTCTTCGGATGTTCCGGATCATTGATCGCATAGAACAACTGATTGCCGAAGAAACACAGCCCTAAGCCAGGATGTTGTTGGACCATTTGCCATTATTCCCAATTTGCTGCATTAAGCACTGATGTATTAGTAAGCGAGCCGATGTGATCATCCGTATCCGGATCTTCTAGTAAATAAATCGGAGGACGAAGCGTATCATTTAATGTATATTCAAACTTCGGATGAGGTGGACGCGGCGAATAAATAACAGAGTCGGGATTAAAGGGAGCAGTATCAAAAAGTGAATCCCGTGCTGCTACCATCAGAGAATCAGTTTTTAAAAATTGCACCAGGCTGTCGAGCCCGCCTTCAGTTGGAGGGAAATCCCCTGTTCTTTGATCAAAATGAATAAGAGCATCCCGTACTGTCTTCATTCGTTCGCGAACTTGTTCGGTTATTTGTTCACGTTCTATGACTTCCTGGTAAGGGTCAACAATTGAACGGTATAAGTAGTATCCTAAAGCAATGATGATAATGCCCAGTACAAGGCTCAACAATTTGTTACGCTTTTCGACATTCATGAGGCGACAGTAATGTAATTATAATGATTTTGCTAAATTAGAACTTGAAAATACATGCCGACTTGTTGATATGCAACTCGATATAAAAAAAGGCCTGTACCGGGTTGATTTTTGTACTAATAGTGAATTTAATAGGTTGAATGGTTCTATTTGGTTCAGCGTTGGAAGCTGTCGTGAAGCGATTTGGAACGAATTTATGTTAACATCACTATGTAAATATTAAAGAATCAAACATGCCAACATTTTAAGTACAGATCAAATGGAAATGGAATATGAAGCGCTGGGACCACCAATCATTAAGATTGTTTTAGCAATATTTTTGGGAGGATTAATTGGACTTGAGCGTGAATTGGCTTCCAAACCTGCCGGTTTGCGTACGCATATGCTCGTAACCGGTGTTGCTGCATTGTTAGTGATTTTGGGTGACTTTATGATTCAACATTATGGTGAAAGCCCACATTTGCAAGCCGTCATGGCAGATCCTATACGTATAATGGAAGCGATAATTACGGGGATCAGTTTTTTGGGAGCAGGCACTATCATTTTTAGAAACAGGGAGCAAACGGTAGAGGGATTAACAACAGCCGCATCAATTCTTTTTGCATCGGCAATCGGCATGACGGTAGCTCTTGAACAGTATTTGTTGGCTCTAATGGTAACTATTCTTGTTATGATTATACTTATGGCATTGGTTTATGCCGAAAATTTTCTCGAGTATCTGCGACAGCGGATGAATTATAAAAAAAATGAACCCAACGGTGATAGTTAGAATTTCCAAAATCAGCCGAAATCGGGGATGTGATGCAGCAACTCTATCCTTTTGCAACTCTGGATGATGGTATTGCCCGCGTTCCGGCATCCGGGCTCGTTTGCATTGAACATCCTGCAAGAGAATGGAAACACGTAAAACCCGGAACAGCACGGTTAAAGTGGATGGTTATCCCCAAAGTGCTAAAAAGCGTGTTATAGAGAGTTCAGATTTCGAAAAACATGCTCAATACCGGGGGAGTCGAAAAAAAACGATTTGATAGTTATATTAGGCTCAATAATTAAGACAGCCCGACAATTATTCGTATATTAAGACGACTGTTAAAGAAATAATCAATGATTAATATTTAGGATATGAACTATAAACACCGGTTTTTTTATCTTTGCAAAATTCCACTGAGTGCTGAAGGTCCTGGAGATGTGGAAATTATCACTAAAGCTGAGGATAGTGAAGATTTTCCGCGGGTCTTTAAGAAATATGAAGAGCTTCGTTCTCATGCATTTAATGAAGATGATCTTTACAGTATAATACGTGCGGATGATATTTTTGATCTGATTCGTACCGGAAATGAGCGGGAAGCCAAGGAAGAAGCTTTCGAAAAAGCGCAGCAGGAGATTATAACGAATTTACAGCATCGTGTTATGCAGGGTGACGATTCCGATGCCGAAGCCATTCTTAAAGAAGTACATGGTGTTGAATCGTAGATTAAACCCTGTTACCAGATCTTTTGAATCAGGCAGATTATGGCGGCAAAGAAGCGACCTTTTTATATTGTTGACCAGGATAAAGATCTGATTGTCGTTGACAAACCCGCCGGTTTGCTTGCCGTTTCTGTGCCCAACGGAAATCCAAAGAATCTTTTTGATATGGTTGCCGAACATCTCGGCAAGCATGGGGTGAGGGTAGGTTGTGTTCATCGTATTGACCGTTATACAAGCGGATTGATGGTTTTTGCAAAAAACAAAAAAGCCTATGATCATCTGTTTGAGCAATTCCGGGAACATAAACCCAAACGTACCTACCTTGCTATTGTACGCGGAATAATAGAAGAGGATGAAGGAATACTTGAGCATCATCTCAAACTTATTAAAAAAGGCTTTCGCAATGTGGTAACTGATCCCAATGACAAGGAGGCTACTCCCGCCCGCCTCTCATTCAGAGTAAAAGAGCGGTTCCATTCAACCACAATGGTCGAGGCCTGCCTGGATACCGGACTAAAAAATCAAATCCGGGTACAGTTTGAAGATATCGGTCATCAGCTTGTTGGCGACCAGCATTATGCTGAAGAGGAGAAAGCTGAGCCGTTAATTAATCGCCAGGCCCTTCATGCGTACCGGTTAAAGTTTGAGCACCCGCGGACAGGGCGGATGGTTGAGTATGAAGCCAAAATCCCACCCGATATGCTTCGGCTCATTGATCATTATCGCTGGGAAAATGAAACGAAAAGCAGTCAAAGCCCGAATTAATCACCGGTTTACCACCAAGTAATTTACTACACTAAGTGTTCCTGGCATCTTGCCTCGAGATAAGAGAAAATAATTCACTCAGCATTCTTAATACCTTGTGCCGGAAGACCACATTTATCATGTAGTCTTCTTTTTTTATTATTAATATGGTAATTAGCCTTTTTGTACTTCAGTAGACCAAATTGTCTGACTGGAGAAATATTGATTTCAAACTTATGAATTTACCTGTTATGGATATCGAACAAATTGAGTTATTGTTTATCGAATACGGACTCAGCGTAGTTGGTGCAATCATTATTTTAGTTATCGGATTGACAGCGGCAAAATGGATTGCCCGCCGTACAGAACAATATTTAAAACGTACCGATAAAGTTGATGATACACTGACTCCATTATTTGCTAAGATTGTAAAGATACTGATAATTATTTTTACTGTTCTGGCAGTATTAAATCAGTTCGGAGTTCAAACGGCAAGTATCGTAGCCTTACTGGGTGCAATAGGGCTGGCTATAGGTCTCGCCATGCAGGGTACGTTGAGTAATATTGCATCGGGCGTTATGCTTTTGACGCTTCGACCGTTTCATGTCGGTGAAGCGGTAAATATAAGCGGCACAGTTGGAGTTATAGACGAAATCGGACTGTTTGTCACCCAATTGCATACATTTGATAACATTGCCGTTACAATGCCGAATTCACAGATCTGGAGCAGCAAGATTGAGAATTTTTCCCGTAATCCAACCCGCCGAGTGAACCTTGAATTCGGAATAGCATATGATGACGACATCGATAAAGCGATGAGAGTTGTAAATGAAGTCTTGAGTCAGGATGAACGGGTTATGACAGAACCGAAACCATTGGTCGCAGTTAATGGACTGGGGGATAATTCTGTATTAATCCGGGTATGGCCCTGGACCGAGACCGCAAATTTCTGGCCCCTTCGTTACGATTTGATCAAACGTATAAAAGAGCGATTTGATGAGGAAGATATCTCTTTTCCTTTTCCTCAAAGAGATGTTCATCTGGTTAAAGAAGAGAACCAATAGTTGTATACGGTGAGACCAAAGCCGGCAGGTTATGTTGTAAAGAGAACGGAATTTTCCAGCCGGATTTCTGAGTAATACTTTTATATCCACAGGAGCTGCACAGGCTCATCGATTTTAAATGCGGTAAAAGTAAAAATCAATTTGCAAATTTATTTTCTATAGCATCAGAGAATAAATTTTAAAGCAGTCAATATTTATGCTACGGATGCTCTTAACGGATATAAAGGTGTTTTTGGGCTTGTTTTTTTGTTTAAGTAAGATTCTTGAATAGAAATCCTGACTGATTGTAATAAGTTGCTTAGAAATATTATCTTGCTTTAAACTATCACCTTAAAAAAGTTGTAATAAGAATTCCCAAGCGCTATAACGAAGTTCCCGTGATTACAATTATGGAAGACCAAAAAACAACATCCGAGTATTTATTTGAGGATGATTACTCTTTTCTGAATCAGGAGGAAGAACTTTTTCTGAAGAAAGGTGCCCATCATGAACAACGAAAAATAGGCAAGGTGAATCCCGATGATCTGGAAGAGAAGTTAGCCGGATATCGCAAAGCTTATGAGGAGTTAAAGGAAAAGGTACGGGAACTGGAAGAAATCAAGGAACCAGCTGAAAATCAGATTCGACAACTGGAGAAAGAAATTAATACAGCCAAGGCTGTTGGTAATTTTGATAAGCTTTTGTCGACACTTAAAGATCTTAAAAAGAGTACAGATTCCGGTGAAGAAGAGCAAGAAGATGAAAAAGACGAGTCGGGAGCTGAGCAAGAAAATGAGATGGCAGAAGAGGTCGAAGAGGACCCTGAAAAATATTACCGGGATATTGTCAAAAAAGCGACAGAGCTTTCCAAACAGAGTGACTGGCCTTATGTAGCTATGGAATTGGATAATCTCAGCCATCAATGGTCTGATGGTCCTGATCTGGAATCCGATAATGTTAAAAAGCTCTTTCAGAAATTTAACAGGGCTGTAGAAACTTTCGAAAAGCGTAAGGAAGAGCATTATGAAAAGCTAAATAATCAGAAAAGAGAAAACCTTGAAAAGAAGCAAAATCTGTTGGAAAAGCTCGAAAAAATTGTCTCTGAAAAAAAATGGAGCGCAACCGGGCAGATAAACAATATCAAAGGACAGTGGAATTCAACAGGGATTCTGCCATCGGATAAAGGCGATGATCTGGACAAAAAGTTTAATGAATTGATTAAGGTTTTTAATGATCACAAAGTTGATCGGTTGGTACAACAGCGCCAGAAAGAGGAAGATAATCTGATGCTGAAGCTTGTTGTGCTCGAAAAGATGGAGAAAATAGCCGGATCAATCGATGAAGATACAAGTTCCTGGAAAAAAGTTGACGAAGATTTTGATGATCTGACAAAGCAGTGGAAGAAAATCGGGCGTGTTCCAAAAGAGAAAGCCAATGAAGTATGGGAACGATATAAAAATGCCCAGGATGAATATTACGACCGCAAATATAAATTTGATAAGAAGCATCAAAATAAGGTTGACAAATTCTACGGAAAGAAAGAGCAGATCTGCAAAGAGGCTGAAGCCCTTTTAGAGGAAGAAGATCTGGCGTCGGCTGCACGGGATATCAACAAATTACACCGTCGCTGGAAAAAAATCGGAAATTTACCACAGCGGGCTGAAGATGAATTATGGTCGCGTTTCAAAGCGGCAACGGATGCTTTTAATAAGCGAAAGTCTGAAAACAGTGATAAAATTCAGCAACAGGAAGAAGAGCATTATCAGCAGAAGCTTGACCTTATTGAAAAGGCTGAAGAAGTTAAGACTACAGACAACTGGGATAAAGGACATCAGGCAATGCAGAACCTGATGCAGAGATGGAAGGAGATTGGGCCGGTTCCGCGGAAAAAATCGAATAAAATATGGAAAAAGTTTAAAGGGGCGATGGATGAATTTTATGATCGCCGCCGCGAACATTTTAAAAAAGTGAAAAAGCAGAGGAAAGGTAATCTCAAAGAGAAACAGGAGATACTGGAAAAGTTACAGGAACTCGGTCAGCATGAGGATCCCATTGAAGCTGTAAATATTGCCAAACCGCTGCAGGAAAAATTTAAAGAAGCCGGTTATGTTCCTATTAAGAAGAAGAATAAAATATGGAAGCAGTATAGAAAAGCCTGTGATGTGATCTATGATCGTTTCCGTGCTGCAAAATCCGGAGATAAATTCGACCAGGAGCTGGCAAAAGCAGAACTTGATAATGATGATCGTAAAAAAATTCAAAAATTGCGGAGCGAGTTCAAAAAGGTGGAAAAAAGTGTTCGATCACTCGAGGAGGAAGTTCTTCAGTACAAAGAGTCAAAAACTTATTTTAAACCATCAGGAGATGATAACAGCCTGATAAATGAGATCAATGAAAAAATCGAGAAGACCCAGCAAAAGCTTGAGGAAAAGCAGGATAAGCTGGATTCACTGACAGAAGAGATGGAGGAGATACGTTTGCAGTCTGAATAAGATAAAATATTTATAATTTGTATTTCTAACAGTATTTCAGATAATTAACCATTTATGAGGTTCTAATTTCAGTTGCTATTAAATGATCTCTCCTTCACAATTGGGATATCCATTTAGATAAATATTTATGGGGGAAAAGAACAGCGGGATTACAATCACTTTTTGGGGGGTACGTGGTTCTACACCATGTGCAAATAAAGAGAATATGGAATTTGGGGGGAATACAACCTGTATGCAGGTTGATATACCTGAATCTGATCAAATTTTAATACTGGACAGTGGCACCGGGATCCGTAATCTGGGAAATCAACTTGTTAAAACTCAAAAAAAGATAAGCGGCCGGATTTTTATCACCCATCCCCACTGGGATCATATCCAGGGCTTTCCTTTTTTTAAACCGATATATGGTTCGACAAATCATTTTGAGATCCATATGCCGCCACAGATAAATGGCGGGTGTAAAGAAATTCTGTCGGGGCATTTGACTAAAACTTTTTTCCCGGTAACACTGGAAATGATTGACGCCAACCTTGTTTATATTACTCAGGAAGAAGAAAAAACGGCATATGAAGGGTATGAGATAGAATTTATGTTGGCCAATCACACTATCAATACGGCAATTTATAAAATCCATTTAGATGGAAAGCAAATAGTGTTTTGTCCTGATAATGAATTAAATCCAATCGATGAAAAATCAAACGCTTATTTCTATAAACAACTGAAAAGTTTTTTTCTGGATGTGGATGTACTGGTGCATGATGCTCAGTACGACAGATTTTCTTATAAAAATAAACGCGGCTGGGGACATTCTGCCTGGGAAGATGTCGTTGATTTTGCCATGCGTTCAAGAGTGCGAAACTTATTTCTGACACATCACGATCCGGATTCCTGTGACGAAAAGCTGCAAAATCTCGAAAATAAGCTGCAGGAAAAATTCAAGGACAGCTTTGAATCTATACAACTTGCGAAAGAAGGTGAAAGTATTTCCATTTGATCAGGTGGTTATTTGTAGAATTATATTACAGATATACTCTTACACCTACCCCCCCATTGACGTCAAAATCGGTTGATGGAATCAGATTAACAACGGGGGCTATCTCAAAAAACAGACCTATCGGTGATTCTTCAAAAAGATAGTTGATACCAAGTGGAATCCTTGCACCTAAAACAGCATCGTTTTCTGCGAAGACTACCCGCCCTCCAATTCCGTAATACACTGGCAGCCATCCCTGTTCCAGATCTTCAAAAACTCCAAAACGGTGCCATAGATAATCGCCATGAATACTAACGGCATCGTGGCGGCCGATAGACCAGGCAAGACCCACATCAAATGCATTTGTACTGCTCGTCCATGATTTTAAACTAAGTCCGGTCGGTTCTCCGATTATAAATCCGACACCGGTTTTTCTTTCATGGTCCTGTGCCAGTAAGGTAGAATTGATTATCAACAAGGATAAACCAGAGAGTAAACTCACTACAAGCAACTTTTTCATGTCGAATTAAATATTTTTTTGTAAGAATATTTGTTGGAAGAGTGTCTATTAAAGCTAAAACAGCTGTAAAAGTTCCATTATTTAACATCGGTTGAATTTAATACGATATTGTATCTTCTCAGCAAGTATAACAGACAAAAATAAGATTGTTACTATGGAAAAAAGTTATTACAACCCGGAAGACCTTAAGAAATTTGGTGATGTCGAAGAATTTCAACCTGAGCTGGCTAAGAAATTTTTTGATTATTATGGTTCTGTATTTGAAGAGGGCGCATTATCGGCCCGTGAAAAAGCATTAATAGCTTTAGCTGTTTCTCACGTTGTCCAGTGTCCCTATTGCATAGATTCATTTACAGACCAGAGCCTCGAGAAGGGAGCCAGTGAAGAACAGATGATGGAAGCAGTACATGTGGCTACAGCTATCCGGGGCGGCGCTTCTTTGGTTCACGGAGTGCAAATGATGAATAAAGTTAAAGGTTTAAGCATGTAATCAAATGAACAATTATCAATGAAAAATTGATAGAAAATCCAGTATAATCTGCTAGTATTCAAATATGATTAAAACACTTAAAACCACAAGTCATAAGCTATCCGACCCTTCCTATCAGCTGGAAGTTTTAAATAACCATTCTAAAACGCTTCGGCAGCAGCCGAAATTTGCTGATAAGCTGAAAGAAATCGACCTCTACCCGCTGAAACCAACCGGTATAGAGATCTTTCAAATGAATGTAGGTTATATGTGTAATATGACCTGCAAACACTGCCATGTGGATGCAGGACCGGATCGAACCGAAATTATGACCAGAGAGACATTCGAGTATTGTTTAAATGCTCTGAAAAATTCTGATGTTCATACGGTAGATTTAACGGGAGGGGCACCCGAGATGAATCCCCATTTCAGGTGGTTTGTTGAGGAAGTTTCAAAACTGGATAAAAAAATAATTGTGCGTTCGAATCTTACCATATTGACAACCGCCCCGAAATACCGTTCTTTACCGGAATTCTTTGCCCGTCATGGAGTGGAGGTAACCTGTTCTCTTCCATTTTATAATAAATCAAGAACCGATCGGCAGCGGGGTGAAGGTACCTATGATAAGTCTATCGAAGCCTTAAAGAAACTGAACCAGCTGGGATATGGGAAAAAAGACACAAACCTGGAATTAAACCTGGTATACAATCCGGTTGGAGCATTTTTGCCGGGAGGACAGGAGGCACTCGAGCGGGATTTCAAGCGTCAGCTCAATCGAAAGCATGAGATTACGTTTAATAACTTATATACGATAACTAATCTTCCAATCAGCCGCTTTCTTAATTTTTTATTGGAATCCGGTAACCTGGAAGAATATATGGAGCGGCTTGTAACTGCTTTTAATCCGGCAGCCGCAGAAGGAGTCATGTGCCGGGATACAATATCCATCGGTTGGGACGGTACGTTGTACGATTGTGATTTTAACCAGATGCTGGAAATGCCGGTCGAGGAATCGTCTCCCGGACATATAAGCGAATGGAATGAGTCTTTACTGAACGACCGGGAAATACGAATTAACCAACATTGTTTCGGATGCACGGCCGGAGCCGGAAGCAGCTGCGGCGGAGAAACTGCCTGAAAATGGTGATAAGGGTATGAGGAAATAAGGAGATAAGGGTATAGGGGTATAAGGGGAACAGGTTCAGGTGGAATTTTTGGACTTTTGAAGTCTTATATCCTTATTACCTTATACCTCAAATTTTTAAATAGTGATAGATTGATTCATTAAAATGAAAGAAACAACTACCACAGATGTACTCCTTATTTTTGTCAAAAAGCCCGAAAAGGGGCGTGTGAAAACCAGATTGGCTGAATCTATAGGACATCAAAGGGCACTGGAAGTTTATCGTCAGCTGTTGATGATCACAAAACGGGAAACCCGGGATGTGGAGGTAGATAAACAGGTTTGGTATTCACCCGCAGTGGTTAATGATGATATATGGAGTTCACCGGCTTATACCAAACATTCACAGCAGGGAGAGGGGCTTGGAAAACGCATGCAACAGGCTTTCGGACAGGCATTTAAGAAGGGATATCAAAAGGTTGTCATTATCGGAAGTGACTGTCCGTATATAACGGCGGATATAATCAACCAGGCTTTTGCAGAGTTAGAAAATAATGATCTTGTCATAGGCCCATCTGCCGACGGAGGATATTATCTGTTGGGTATGGCAGCATACCATCCGGATTTATTTGATGATAAAGAGTGGAGTAGTTCTTCGGTGTTGGAACAAACTCTGTATGATGCCAATGAAAAGGAATTAAGCGTGGCAAAGCTTCCTGAATTAAATGATGTCGATACACTGGAGGATTTACAGGCGGTGGCAAAAGATATTTACCTTTAAAAGATGATCAGTGTAATAATTCCGGTGTATAATGAGGCCGGTTTAATAGGTGAGACAATCAATTCGGTCAGACACAGATCTGATAATAAATTAGAAATCATAGTTGTTGACTGCGGCAGCGATGACTCCTCTTCAAAAGAAGCTCGTATTGCGGGAGCAAATGTGTTTTTATCACCTGCAAAAGGCCGTGCGGTCCAGATGAATTATGGCGCAGAACAGGCCACGGGAGAAATCCTGTTTTTTTTACATGCAGATACAAAACCTCCCTTAAACTTTGATCGGCGAATACAACAGGCTGTAGGATCTGACAGGACAGCGGGTTGTTTCCGGTTGGATTTTGATGATAGTCATTTTTTGCTGGATACCTATGCCTGGTTCACCCGCTTTGATATCAACGCTTTTAGATTTGGAGATCAGGGGTTATTTATCTCCAGCACTTTATTTAAAGATATAGGTGGTTTCCGAGAAGATCACTTAGTAATGGAAGACAATGAGATAGTGCGAAGGATTAAAAAGAAAACCCAGTTCAAGATACTGTCCGATGAGGTTATTACTTCGGCAAGAAAATACAAGAAAAACGGAGTCTTGAAACTGCAGTTGGTTTTCTCCCTGATCTACATTCTTTACAAGCTAGGCTTCTCCCAGAAAAGGCTGGTTCAAATCTATCAAAAATTAATTTTATAGCGGCAGATGTGTGGAACTGTTAAGCAAGACTTAATATTATAGTAATTTTATGGTAGGTACGGATGGTTATATTTTGAGCGGTAATAAATATCGTGTTCACGGATACGATGAATTCCTAAATCAAAAATAGTTGTCTATTGATATGAAACGTTACTTACTATTATTAACAGCACTTTTTCTTCCGCTCATTGTGTTCGCCCAGGGCACAACTTCGGGGGCAATAGAAGGAACAGTTCTCGATGAAGAAGGCGAAGCTTTACCAGGTGCCAATATTGTAGCTATCCATCAGCCGACCGGTACGCGTTATGGCACTTCGAGTCGCACTAACGGTCGTTACACAATTAAAAACGTCAGAGTGGGCGGGCCTTATGAAGTACAGGTTACCTTTGTCGGGTTTAATGCACAGGTGAAAGAAGTTTCCAATATTGAATTAGGAGAAACTGTTGAGCTGAATTTTGCACTTGAGGAAGGTGAACTCGAGCTTGGGGAAATTTCGGTGACAGCACAGGCCGATCCTGTATTCAATGCTAACAGAACAGGTGCGAGGACGAATATTTCAGCACAGGATATAGAAAATACTCCCACAATCAGCCGTTCGCTCGGTGATTTTACACGCCTTAATCCGCAGGTAACCAGCGGTAACAGCTTTGGCGGGGCGAATAACCGGTATAATAATATTCTGGTTGACGGTGCTACACTAAATGATGTATTCGGACTGGGAGAAGCCATACCCGGAAGTCAGGCCGGGGTCGAATCTCCGATAAGTATTGATGCCATCAAGGAGTTTAACGTTGATATTGCACCGTTTGAAGTAACCAATAATGGTTTTACCGGCGGACAAGTGAATGCTATTACAAAAAGCGGGACAAACACCTTCACTGGTTCAGCATATTACCAGATGAGAAATGAATCTTTTGTCGGTAATTACAGCTTTGATCGTAATGGTGAACTTATTACATCAGAGGACTTTCCCTCTTTTGATGAAAGTTACCTCGGGCTAAATATTGGCGGGCCCATCATAGAAGACAAACTGTTTTTCTTTATAAGTGGAGAATTCAAGCGCGAATCCAGTCCGCTGACAACCGGGATACAGGGCAGTGGAGGTGCTAATATATTTCCTGCAGAGGCTTCTTTATTCAATGAAATTCAATCTGTCGCCCAGCAGGAATACGGGTATGATCCCGGCGGGTTTGATTTGCTCTCACTAGCGCAGGATAATAACAAACTCTTGGCCAAGTTGGATTGGAATATCAACGATGATCATAAGCTTACCTTTCGCTATAACCTGGTAGATGCTGTTGATGAAGAAGGTATCAACCGCAGCCAAAATTCTTTTAGCTTTGGTAATCGTCAATACAACTTCAATAGTGTTCAAAATTCATTCGTTGCCGAATTGAACAGTAGTTTTGGAAATGATAAATCCAATACGTTTCGTGCTGTTTATACTAGAATTCGTGATTCCCGTGATGTTGTTGCTGAGCGATTTCCGGAAATTAATCTCAGTCTTTCGCTGGATGGCCAGTTCAGAAGTATTTTTATGGGTATTGATCGTTTTTCGCAAGCCAATGCTCTTGATCAGGATTTAATAGAGATTACTGATAATTTTACATATATCACCGGTGATCATGAATTTACCATAGGAACCAACAATCAAATATTCACGTTTGATAACCTGTTTGTTCAGGATGCTTTTGGAGCTTATGAATTTCGTGGTACTACACATCCCGTAACAGGTGAGGACCTGAGTACTATAGAGGCTTTTGAGGAGGGATTGCCTTTTCGCTACCTGAATAGTTACCTTTTGCCCGGTGGCAGCCCTACTGCTAACTTCAGCGGGATTCAGTTGGGCTTTTATGCCCAGGATAAATGGTCTGCAACAGATTACCTGAAGTTAACTTTCGGTTTACGTGCTGATATTCCCATCCTTCCGGATAATCCCACGAATAATCCACAGGTTGAAGAATCATTTCCAGATTTCTCGACATCACGGGTGGCCAGTGGTAATATTCTCTTGTCTCCGCGATTCGGATTTAACTGGGATGCCAGCCATGGTGAACGTACTACCCAGATCCGTGGTGGTGTCGGCATATTTTCCGGTAGCCCGCCTTTTGTATGGATTTCCAACCAATACAGTAATACGGGTGCTGATTATGGACGTCTTGATCTTTCCGGCGGAGATTTGCCTGCTGATTTCAGGTTTGTACCCAATCCCGACAATCAGCCTAATCCCCAAACTGATCCAAGTCTGGAAGGAATAAATACTACGGAAGTTAACCTGATTGAAGATGATTTTAAATATCCACAATCGTTGAAACTCAATCTGGCTGTCGACCGGGTGCTGTCTGATGGCCTTACGGGTACGCTCGAAGGTGTCTATACCAACATGCTTAACGAGGTTGTATTCCGCAATATCAACCTTGTACAGGTAGATGAATCTGCCTATGGTCGACCAATCTACGGTGATATTGTATTCAGCCCGCAATTTGGCAATACATCAGGTTTCCCCCAGCGTGTTGACGGTGAAAATTTTACTAATGCTATTGTCCTGGATAATACGAACAAGGGCTATCAGCTGAGTCTTACCGGTCAGTTGGAGAAACAATTTGATTTCGGTTTAAATGCCAGCCTTGCGTATACATACAATCGGGCTGAAACCATAAATAATGGTACATCAAGCCGGGCTATTTCAAACTGGCAATTTAATGAGAATTTTGATGTCAATAATCCCCGGCTGGGAACTGCTGATTTTGAACGGCGTCACCGAATTCTTGGACAGGTATCATATCGATTCGCTTATGCCGAACGTTTTGCCACCACTATTTCACTGATCTATGACGGTCGTTCAGGTACACCATTCAGCTGGATCTATTCAGGTGATGCCAACGCTGACAGCCGGTTTGATAACGATCTGATATATGTACCGGCCAATGAGGATGAAGTTGTTATGGCAAGCGGTAACTGGAGTGAGTTCAACAGCTGGATCGAAAATAATAAATCACTCAGTGATTTTCGCGGTGGGCCTGTAGATCGAGGAACTGCGCGTGAACCTTGGACTAATTTCCTCGATCTTCGTATAAACCAGGAGATCCATACATTCTCAGGTCAGCGCCTGGAGCTTACGGCGAGTATTTTCAATATCCTTAATTTACTTAATGATGAATGGGGACTGAGCAGATTCGTCAATTTCAATAATTACCAGGCGGTTTCCTTTCAGGGTTATGTCGATCAGGATTTTATTGACAGTGACAGAAATCCTGATCCTGGCCTTGACAGCAGTGATTTCGGCAAACCAATTTTGGATTTTGATCCAAATGATGTAACTGATGACGAGATGTTCCAGGTCAGTGATTTAAGCTCGCGCTGGCAATTACAGTTAGGAGTCCGGTATAACTTCTAGATATAAATAGCTTATTTTCAAAGGGTGGCTTCTAAGCTTTGAAGTCTCCCTTTTTCTTTATCCCACAACTATAAAACTATATCAGGATGATTTCAGCATATAGAATTTTAAAATTACTCTTTTATTTCGCGATAATTTTAATAGCTGGCTGTAATCAAGAGACTTCAACCGACCGGCTGCAGGAAAACCCTACACTGCTGATCTCCTTTGACGGCTTTCGCTACGATTATCTGGACAGGGTTGATACGCCGCATTTTGACAGTCTTATAGCCGGAGGAGTTCAGGCAGAAGGATTAATACCTGTTTTTCCCACTAATACATTTCCCAATCACTATACAATTGTTACGGGATTATATCCTGAAAACAGCGGATTAACCGGAAATACGATGTATGATCCTGAGTGGAATGAATGGTATCGAATCAGTGATCGCGAAGCTGTTGAAGACGGGAAATGGTATGAAGGAGAACCGATCTGGAATACGTTGGAGAAACAGGGAATCCGCACCGGCACTATGTTTTGGGTGGGATCCGAAGCCGACATCCAGGGAATGCATCCAACCTATTGGAAAACTTATGACGGAAATATGCCGGAAGAAGCAAGAATAGATACTATCGTTAAGTGGCTGAACTATCCGGAAGACCGTGCCATAGAATTTGGCACACTTTATTTTGAGCATGTGGATTCCTACGGTCATGACTACGGCCTTAAATCAGATTCACTGAATGCCGCCATATCGAAATCGGACCGACTGATGGGTTATTTGAAAGCAAAAATGAGAAAAGCAGGTTTATGGGATAAAAC